>JANMOT010000036.1:0-10028 GCA_031369485.1 Sphingobacteriia bacterium
TAGGCAAATAATATCGGGTTTGTTGTTCATATAATTACTTGCAAATAATACTCCAGTTCTTCCAAAGCCAGTCATTACTTCATCTGCAATACAAATAATATTCGCTTGTTTTACGGTATTCAAAAGCTCATTTAACAGTATGGGATCTGTCATTTTCATGCCACCAGCACCTTGTACCAAGGGTTCATAAATAAAAGCAGCAATTTGATGACCATTTCTTTCTACAACTGATTTAATCTCGTTCATATTATCAGCAGTAGGCGCATCAATAAAAATTACTTCAAACAACAAATCATGAAACGCCAAAGTAAATACAGATCTATCACTTACACTCATGGCCCCAAAAGTATCGCCATGGTAACTATTGTTAAAAGCAAGTATTTTCTTTCTTTCAGGAATACCCCTATTCCACCAAAATTGAATGGCCATTTTCAACGCTACTTCAGTGGAGGTAGATCCATTGTCGCTGTAAAAAATGCGACTGAAATTACCCGGTAAAATTGTAATGAGTCGCTCTGCTAACTCCACCGCTGGGGCATGTGTGAATCCCGCAAAAATCACTTGTTCCAGTGTTAAAGCCTGTCGGTAAATTTTCTCTGCAATATAGGGATGTGCGTGCCCATGTAAATTAACCCACCAACTACTTATTGCGTCAATATATTCATTGCCCTGTTCATCAATCAATAAGCTCCCCTTACCCGAAATGATTGGGATGGGACTTGCCATGCTCTTTTGTACGGTAAATGGATGCCATATTACTTTTTTATCTCTCTCGGCTAAATTCATACCGCAAAAGTAAAGCGGGGAAACCAAAGATACATGCAACGCTCAAAGCTTATTGGTTGTCAATAGTTTGCATGGACGAAGAAATTCAATTGATAAATGAATGTTTACGAGGGAAAAGGCTTGCGCAGAAAGAACTGTATGATCGTTTTTCTGAACAAATGCTGGGTGTATGTTATCGGTATACCAAATGCAGGGCTGATGCCGAAGAAGTATTGCAAATTGGATTTATCAAGGTATTTAAATATTTAGAACAATTCAGGTGGGATGGTGATCTTGGGGCTTGGATTAGAAGAATTATGGTGAATTCGGCCATCAATTACCTAAAAAGAAAACCACAATACCAACTTGATCTGTCGTTTGATGAAAATCCTTTGCATCCAGTAGATACTCGTGAGCCAGATGCACAGTTGAATTTGAAAGACTTGCTGCGATTGATTCTTCAACTTCCAGTTGGATACCAAACAATTTTTAATCTGCATGCAATTGAAGGTTACACGCACGTAGAGATCGCCAAATTGTTGGGAATTCATGAAGGTACAAGTAGGTCGCAATATGCTCGCGCAAGGGCTTTACTCATCAATTGGTTGGATCAATCTTCGGTTAACCATAAAAAAAATACGTATGTCCGATAAAATATTTGAAGAGCGGGTGAGTGCTGAATTAAAAAATTTTGGGCTAAAGCCTGATGCTGCTGTTTGGGCAGGGGTAGAAGCCAGTCTTGAGCCCAAAAGAAAAAAGCGGGGAATTGTATGGTTTTTATTATTTGGAATATTGGCTGGAGTTGGCTTTTGGGTTTACCAAATCAGTAACCATTCTGCCGAAAGTATGAGATATCCGATAGTTGTAAAAAGTATTCCTAAAGTCGGTGCTTCAAAGATGGATAAATTTGAAGGGAAAGAAAATGATAAAGTAATTGAAGTAGGGGATGATGCCGATCATAAACTTAAAATCATTGAACAGCATATCACCCAGATAAGACAATTTTCTATTAAACCTGCTTTTAAAAAATCAGTTATTGATGAAAAGGCATCTACTTCAACCCCAATAATTTTAGAAAACATTTCTGCCAATAAAAAATCTGTTGAAGCTACTCAATCGCTTCAACCTGAAATGGTATTGGTTCAATTGAAGGAAGATAAAAACGATTCAATTCCTGCCTTGTTAAAAGGGAGTCTCCCAATTTTTGATAGGGCGGATACAGACAGTAGTTCGGGAAAAAAAGTCGAAAAATCTACCCACAAATGGAAATGGAGTATTGCAGCTACGGCTGGCATAAGCGTACTTCGTTCGGGGTTATTTACGGGTGATAAATCTTATAATATTGCTGAATATGCAAATAATTTTTCGAATCAAGTTACCGCAGTAAGTTTTAGTAAGCCCAATATTAGCAATGCTGCCTCCTATGATTTTTCTGTACAGTCAGAAAGAATGTTGAACAAGCGAACAGGATTGCAATTTGCACTTGGGTATACACTTTATCGAAATAATATATTGGTAGGTACAAAAGTGGCTACAACATCGAGTACAACATTGCGATTCTTAGCAGATAATACCGAAAAAGTAGCACAGGACAATTTTTATTATTCCAATGGTCAACAAAATGAATATACCAATCAATACCATTTTTTACATTTTACTACAAGTGTATTTAAATCTGCTCGACTGAACAAATCAATTTCCATTCGAATGAATATTGGTTTAATGGGCAGTTATTTATTTGCTAGTAATGGGTTACACTATATAACTGGAAAAGATGTTTTAGTTAAAAATAATAGCCTGTTGAATAAATGGCAGACGGGTGTAATTGGAAGTGTGGAAATGGGTATAGGTAAAAAGCCATGGTTATTTCTTGGGCCAGAATTTAGGTATCAGTTCACCAATTTATCTGTACTAAGTGGAACGAGTCAACATCTTGGACTAGCGGGGATGCGGCTGCGAATTAATTTACCCGAAAAAATAAAATCATTGCAACGATAATATACTGGGGCTTGTCAAGATATAAATTCCATAACCAACAAATAGAAATATATGAAACTAATTATTCTATTATTTACAGGTGCGTTTGTCCTCTTATTTACGGACTGTACCAAAGATTCTGTATCAGAAAAATATACTTTCTATCGCCCCGTTTATAAAACAAAAGCATCAGTTCAAAATGCTATAACGGCTGCTGCGCCTACTTTAATAAGCAATGCTGGAAAGATTGTTTGGAAGGATCATTATATATTTTTAAATGAAGTTGATAAAGGGGTTCATATTATTGATATAGCCAATCCTGCAAACCCGGTGAATCTTTACTATATTGCTATTCCAGGTTGTGTTGATATTGCTGTGAATGGTAATTATTTGTATGCAGACTGTTATACAGATTTGGTTACCATTGATATTAGTAATCCTGCAAATGCCAAGCTTAAAAAAGTAAATCAAGGCGTTTTCCCGCACCGTATTTATAATGGTTATTATTTAGATACTACCAATATTATCACAGAATGGGTAAGGATTGATACAGTGGTAACATCTCGTTTTAGTGGAACACTTACCCAATCAATTACTCAAAACATGAACTTGCGAAATAGAGCAGTTATGGATTTTGCATCCGTTGCCAATTCAAAATCTTTTTCTGGTGGATTTGGTGTTGCGGGATCAATGGCTCGCTTTGCTTTATCAAACGAACGTATGTACACCGTTAGTAATACCGATTTAAAAGTATTTAATATCAGCCAAGCTGCATCACCTGAATTTACTGGTAAGCAAGTGCTTCCACTTGGAGATATTGAAACCATATTTCCTTATAAACAAAATCTTTTTATTGGCAGTAAATCAGGTATGTTTATTTACAATACCATCAATCCCGATCAACCCCAAAAGCGCTCCCAATTCACCCATTCCCGTTCTTGTGATCCAGTTATTGCGGATGATAATTTTGCTTATATCACACTATGGGGAGGAAGTTTTTGTGGCGGATTTTCTAATCAACTTGATATAGTAGACATTCGCAATTTATCAGCTCCAACACTTTTGAGAACCTATCCATTAACTTCCCCGAAAGGATTGTCAAAAGATGGTGACATTCTAATGATTTGTGATGGAAAAGAAGGACTGAAATTACTGAATGTAGCAACAGCATCTTTTGTTACCCCTATAAAAACTGTTGGAGGTTTTGAAGGTACTGATGTTATTGCTTATAATGGTATTGCAATTGTAACCGCTAAAGATGGGCTCTATTGTATTAATTATACCAACCCTGCACAAGCATTTATAGCTGGAAAAATCGGAATTTTTGCTCAGTAATTCCTTGACTATTATAAATCATTACTATGAGAATCCTTCTGTTTTCATGTCTGCTTTTTGGAGTAATATCCATTGCTTTTGCTCAAAAGAAAAAGAGTTTGTATTTTATTGCCCCTCAAGTTGCTTTGCTAAATGGAGACCAATCTGTGAGCGGGCAACTGAGCGTGCTTGGAGGATGGGAAAAAAACAAATGGGGATTTGGATTGGGTGCAGCCATTGATTACTATAAAGTGAGAACTGCACCCATATTTTTATCCACTCATTATTATTTAAATCAATCTAAACAATTGGCTATTTATTCCTCTTTGGGATTGAATATAGCCTGGCCGCTCGAAAACCAATACACGAATAATTTAAATAGGGGAGGATGGGGAAGTATTCAACACAAAGGGTTTAGCAATGGCATCTATACCGATATGGGCATTCGGTATTCATTGTCTAAAACCATGCTCAAAGGCTTAAGTATTGGTATTGGATATTCGATTAAAACTACCAAAGAAAATTTTAACGAATTCATTTATATGCCTGTGATAGGTGGTGGTATGCCCAACTCAATAATAGTTCCTAGAACACTGGAATACAAATTCAATAGGATTGCAATTACGATTGGTTATCGACTTTAATTTTTTCCGTATCATCCCACTGAATAAACTTTAAGTTTCGTTGTATGCCGCTGAATTTTGTCCTTTTTAGCGGACTATTTCTGAATAAATTATTAAACGTATCAGTAGAAATTTCTTTCCATTCTTGGTGGCTGAAATTCAGTATGGAAACTAGTGGATTAAACGCTGGTTCCTGATGCGGTTTGCTGAAACGATTCCAGGGGCAAACGTCTTGACAAATATCGCAACCAAATATCCAATCATTGAATTTTCCCTTCATGTTTTCTGGAATAAGTGCGTCTTTTAACTCAATGGTAAAATAACTGATGCATTTACTTCCATCAATTACTTTATCGTTTAAAATGGCATCTGTTGGGCAAGCGTCAATGCATTTGGTGCAGGTTCCACAATAATCTTTAGCAATTGGGTCATCGTATTTCAATTCGATATCTACAATTAATGTAGCTATAAAAAAAAAGGAGCCCGATTGTTTGTGAATTAGATTTCCGTTTTTCCCCACCCACCCCAATCCACTTTTAATAGCCCAAGCTCTTTCTAAAACAGGAGCAGAATCTACAAATCCCCGTCCATTAAAATCGCCTATTTCTTTTTTTGCACGATCAAAAAAAATATGCATTTGTGCTCTGATTGTTTCATGGTAATCTTTACCCCATGCATATTTAGCTATGGATGGTGCTGTTGGTGATTGCTGTTCTGAAGGATAATAATTTTTGAGTAGTGTAATCACCGATTTTGCACCAGGTACTAATTTTTTTGGATCCACTCTTAACTCAAAATGGTTTTCCATATACTGCATTTTTCCATGCATGCCTTTATTAAGCCATTGTTCTAATTTTCGTGCATCCTCTTCAAGTGGGCCTGCTTTTGCAATGCCACAATAGGAGAAGCCAAGTTCTGCAGAAAGGGTTTTAATGAATTGTGTTTGCTTCTCTATCAACAACATATTCTTCAGTGAAATTATTCGGCGTGTAAAATATGAAAAAAACGATGCGCCAGTGGTGCTATTAGTAAACCAATATTGGTAATAAATGCCACACCACTAAATAGCGCATAGAATGAAGAAAAAATTTTACCACCAATCGTTTTTATTTCAACAACTGGCCCCATACCACTTAAGATCATTGAAGCGTTGTGCAATGCATCAATCCAACTCATTGGTCCCCCCAATTTATAACCAACAATTCCTATTAATAAACAAAAGAATAGAATGATACTCGCCATTAAGCAATTTCTATACACTCGGTTTAAAAATACCTTTTTACTTGCAATTGGTTGAGAACGTTTTTCGTATTGATGGAATAAGTATGCTGACTCGATTATTTTTTTTCCCATATTAGGATATTTATTTGCAATTGGCAATAATCTGCTGGTCGATTGTTTTTTTTAAGGAAAGATAAATTTCCCTCCCTTCCTCTCCTAAAAAGCTTTTTGCAAAAAAGACAACTGCATACCCCCTGCATTTATCAATCATGGGCCAGGTGCCGAATAAACCGGGACTCGCAACAACGGTTGAATTTCCCTGCTCATCTGTTTCTAAAATCCATTCGCCCAACCCATAATTGTATCCAGTAGCAGTTTTTGGTGCGTACTTAATCATTGCGGCAGTAGTTTGGGTTTTTTGCATTGCCTCAATGGATAGCTCACTTAAAATACGTTTCCCATTGTACATTCCTTTGTTTAAAAGCATGGTTAAAAAATTCATATAATCATTCGCCGTGGAGACTGCACCTCCAGAAGGATTTGTTGCAAATAAACCAGAGAAACTGGTATTGCGCATTTGCATGGGTCTCAATATTTTTTCTTGCATCAGTTGCTCAAACCCTTTTCTGGTAGCCACTTCCATCACCCTGCCCGCAATATTCAATCCAATATTACCATACCTGAACTCTAATCCTGGATTGGCTACAATGTCTTTTTTTGACGCAAAATCATCTACTTCTTCTTCTAAACTGCTGTATTTACTTCGCTTCAAAATGGAGCTTAACTTAACAGGCTCTGATTCAATACCTACTAAGTGCGATAAACAATGTTGAATAGTAATATATCCTTTACTATACTTACTAAATATGGGTAAATATTTACTTACTCTATCATCCAGTGAAATTTTTCCTTCATCTACCAATACCATCATCAATGCAGCTGTAAGCCATTTACTAGAACTTGCAATAGGTGCCTGTGTTTTTGGGGTGAAATCGCCCACCGATTTGTTGTAAATAATTTTGCCGTCTCTATAAACCAATACCACTAAATCATTGCCCAAATCTTTTTTTGCTTTTTCTACCTGTAAGTCTAATTCTTGAAAATTATATTGGGCATAAGTGGACTGTAAGAATAGCATGAAAGAGGCAACTAGACTGACTTTAAAGCATATTCTACTTTTTTTTAACGACATATTTTCCGATATTTTGTGTTGGATTGTGATTTGTCTGTACCATAAAGTTAAGTTTATTTAATTCATCATTCATTTCAATAATGCTACAATATGAACCTAAGTAATTATACCATTAAAGCGCAGGAAGCCATTCAATTGGCCCAGCAACTTGCCTATAACAATGGCAATCCCGCCATTGAAACAGTCCATTTACTAAAAGCATTGCTCAGTGATAAAGATTCTCCGATTGATTTTCTGTTAAAGAAAAACAATGTGAATCCATTATTTGTGCAGCAGCGACTTGAGGAGCAATTAAAGAAATTACCCAAGCAGACTGATGGAGAACCTGCACAGTCAGCAGGTAGAGATTTTAGTTCAGCATTGTTAAAAGCGAATGCTGCATTAAGTCAATTCAAAGATGAATTTATTACACAGGAGCATTTATTGTTGGGGATGGTGCAGTTGAATGATGAAACAGCAAAAACGCTTATTTCTGCGGGTCTATCAGAGAAGGGGTTGGTTACTGCTATAAAAGAATTGAGAAAAGGAGACAGCATTCAATCTCAGGTACAGGAAACGAAGTTGCAGGTGTTGAATAAGTTTGCCATAAACCTGAATGAAAAAGCTCGTCAAGGCAAACTTGATCCTGTAATTGGAAGGGATGAAGAAATTAGAAGAACCTTGCATATTCTTACCCGTCGCTCAAAAAATAATCCAATTTTAGTGGGAGAGCCTGGTGTTGGTAAAACAGCAATTGTAGAGGGGTTAGCCATGCGCATTGTGAATGGCGATGTGCCAGAAAATTTAAAATCAAAAATTATTTATACGCTGGATATGGGTCAACTAATTGCTGGTGCAAAATACAAAGGTGAATTTGAAGAACGATTAAAAATGGTAGTAAAAGAAGTGGCCGAAAGTAATGGGGAGATTATTCTTTTTATAGATGAAATACATACTTTAATTGGTGCAGGAGGTGGTGAAGGTGCCATGGATGCAGCAAATATTTTAAAACCAGCATTGGCGAGGGGTGAACTTAGGGCCATTGGTGCCACTACTTTGAATGAGTACCAAAAATATTTTGAAAAAGACAAAGCATTGGAGCGGAGATTTCAGAAGGTGGTGATTAATGAGCCTACCGTAGAAGATGCCATTTCTATTCTTCGTGGATTAAAAGATCGCTATGAAACACATCACCATGTGCGCATAAAAGATGAAGCTATAATAGCTGCGGTAGAATTATCCAATCGTTATATTACCGATCGTTTTTTGCCAGATAAAGCCATTGATTTAATTGATGAAAGTGCAGCCAAACTTCGTCTTGAAATGAATTCAATGCCAGAAGAATTGGATAAATTAGAACGCCAGATTCGTCAACTAGAAATTGAACGAGCTGCCATTAAGCGTGAAAAAGATGAAGGTCAGTTGCGTGCGCTGAATATTGAAATCAGCAACTTGGCTGTTGAAAGAGATACGCTGAAAGCCAAGTGGATACAAGAAAAAGAGCTGGTAGAAAAAGTGCAGACAGCCAAAGCAGCAATAGAACAGCTTAAACTAGCCGCCGAGCAAGCCGAAAGAAATGGTGAATATGGTAAGGTTGCAGAAATACGTTATGGGAAAGTACAAGAACAGGAATCAATCATTACTGCGGTAACGGAACAATTATTATTAAGTACTGAAAAACGGTTATTGAAAGAAGAAGTTGATGCAGAAGATATTGCTGCAAATATTGCCAAAGCAACTGGTATACCTGTTGCTAAAATGCTGCAAGGGGAACGTGAGAAATTATTAACCCTTGAAGCTGAACTACACAATCGGGTAGTGGGGCAAGAAGAAGCAATTGGTGCTGTTGCCGATGCCATTAGAAGAAGTAGGGCAGGATTACAAGATCCCAAAAAGCCAATTGGTTCTTTTATTTTTTTGGGTACTACTGGTGTTGGCAAAACAGAATTGGCAAAAGCATTGGCTGCGTATTTATTCAACGACGAAACAATGCTAACGCGTATTGATATGAGTGAATATCAAGAGAAACACACTGTTTCTCGTTTAATTGGGGCACCTCCAGGATACATCGGATATGAAGAAGGTGGGCTACTTACCGAAGCAGTTCGCCGTAAGCCTTACAGTGTTGTACTGCTTGATGAAATAGAAAAAGCACACCCAGATGTATGGAATATTTTATTACAGGTATTGGATGATGGAAGGTTAACAGATAATAAAGGCAGGGTGGTCAATTTTAAGAATACGATTATTATCATGACCAGTAATATAGGCAGCCATTTAATTCAAGAGGCATTTGAAGGGGTTGAAGAAGCTGGAATTGAAAAAGCCACAGAGAAAGCAAAAGCTGAAGTGTTACAACTGTTGAGACAAACCATTCGCCCCGAATTTTTAAATCGGGTTGATGAAATAATTATGTTCAGTCCCCTTGCCAAAAAGCAGTTAAAAGGCATTGTAGCCATACAGTTAAAAGGGCTACAAAAACTAGTTGCAGAAAATGATATCAATTTAGTGTTTAGTGATTATTTGGTCGACTATTTAATTGAACAAGGTTATGATGCTCAAATGGGTGCCAGGCCATTAAAGCGATTGATTCAAAAAGTTATTGTAAATGATTTAAGCAAGAAAATCTTAGCTGGTGAAATTGATAAGACCAAGCCAGTTTTGGTCGACGTTTTTGATGGTATGGTTGTCTTTAGAAATGAAGAATAAAATATTTTACTATTAAATAGCTGCATCGGACAAATATTTTATTTCTCATTGTTGTCCGACTAAAAGTAGCATATATTCAGCTACCCCCTATAGCTAGTATGCTTTTTAGGCAAAAAACACGTTGTTTCAAAAATGGGGGTAGCAGGCATGGTTGATTTTATGTACAAAAAGCATTGGGCGCATTGTGTGTTTTTCTCCACGCTTTGTAGGTGTCTTTGATAAACTCAAACAACCCTACATAACTCATC
>JANMOT010000001.1:0-2166 GCA_031369485.1 Sphingobacteriia bacterium
AAACAGGGTTCCTTTCTTTATGCATGGCGTCGTTTGCTATTTGCGAAGTAGTGATTCTATTCACTTTACCAGTTGCAATTTCTACCGTTTTAATCGTAGATATAAGTTCGCCAGAATAAGGCGACTCATTGCTTTGAAATGCGATTTGTTTTCCATCTACTGCCCATGAAATACAGGATGCAGCAGAGGGAATTGTCCAATTGCCAGCCGTGAGCCTTTTTGCATCGCCAACTTCTGAAGCGATGAGCCAAATATGAGATGGTAAAGGTTTGGCATTCATAAACATACTATTGTAGTTCACTTCAAAAGCATCGTAACCTTTCTCTATTTCTTTTTTGTTGGGTGCTTCGTCTGGTTGGGTAAAGGCAAATGTATTTCCGTCAGGACTCCAATTAAACTGTTGCACACCTGTTGGGGATGAAGTAATTTTTTTAGCTTCTCCACCGTTTATAGACAATACAAAGATTTGACCTTTACCTGCTGCATCAGCCGATATAAAAGCAACAGCATTGCCAGATGGCGACCATCTTGGAAAAACTTATCGAAGCTCTTTCAAAAGTGAGTTGCTGCTTTACACCTGTTGCCACATCAACTTTGTAAATAAAGGTTTTGTTTTTATTGGTTATTGTATCGGGTTTAGCTACTACAATCAAAACCGATTTTCCGTCAGGGGATATTTGAGGGTCGGTTAAAGTATATAGTTTGTCTAAATCGTTTAATTCAAACTTTTTTTGTGCCATCAACTGAAAAGAAAATACATTTATCAGTATAATACATACAAGGATTGTTTTTTTGTTTTTCATTTTTAAAAATTTGTTTTATTGGTTAAAAATAGAGATAATAAGTTGTATTAAATCGTTTACGAATTATCAAATAATTCATTTTAACTATCGTTTTTGTCCCCATTTTATACATGCTGTTATCTCAATTTTAAAATTTTACTTCTTTTTCAGTAACTCGGTAACGCCAGCTTTTAACTGAGCATCTATTCCTTTTAAAATTTCTTCGTAAGGCGTAGCCACATTAATGTCTGGTTCCAATTGCAAGTTTTCTAATGGTCGGTTTTCTTTGACCCCATAAAAGGCAATCATGGGAATACCGAATACCAAGGTTGGGTCGATTTGAGTTTCCCACCAAACGGCAGTGCTTGTGCCAGGAACTGGTTTACCAATTAGTTTACCAATTCCTTTAGCTCTGTAGGCATAGGGAAAAGCATGGGCATCAGAATAGTTTCCTTCACTCATTAATACCACACTTGGTTTAACCCATTTATCTCTGGGTTCTCCACCAGTTGTTTTAAATCCATAAGGATGAAATTGTATATATACTTTACCATCTAAAAAGTTAGAAAGTTCTTCATGTAAGTTTCCCCCAGTATTGAATCGTGTATCTACAATTAAACCTTCTTTATCTGCATTTACACCAAGTACTTCATCAAATACTGTTCTGAAACTTCCGTCGTTCATGCCTTGAACATGTACATAACCTATTTTTCCTCCACTTAGTGAATCTGTCATTTTACGCATCATTGATTTCCAACGTTTGTAAAGCAATACATTTTCGGCAGCAGGGGCAATTGGTTTTACGGTCTCTTCCCATCTGGTTTTATTGGCTGGATCGTACATACTAATGAGTACATTTTTGCTCACCTTTCTGTTTAACAATGCATTCCAATCTTTACCAGACGTAATTTCAATACCGTCAATTTTTTCAATAATATGCCCAGCTTTTATTTTGCTTTGCGATTTATATAGCGGTCCACCCTCCATCACTTCAGTTATTTTTAATCCCGGGGTGGTAGCTTTTTCGTCATAAAACAATCCTAAACTGCCTGTTCTATCCCCATTTTCTGCACGATGGTCATAAAATCCGCCTGTGTGAGAGCCATTTAGTTCACCTAATATTTCGCTTAATAATTCTAGAAAATCGTAATTATTATTAATGTGTGGAAGAAAACGTGCATAATTATCACGATACATTTCCCAATCTACACCATGCAATTTAGGATCATAAAATTTATTTTTCACTTGTCGCCATGCGTGGTAAAATATGTATTCCCTTTCGCCAGCAGTGTTTAAAATCATTTCTTCCGATATACCTACATTACTTGTTTTACCATCTGCAGTTTCTATTTTAGTAATCTTACCATCCGCCAAAACAAAAAGT
>JANMOT010000002.1:0-73700 GCA_031369485.1 Sphingobacteriia bacterium
ACTTATTTGTGCCTTTTTTATTTTCAGTTGTCTTTCTAGCTCTTTATAAATCTTATATGCACAAAATGCTATGCAAATATGAGCTTCAATTCTACTTTTAAGCCGATGATAAATTGGACGGATTTTTAAATCAGTTTTAGATATTCTAAATGCTTTTTCAATTTGCCACAAATGGTTGTAGTGTTCTATAATCTGGTCTTTGGATAAGTTGGTATTTGTGCAATAGCCTTTCAGTCCATCCCATTTGGCATCTGCTGTATATTTTTCTTTATCAATGCTGATTTTTACTTCTCCCTCTAGTTTTAAATATTTATTGTAACCTCGGTTGTTAATATGTTGTTTAGTAAGTTTCCCCCTGCTTATATTTTTCTCTAGTTTTTCTACACCCCGTTTTCTGTTAGCCGCATCCTTTTTTGCCCTAGCATCAGAGTAGCTGATTATTATTTTGCTCATCCCATCTTTTGTAATGGCTGCACTTTCTCCATTTTTCAAATGCAGGGATAGAAGTTGTTTTTGTACGATTGTTGTTTCGTTCTTTATTCTTGCCCCAATAATGTATTGATAGTTTTTACTTTGCAGTTCAGCAATATTATCCTTTGACATTAACCCAGCATCTGCAACTACAATTAAATCATTTAACTGATATTTTGATTTAAAAGCTTCTATAACGGGTAGCATGGTATGTCCCTCAAACTGTTTGCCCTCAAACATTTCATACGCTAGTGGGTAGCCCCCAGCACTAATAAGTAGCCCTAAAACAATTTGAGGTTGCTGATGCTTGCCGTCTTTGCTAAATCCTGTTTTGCGTAACTCATCATCCTGCTCTGCTTCAAAATACAAAGTAGTAACATCATAAAATACAATACTGATCTCATTATTCAATACCTGTAGTGTATGAGCGTAACTTATGTTTTGTATTTGCGCTTTCTGCTTATTATTGAGCTTATCCAAATAACGGTAAATACTTTCTACATCAATGGTGAGTCCTTTGTACTTAAATAAATAATCTGTTGTTTTTAACTTGCTTACAGGATAACATAAGCGGGTTAATACTAAGTGGCGAAATAGTTCATCCTTGATCCCATTAAAGCCAATCTCATCAAATAGTTTACCCAGCAATAACTCAGGGCCTACTAAACTTAATTCCCGTATCCCGTTAAAAAATAAATTTACCAGTTGGTCTTCATGCTGCTTGTCAAAATAAAAACTAGTTTGACCTTTTAAAGTATCTATGTACTGCTTACCCTTTACAACTAATGATGTTATCTCTGTTGGATCAGAAGAACTACCTATCGTCTTTACAAGTGTGGATTTGCCAGACTTCTTTTCAATAATCTGAACACTAATAACCCCACTCTTATTATGCTTCTTTCTCACAAACATACCCCAAAAATAGGACTGGGTCACCCAAAATAAAAAAACAACTCAAACCCAGTATGCATTACAGCCGATTTTTTACCGAAATCTCAAAAACCGAGGAAAACAGGAAGTAATGCCTACCACTTTGCAACCGATATTTTTTTCTAACCAAAGCGCATAGATTTACTCTTTTTAAATCCCCAGAAATACTTGTAATGATCTTCACAATATTCAAAGTGGTTGGCAATATCCTTTTTTGTGAACATAATAGTAGTTTACGTAGATTCGATATATTTGAAAAATAAAGGAAACAACTTAAATGCGGTATTCACCAATTTTTATATATCTATTTCTTTCCAATGCAATTCTTGCCAATGATAGCCTTGTAATGTCGAAATTGTTGAATAGAATTGGCGACTTGCAACAAAAGCAACATGGCGTTTTTCCAAAAGGATCCATTCCTTCTTATCGGCTTTATGCATTTAATAAAGACAGGTATAAAGCGGATATTAATCCCTTTTTTACTGGGCTTATTGCTTTTACTTTAGAAGACATTAAGTCCGAATTTTCTCCTGCTCAACAATTACAGGCAAAGATCATCCTTGCTAATTCAATGGAAGTTTTTCCTAAATTCAAGAATAGAAAATATGATAGAAATACCTATAATTATTGGGCTACTGATACGCCTAAAATTTTCCCTAATGCAGGTTGGTTGAATTGGTTCGATAAACAACAAGCATTACCAGATGATTTAGATGATACGGTAATACTATTAATGGCACAAAAAAAAGCGGATTCTGTAGCTAAAGAAGTAC
Source organism: Sphingobacteriia bacterium (assembly GCA_031369485.1). Classification (GTDB taxonomy): domain Bacteria; phylum Bacteroidota; class Bacteroidia; order Chitinophagales; family Chitinophagaceae; genus Sediminibacterium. The sequence goes on from JANMOT010000002.1 coordinate 2,175, forward strand.
ATCAGTTGATGCAAGCGTATACCAACAACGAAAAGAAAAAAATAAACAATACTTTTCCTGAATACCAAAATATAGGGGCTTATTCTACTTGGTTTGGGAAAAAAATGCCCATCGATTTTGATATATGTGTACTCACCAATATTCTCTATTTTGTAGAATTTTATAACCTCAAATGGACTGCTGCTGACTCGGCAAGCCTTTATTTGATTGAAAATATTATTGAAACTAGAAAACATATTAATAACGCTAATTATGTATCTCCTCATTATGTAAGCCTGCCCAATATATTGTACCATTTATCTAGACTAATGTCACTAAAAACAATTCCTTCCCTTGAAAAATTAAAGCCTCAACTAATTCAAGATGCACGCAAGGCTTTGGAAACTGCCACCAATTTTATGGATCAAGTTATTTTAAGTACCGCATTATTGCGTTGGAATGCAATACCGCCAAAAATCATTTTAAATAATGCTGATGCCCTAGAAGAATTAATTGAAAATGAGGCATTCTGCTTTTTTATTGCAAGTTTTGCTTCGATGTTTCCTGACCCACTAAAAAAATGGGTAGGCAATATCGGCGTCGGAACATTTTATTATTATTGCCCCGCTTATAATAATCTGTTAGTATTAGAAAATTTAGCATGGTGTAATCGCCGAAATTTAAGGTATTGATATTGGATCAAATCCCCTCTAATTTGTCTTAACTCATTAGTTTTTTTATTATTTTAATATTGCAAAATCGGGATTTAGTTTCGGTAAGTGGTTATAAGAGCTAACTCACTAATCTTTGTTAATGGATTGGATGTTTTGTATATTAGCAAATGCTGTCACACTTAATTGAGCAATACCAACTAATTCCTCATCCAGAAGGTGGGTACTACAAAGAAACTTATCGGTCTTCGGAAACGATTGATTCGAATGATTTACCACAGCGATTCAGTGGTAGTCGCGCTTTTGGCACAGCCATTTATTTTCTATTGGTCAAAAACTATTTCTCCGCTTTTCATAGAATTCAGAGCGATGAGTGCTGGCATTTTTATGAAGGTGCTGCATTGAATGTGCATATATTGTACGCCAATGGCAGTTATGATTGTGTTAAGTTGGGCAACAAAAGCGAGGAAGGAGAAGTGTGTACCAAGCAATAGTTCCTGCTGGGGCTTGGTTTGCTTCTGAAACCACTGGAGACTACTCTCTTGTAGGTTGTACGGTAGCACCTGGTTTTGACTTTGCCGATTTTGAACTTGCTGAGCGCGATTCGCTCAAGAAAATTTACACCAGTCACTGTTTATTAATAGATAGATTAACGCGTTAATTGCGGGTTAAAAAATCTGATTATTTTGAATAAAAGTGAATGAGTAAATAGCCAACCACGCATAGAATTAGTATGCTTAATACAGATATGATTAACCAATATTGATCGGCTAGTCTCCGAATTTTTTTTCTGGAGGTTTTTTTCAGGGTTATTTTAATCAATTCTTGGTTCAGTTGGTTTTTTATTGCGGCAAGCTTGGCTGGATTATTAAACTGTTGTAATCCTTCTACAGCATCATTTACAAAATCAGTCTCTGCCATCGTTTTTTCAATGTTAAAGCGCGACTCATCCGATGCATTACCTTGAAGGTATTGCAGCAGTTCCTGTTCATTCAGTTCTTCCTCTTCATTTAATATATGCTTCCAATCGTTCATTTATGAGGCTTGTTTTTTCTCCATGAAAATTTTCAAGTTCCTTTTGCCATTTTGAATATTGCTTTTAACTTGTTGAATGGCATATCCAGTAGTCTCGGTAATTTCTTGGTAACTTTTCTTTTGGAGATAGAATAAAGTTACGCAAGTTTTCTGCTCATTGTTCAGTTCTGCTATACCTGCTTCTAGCATTTGAAGGGTAATTTCTTTTTGTAAATAGGTATCAATTCCAGCAGATTCTTCTGCAATATATTCATATTCACCTTTCAAAGGGAAGTTGATGCGTTGGTCTCTCAGCTTCATCAAGCAATGATTGCAAGCAATTTTATACAACCAACTTTTTGGGTAGCTTACTGGGTATTTCTCCAATTCTTTCAATGCCTTCAAAAAAATCTGTTGAACAGCATCTTTCGCTTCTTCCTCATTTTTTAGGTATTTCATGCTTACACCAAAAAGCAATAAGGTATATCGTTGTAAGAGAATACCCAACCATTCTTTGTTCTGGTCCGCATGATACTGCTTCAACAGGTCTTGGTCACTAATATGGTTTAACGAAGTATTATTCACACTTTAAAATAATGCATTTGAAGGTAAGATGCAAGGATCATAAAATTCCATATCTTTCATAAAAAATCAATACATGGCAGATATTGCTGGAATAGTAGGTGTAGTGCCAATGCGAACCGAACCATCACATCGCACAGAAATGGTGAGCCAACTCTTATTTGGAGAAATTGCTGAAATTACGGATTACTACTTGACTGGTGCTGGCAGTTTCACCAAAGTAAAATGTTTGTACGACGGATACGAAGGCTGGTGTCAATCATCCCAGTTGGTAGTGCTGGAGAGTGCTGTACAAACACAGCAAGAGAGTAGCCTTGCGGCTGATTTTACCAATACCTTATTATTAAACGGTGCAGAAATGCGGGTGCCTTTTGGTGCATCACTTGGCTTGTTTAATAATCGCCATTGGAATATTGGGAAATTTAATTTTCAATATGAAGGAACTATTGCCAAACCCAATGCTGATTTATTTACGCCAGATTATATAAAACATATTGCAAACACGTATTTGCATACTCCTTATTTATGGGGTGGGCGTTCGGTATTTGGCATTGATTGCAGTGGGTTCTCACAACAAGTATATCGTTTTTTCAACAAATATTTACCTCGAGACGCTTATCAGCAAGTACTATTGGGAGAAGTGGTGGGATTTTTACAGGAAGTAGTTTGTGGTGATCTGGCTTTTTTTGACAATGAAGACGGGAAAATTACCCATGTAGGAATCATGCTGAATCCGGCAGAAATTATTCATGCTTCTGGAAAAGTTCGCATAGATAAGATTGACAATATGGGTATTGTTCACTCAGATACCGGAGAAAGAACCCATCGACTTCGCGTAATCAAAAGATACAAATAAGCGACTTACTACATCAAATCCATGCCTTTCGCAAAATAGGTTACTGTGCCAGGCAAAGCCAGCCAGAAGAATTCTCTATAAACAAATAGTAATACAATTAATGTGGCAAACCAAAAAAAGAATAAGGCCCAATATTTAGCGGTAGATTGTTTTGCTTCCATTTAATTTCTGTTTTTGCAAAGATAGGGACTGAACCTCAATTTTTATATGATTCAGTCCCCCTGTTTGTAGATTTTTATAGGTGATTTTGTAGGTCAGCTTCCCAATATCAATATGGTTCTACAGATTATTCAGGATCACCAAATGTAGTTTTATAAAATGCGATGGCTTCCTCAACAATGATGAGGGCTTTCGCTTTGTCGCCAAAATCTTCCACCACCACGGTTTTATTTTCTAATTTTTTATATTCTTCAAAGAAATGCCTTAACTCATCAAAAAAATGTTTGGGCAACTCTTCTATATTATTATAATGGTTCACCCCAGGATCGGTGGCTGCTACTGCTATAATTTTATCATCAGGATCTCCGCCATCTACCATTTGCATAACCCCAATAACTTTGGCATCCATCAAGGTTAAGGGTTGTACAGGCAATGAAGTAATTACTAGAATGTCTAGCGGATCTTTATCGCCCCCGTAAGTCTGTGGTATAAAACCATAATTAATGGGATAATAGAAAGAAGAAAAAATTACCCGATCGAGCCTTAATAAACCACTCGGTTTGTCAATCTCGTATTTACAACGAGAGCCTTGTGGTATTTCTATTACTGCATTTACAATTCGAGGAGCATGCTCACCATAGTGAACGCCATGCCATGGGTGGACTACTGTTTTTGGTTCGGTATTCTTGTGCATATATTTTATTGAAAACTTTGTTTATAATCTACAAGCCACTGGTTGTTTCTTTTTATTACTACTGATTTGTGGGGGATGGTATCTAATGAATTGCTGTATTGTAAAATCACTATTGAATCATTGGGCTCAGTAACTTCTTTTATATTGATAGAAGCTGTTCTTAATTGTTGTCTTCCTTCCTTGTCTTTCTCTCTATATTCAGCTTCTGTTGTTTTTAATAATGCAGTATTTTGTGGATCGGTTAGTAGGTGAAAATTTGCTTTTAAGAAGTCGCCTTTTAAACAAGCATCTATAAACTCCCTGCCAGCATCGAGTCCATTTTCAGCAGCATCATAATTTTTTATTGAATTTGTACAAGCCACCAACAGAAAAAAAATACTGGCTAATAAGAATATAATACGCTTCATTACCGCTAAGTTAATCATTTATGGCTAAATAGAAAGGACGCAACAATTTTTGAAATTTATTGCTGTAAATATCGCCCTCTTTAATCGTTATTTCACTTGTTAGTTGAATAGTTGGTTGCTTGCTCATCATCAGAAACGTTCTAAAAAAAGGATGCTTGGGTGTTTGTTTTACGCGACAAGTTTCTTGTATATGCCAGCCATTGGTTTTGCAAATCTCCATCCATTTTTCCAATCTGTGATAGGGTAGTAGGATGGCGCATTTTCCGGTGGGAGATACCAGCCTGTTCATTTCAATCATTAAGTCACTAAAATTCAGGCTATCATCGTGTAAAGCCCTATTGCGAGCTGCATCCTTGCTTTTTAAATCTTGTTCAAAAAAAGGAGGATTGCTGATGATGAAATCATAGCCATCGCCAATGGGTGAAATAAACTGCTGTATTGGGGAATGATATGCTTTTATTTTAGCATGAAATGGACTATCGCTAATATTTTCGGTGCACTGTTCAAAAGCTTCCTTATCTATTTCAATGGTGTCTATTTTACCAGCTATTTCCTGAGCCAACATCAGGGAAATTAAACCTGTGCCAGCACCAATATCTAAGATGGTATTAGCGACTATATTTTTTTCTTTTATTAAGCTGCATGTCCATGCGGCAAAGAGGCAGGCATCGGTGCATACTTTCATAGCACACCGATGCTGTTGAATGGTAAATTGTTTAAACTGAAAATAAGTATTCGACAAAAAAATGGCTTATTCAGTAATGCCTTCTAGGGCAAATAAAAATGCATAGTTGAGGGCAATGTCTTTCAGATAATCAAACCTGCCAGAAGCACCACCATGGCCAAATTCCATATTGGTTTTGAGTAATAATACATTTTTATCGGTCTTCATAGTACGAAGCCGGGCCACCCATTTGGCGGGTTCAAAATATTGAACTTGACTGTCATGGAGTCCCGTTGTTACCAATAGATTTGGATATTTTTTCCGTTCTATATTTTCATAAGGTGAGTAGCTTTTTAAGTAAAAATAAGCGTCCTTATTTTTGGGATTACCCCATTCATCAAATTCGTTGGTGGTAAGAGGAATACTTTCGTCCAGCATGGTATTTACCACATCTACAAAAGGTACTTGGGCAATTACGCCATTCCATAATGCTGGAGCCATATTAATAACAGCACCCATTAATAATCCACCTGCGCTACCACCTTGTGCATAGAGGTGATTGGAAGAAGTATATTTTTGTTGAATTAGGTAAGATCCACAATCAATAAAATCTGTAAAAGTATTTTTCTTTTTCATCAGTTTGCCATCTTCATACCATTGGCGACCTAGATCCTCTCCGCCACGAATATGTGCAATTGCATAAATAAAACCACGATTCAACAAACTCAGTCTTGTACTGCTGAAATTCACATCCATACTAATGCCATAAGAGCCATAAGCATAGAGCAGAAGAGGAGCCATTCCGTTTTTATCTAGTCCCTTTTTATACACTAAGGAAATAGGTATTTTGGTACCATCGGTGGCAGTGGCATAAATGCGTTATGTTTGATAGTCTAGTGGATTGTATCCACCCACTACTTCCTGCTGTTTTTTTAATGTTTTCACCTTGGTATTCAAATCATAATCGTACACCGTAGAAGGCGTAGTAAGTGAGGTATAATTATAACGTAAGCTAGTGGTTTTGTATTCAGGGTTGGCTCCTAATCCTGCTGTATAGGCGGCTTCTTCAAAATTGAGATCATGTTCTTTACCAGTGTTATTGTTTTTAACACGAAGGTTTACCAAGCCATTTTTTCTTTCATTAATAACAACAAAATCTTTAAACTCTTCTACGCCCTGAATCAATACATCTTTTCTATGTGGAATAACTTCTTTCCAGTTGCTGCTATCGGTTTTATCTAAGGGGCATTCCATTAGTCTAAAGTTGAGTGCATTCCAATTGGTTCGAATTAGAAATTTATTGTCCAATGCAACAATATCATACAGCACATTTTTCATTCTTGGTTGGAATATTTTAAAATCGGTATCGGGATGATCGGCATTAATCATGCTCAGTTCAGCAGATAAAGTAGCCTGCGATACGATAAAAATATACTGTCCATTTTTTGTTTTACCTACGCCTATATAATTGCTTTTGTCTTTTTCTTCATATACGGTAGCATCGCCTGTATTATTTCCGATGGTATGTTTTTTTATCTTTTCTGATAAAAGTGTTACGGGATTATTGGAAGTATAAAACAAAGTTTTATTGTCGTTGGCCCATACAGGATCTCCACCTGTTAGGGCAATTGCGTCTGGGTATATTTCACCAGTCGCCAAATTTTTAATATGAATGGTATATTGGCGACGAGAAACCTCGTCAATACCAAAAGCGAGTAGCTGATTGTTGGCACTCACACTAATGGTACTCACGCTGTAGTAGGCTTTTCCAACAGCCATTTGGTCAACATCAAGTAGTATTTCTTCTTTGGCATCTAGGCTGCCTTTTTTTCTGCAATATTTATAATACTGTTTGCCCTCTTCGGTTCTAGTATAATAAAAATAACCGTTTTTAAAAGCGGGTACGCTCTCATCTTTCTCTTTAATGCGAGCTTTCATTTCGGTAAACAAACTGGCTTGCAGGATATTGGTGCCTGCCATCATGGTATCGGTATATTTATTCTCTGAAGTTAAATAATCAACAACTTTACTACTATCAGGCCCTTTTTTAAAATAGTCAATCATCCAATAATAAGGATCAACCACTGTATCATTGTGTATGAAACGTGTGAAAGGTTTTGCAGCAGCAATTGGAGCCAGTACAGTAGGCCATTGGTAAGTGTTTCTTTTCATAGTGCTATTATTAGAGCAGCCCATAAGTAAGCAAATAGATATTACAATAAGGCATATATTTTTCATATAACTGTTTTATAAACAACAAGATACTAAATAGCAATTAAACCGTTGCTGTAATTATATCGTATATTAGGCTTTGAAATCTGATGACTATGAAGCCTACCATTATTCCGCAAAAGCACGATTTAGATCGGGTAGTGGTATTTGGAACTGTTGTAATTGCAACCATATTAATACTTGGTATTATAGATCATATTCGGGGATTAACAATATCGGCTATTATTTTATATTTTTTTGCTGGAGCAATTGGGTTAATTGTATTGTATAGAAAATTAGGGTATAATAGGTTTCTAAATACAGCAGTTGTATTGGTAATTAATTTCTTTGTGGTTTTGGCTGCCATGGCAGAGGGGTTAAAAACGGGCGGCTATCTTTTTATTCTTCCTGCTATCTTTGGGTTGGTATTTATGTTGGGCAATACCCGTGAATACCAAGTAGCAATTATTACTTATTTCACCATCAGCATTCTCGCATTTGCTTTTGCTGTTTTATGCATACCCGAGAAGAGCAGTTGGCAGGTAATTTCAGAAGATATTTATGAGCAAATGTTTATTACTAATACCTTAGCAGTGGTGATTTTATGTGCACTATTTGCTTATTTTGGCATTTACTTTGAAAGAGAGATCTATGTAAAGTTGTTAGATGAAAAAAACAAGGCAGAACAGCACGAAAAAATGATTTTAGAACAGAATAAACAATTAAAAGATATTGCTTTTATAAGTTCACACACACTAAGAGCCCCATTGACGAATATACTTGGACTCACTGCTTTAATCAACCAAAATCCTCATGATATAGAAACCAATACAATTGTAATTGCTGGCATAGCATCATCCGCAAAAGAGTTGGATCAAGCCATACACAATATGGTTTCAAAAACAGGGTCATTAATTCAACAAGATCAACCGTTTACTTATCTGCAACAAGACTTGCAGAAAGATATTCTTGGTTGAGGCGTGCAATATTACTGAGTGAAATTTCTTTGGGACAAGTGGCTTCACAAGCACCCGTATTGGTACAAGCTCCAAAACCTTCTTTATCCATCTGTGCAACCATATTCAATACGCGTGAATTGCGTTCAGGATCTCCTTGTGGTAGTAGTGCAAGGTGGCTCACTTTGGCACTCATAAACAACATGGCAGAACTGTTCTTACAAGCTGCAACGCAAGCACCACAGCCAATACACATAGCAGCAGCAAAACTGTCATCGGCATTCTTTTTATGAATAGGTAGGGCATTGCCATCCACCGCATTACCTGTGTTAACACTAATATAACCACCAGCTTGAATAATTCTATCGAAAGCAGATCGGTCTACCATTAAATCTTTCACCACCGGAAAAGCGTTGGCACGCCAAGGTTCAACTACAATGGTATCGCCATCTTTAAAGGCACGCATATGTAGTTGGCAGGTAGTATTTGCTTGCCAAGGACCGTGGGGCTTACCATTGATATACATAGAACACATGCCACAGATGCCTTCGCGGCAGTCGTGGTCAAAAGCTACGGGCTCATCACCACTCACCACCAATTGTTCATTCAGTACATCAAACATTTCCAAGAAGCTCATTTCCGCAGAAATGTTTTCTACCCGGTATAATTTGAATTCACCTTTGGTGTTGTTGTTTTTCTGTCTCCAAACTTTTAGATTCAGATTCATGGTATTATGTTCCATTCAAAAAAATTAATCAGTTAAACAATACTGCTGTAAGAACGTTCAAAATTATTTATAATTACGCTGGCTGGGTTTTATTACCTCATAATTCAATGCTTCTTTATGTAATTCCCATTGGTGTTCACCTTTGAATTCCCAAGCGGCTACATACATATAATTTTCATCGTCTCTCAATGCTTCTCCTTCGGGAGTTTGGTATTCTTCTCTAAAGTGACCACCACAACTTTCATTTCTATTTAAAGCATCTACGCACATCAATTCGCCCAGTTCAATGAAATCTGCCACACGATTGGCTTTATCGAGTTCTGGATTCATCTCATTCACTTCACCAGGAATTCTTACATCAGACCAAAACTCTCTTTTTAATGCTTGCACATCGCGGATGGCTTCTTCCAAACCCTCTTTACTTCTTGCCATACCACATTTATTCCAGATGATTTTTCCCAAACGCTTGTGAAAACTTTCTACCGATTGTTTGCCCTTAATATTCATTAAAATATGAATTCTATCACTTACCGCTTTCTCTGCTGCCTCAAAAGCAGGATGGGTGGTTTCAATGGCTTTGCTGTAAATTTCGTCGGCCAAATAATTACCTACTGTATAGGGGATCACAAAATATCCATCAGCAAGACCTTGCATAAGTGCAGAAGCTCCCAACCGATTGGCACCATGATCGCTAAAATTGGCTTCACCCAGTGCATATAAACCGGGGACTGTTGTTTGTAATTCATAATCAACCCATAATCCGCCCATGGTATAGTGAACTGCGGGATAAATACGCATGGGGAATTCGTAAGGATTTTCTCCGGTAATTTTTTCGTACATATCAAAAAGATTACCGTACTTTTCTTTTACTACTTGCTTTCCCATAGCAATAATTTCTGCTGCTGGTACATCATTGCGACCTTCTTTTCCGGCTTCTATTTTTCCATAGCGAACAATGGCATCGGCATAGTCGAGGTACACCGCTTGCTTACTAGTACCCACTCCATAACCCGCATCACAACGCTCTTTTGCTGCTCTTGAAGCAACATCTCTTGGTACAAGATTACCAAATGCAGGGTATCTTCTTTCTAAGTAATAGTCCCTTTCTTCTTCGGGTATATCAATTGCTTTTCTGGTATCATTTTGTTTTTTAGGAACCCAAATGCGACCATCGTTTCTAAGCGATTCAGACATCAAGGTTAACTTACTTTGGTGATCACCACTTACTGGTATGCAGGTAGGGTGAATTTGTGTAAAGCAAGGATTGGCAAATGCAGCACCTTGCCTATGTGCTTTCCAGGCTGCGGTAACATTACTGCCCATGGCATTGGTTGATAGGTAAAATACGTTTCCATATCCGCCAGTGCAGAGTAGTACGGCGTGACCAAAATGTCGCTCCAGTTCACCGTTAATCAAGTTTCGTGCAATAATCCCACGTGCTTTTCCATCAACTTTTACAATCTCTAACATTTCATGCCTGCTATGCATGGTTACATTGCCTAGCGCAATCTGGCGCTCCAAAGCTTGGTATGCACCAATTAATAATTGCTGACCTGTTTGACCTGCCGCATAAAAAGTTCTTTGTACCTGTGTGCCACCAAAAGAGCGGTTGCTTAATAAACCACCATATTCGCGTGCAAAAGGAACGCCTTGTGCCACACATTGATCAATGATGCTGGTACTAACTTCGGCCAAGCGATGCACATTGGCTTCGCGTGCTCTATAATCTCCACCTTTTACGGTGTCATAAAAAAGTCTAAAAACACTGTCCCCATCATTCTGATAATTTTTTGCCGCATTGATCCCCCCTTGTGCTGCAATAGAATGCGCACGGCGAGGTGAATCTTGAAAACAAAAAGCCTTCACTTTATAACCAAGTTCGCCCAATGAAGCAGCGGCAGAAGCACCTGCAAGGCCAGTGCCCACTACAATTACTTCTAATTTTCTCTTATTAGCCGGGTTTACCAGTTTGCAATGTCCTTTGTAATCAACCCATTTATCTTCTAATAAACCTGAAGGAATTTTGGCATCTAACATAGATCCGATTATTTATAATGATTTAAAATTTGCTTACCCAATCCAACCCAGTAAAAAACTCAATGGCATTAATATAAAGACCAGTGTAATGATTGCAGAGAATCCGTATCCAATACTTACCAGCATAGCGGTGTACTTTTTATTATGTACTCCCAAAGTCCTAAAAGCACTTTGAAATCCATGTGCCAGATGGTAGGCCAGTGAAATACAACCCAATGCATACACGCCAAAAATCCACCATTCGCTAAATGTAGCTTTCATTAAACCAAACATATTGTGCATTTCAATGCCATTGTATGAAACACTTTCTTCTAATCCCTTGTTGGTAAAACGGGCAGATACCCAAAAGTGGTAAAGGTGCAAGACCAGAAATAACAATATTATGGTACCTAGTAAACCCATACTGCGACTGTACCATTTGCTGCCATCTTTGTAAGCAACGGCATATCCTACCGATCTTTTTTGTTGGTTCTCTAATGAAAGCATATATCCTTGAATAATATGCAAGATGATACCCCCAAATAGCCCTATTTCCATAATCCGAATCAAAACGGTTGATCCCATAAAATGAGCCGCTTTGTTAAACATTTCACCATTTTCTTCGGGGTTGAAGAGATCGACAAAAACAGTGGCGTTAATGCTGGCATGAACTACTAGGAAAAGCACCAGCGAAATACCAGTGAGTCCCATTACCAATTTTTTTCCTACAGATGAAGTAAAGACTTGTTTCCAGGTCATAAAGCAAGGTTGGTTGTTTAAATCCGCACAAATTTAACTCATTTATACATACAACCGTTTTATCAATTGGTTGAATTGAAGTTAAATTATAAATGTAGTGTTTACTCAGCATCAATCATTTTTTAAACCTAGTTAAACAGCTCATCTAACCGCTCACATAATTTTTAGGGGTATGCTGTGCTCATTCCTTGTACATTTGAATATGCTTAAACTTCTGAGTATTTTATGGAATAGTTTCCGCATGGCTTTGCAGGAGCTAAGGGTGAATAAGTTGCGCACTTTTTTATCGTTATTTGGTATTACTATCGGCATCTTTTGTATTATTGGGGTGCTGGCTACAGTAGATAGCTTAGAAAGAAAAGTGCAGACCGATATTAAATCTCTGGGTAGTAATACTATTTATATTGATAAGTGGAATTACGGCGGAGGTTCCGACAATCCTTGGTGGAAATACCTAAAGCGACCCAATATGAAATTTGAAGAGTTGCGTATTGTGAAAGCAAAGGCTGAGCTTGCTTCTTTTGCCGCTTTTTTTGTAAGTAATTCGGTCAATTTGAATTATCAGGATAATGTGTTAAGTAATATAGGACTTTACGGTGTTACCAACGATTTTAATAGTATTCAAACCATTGAAGTAGACAATGGTCGCTACTTAAATGAATCTGATTTTACCAGAGGTGCTCCAGTAGGCGTAATTGGTAATAAAGTGGCGGAAGAGTTATATGGTTCTGCTGAGAAAGCCGTGGGTAAAGAAATTTCTTTCGACGGTAGAAGACTTTATATTACTGGAGTGATTAAAAAACAAGGTCAGAGCTTAATCGGAGGATTTGATTATGACCAGTGTATGATTGTACCATACCGATATTTTGCCAGTATTTACAATCCAGATAACAACAATCCCTACATCATGGTTCAGGGTAAAGACAAAGTAGCTTCGTCTGCTTTGGCAGATGAACTGGTTGGGGTGATGCGGCAATTGAGAAAATTAAGCCCCGCCCAAGAAGATAATTTTACTTGTAATGATGTGGCACAATTCTCTGCACAAGTGAATGGATTTTTTGGACAAGTTACTGCTGGTGGTTGGGCAATTGCGGGATTGAGTTTGATTGTTGGAGCTTTTGGGGTAGCCAATATTATGTTTGTTACGGTGAGAGAAAGAACCAGCCAAATTGGGTTAAAAAAAGCCATTGGAGCCAAAAGAAGTACCATACTTACTGAATTTTTATTGGAGAGTGCATTTTTATGTATTCTAGGTGGGTTAATTGGGTTAACGCTGGTCTGGCTACTATCGCTTTTGCTCAGTTCTGTATTGCCTTTCCCTATTTTTATTGCGCCTAATATTGTCATTTTAGGGCTTAGTATTTGTATTGTGCTTGGAGTACTTGCTGGTATTATTCCAGCATCTATTGCAGCCAAAATGGATCCAGTGGTGGCCATCAGAACCAAGTAAGCATTCTGTATTAGGTTGAATATTGATTTTTAGTTCTGGTCGAAAAATTTGCACTTCTGGTTATCTTTGCCCACTAATACTGACTAATTTGGCCACAACAACCATACTTGCTATTGAATCATCTTGCGATGAAACTGCCGCTGCCATTTGCGTAGATGGTAAAATATTAAGTAATATAATTGCCTCTCAATCCGTTCACGAAAAATATGGAGGCGTAGTGCCAGAGCTTGCCAGTAGGGCACATATTCAAAATATAGTACCAGTAGTTCAACAGGCTTTGTTACAAGCGTTTCCGAATGCACCCTCATTTTTAAATACAATAGATGCCATCGCTTTTACGCAGGCTCCGGGCTTAATTGGCTGTTTATTGGTGGGTACTCAATTTGCCAAATCACTCGCTTTATCTTTGAATAAACCCCTTATAGGTGTGCATCATATGCAGGCACATGTATTGGCGAATTTAATTGGGGACGATAAACCTGATTTCCCTTTTTTATGCCTCACTGTAAGTGGCGGGCATACACAAATTGTACTGGCAAAATCTCCACTTGAACTGGAGGTGATTGGACAAACCATTGATGATGCTGCTGGTGAAGCGTTTGACAAAACGGCTAAATTATTAGGACTTCCTTATCCTGGCGGGCCACTTATTGATCGTTATGCAGCATTGGGTAATCCACTTGCCTTTAAATTTGCAGAACCACAAATACCAGCACTTAATTTTTCATTCAGTGGATTAAAAACATCGGTACTATATTTCTTACAAAAGCAGCAACCTGGTTTTATTGAAGCCAATCGCAACGATTTATGTGCATCGGTGCAGTATACCATTGTACAGATCCTACTCAAAAAAATTAAGAAAGCAGTTCAAGAAACTGGCGTAAAGCAGGTCTGTTTAGCAGGCGGCGTAAGTGCAAATAGTGGGTTGCGAATGGGATTAATCAATCTTGGTGAAAAGCATGGATGGAAAATTTTTATACCCGATTTTGAATACTGCACAGACAATGCCGCTATGATTGCCATTACTGGCTACTACAAATTCTTGGCTGGCAAGTTCTCCGAACTATCTATCAATCCTTCTGCAAGAGCGGAGTGGGGGAGTAGTTATTAAGTTATTGAGTTATTGGTTATTGGGTTGTTAAGTTATTGGGTTGTTAAGTTATTGGGTTGTTAATCGCATTTGGAGTAGCCCCCCTATTTTAGTATTTTTGCCGCCTCAAAACAAGTTTATCAATGATTAGTGCAAGAAATATTACCCTAGCTTACGGTAAAAGGGTTCTTTTTGATGAAGTAAATATCAATTTCACCAAAGGCAATTGTTATGGTGTGATAGGAGCAAATGGCGCCGGTAAATCTACTTTCTTAAAAATTCTAAGTGGAGAAATTGAACCCAATAAGGGAAATGTAGAAATTACGCCCGGAGAAAGATTGGCTGTTTTAAAACAGAATCAATTTGAGTTCGATGAACAAACCGTTCTAAATACGGTACTCATGGGGCATAAGCGCTTATGGGATGTGATGCACGAAAAAGATGCTTTGTACGCCAAAGAAGATTTCTCTGAAGAAGATGGCATGAAAGCGGGAGAACTAGAAGGTGAATTTGGAGAAATGGGTGGCTATGAAGCAGAAAGTAATGCAGCCAGTTTCTTAAATAGCTTAGGTGTTACAGATGATATGCACCAAAGCCTTATGAGCGAAATTCCTAGTAATTATAAAGTAAGGGTTTTATTGGCACAAGCCCTATTTGGAAATCCCGATATTCTTTTATTAGATGAACCTACCAACGGATTAGATATTGAAACCATTGGCTGGCTGGAGAATTTCTTGGCAGATTATGAACATATTGTATTGGTGGTTAGTCACGATCGTCACTTTCTAGATACTGTTTGCACCCACGTTGCCGATGTTGACCGCGCTAAGATTAAAGTGTTTACGGGTAACTACACATTTTGGTATGAGTCCAGCCAATTAATGAGTAGGCAAATCAACGATAAAAACAAGAAAAACGAAGATAAACGTCAAGCTTTGCTCGACTTTATTGCTCGTTTCTCTGCCAACGCCTCTAAGAGCAAACAGGCTACCTCTCGGAAAAAAGCTTTGGAGAAACTAACCATCGAAGAAATTGAACCATCCAACAGAAAATATCCGGGTATTATTTTCCAACCATTGCGCGAAGTGGGTAACCAGATTTTGAATGTAGAGAAACTGAGTAAATCAGTTGATGGTAGAAAATTATTCGACCAAGTTTCGTTTAGCGTTAACAAAGGAGAGAAGATTGCTTTTCTTAGTAAAGATCCTTTGGCTATTACTGCTTTTTTTGAAATTATTTTTGAAAATGCAGTTGCCGATGGCGGTAAATATGAGTGGGGTACTACCATTACTAAAGCTTATTTGCCACAGGAAAATAATACGTTTTTCACAGAAGGCTTGTCGCTTATGGATTGGCTTCGCCAATACGTTCCACCAAATATTACCGATGCCGATGAGCCGTTTATACGCGGATTCTTGGGCAAAATGCTTTTTAGTGGAGATGATATTCAGAAGAAAACCAATGTATTAAGTGGGGGAGAGAAAGTACGCTGTATGGTGAGTAGGATGATGTTGCAAAATCCAAATGTGGTGATCTTAGATCAGCCAACCAATCACTTGGATCTAGAAAGTATACAGAGCTTTAATGAAGGCTGTCAAACCTTCCCAGGCATTGTGCTCATTACATCACACGATCATACATTTATGCAGACCGTAGCCAGCCGTATCATTGAGTTAACACCCAAGGGTATTATTGATCGGTTAATGACTTTTGATGAATATATGGAGGATGCCCGTGTGAAAGAGCTTCGTGCTGAGATGTATCGTTAAATATTAACTCCTCAAATTTATTTTAGGAAACTAACCACCAAATATGCAATGAAGCGGGCTAAGCTTTCTTTTTCAAATATTATTCTAATCATTGCTTGCTTGGTGGTGGTGGTTTCTATTTTGTATTTGAACGTGATTAATACCCGAAATATTATCACCCTTAAAGCTTCTATCGATACACTGAATATTGATAATCATTCTAAAGATAAGTTATACAATACCGTATTTAAAAATGCGGTAACTGGAAAAGACGCGATCCAGAAATTATTTTGGGTATCGTTGGTTATTATTCTACTGATTGTAGCGGTACTGCTTTTTAACGTATATAAAATGTCAAACTATGAAAATGATATTCTTGAAGCCAGAGAAAAGGCGGTAAAACTGGCGCAAGTAAAGAGTCGTTTTCTAAGCAATATGAGTCACGAAATTCGTTCCCCACTCACTGCTATCATGGGTTTTACTGAGTTGATAGATAAAATGGAGACGGATCACGAGAAGAAAAATTTTCTACATGCCATTAAAACAGCTTCGGAGCATTTGCTTTCTACGGTAAATGATGTGTTGGATTTCTCCAAACTAGATGCAGGAAAACTAAAGCTCGAAAATCAGCCCTTTCTCATCAATACTGCTATTGAAGAAGTGAGTTTTGCGCTTGCATCTACCAGTGCTGCAAAAAAAAATATTTCTGTTAAAACAAATATACAGCTCGATAAAAAACTCACTGTATCGGGCGACCTTTTTAGGCTAAAGCAGATTCTCTATAATCTATTAAGTAATGCAATTAAGTTTACGGAAAAGGGAACTGTTACAGTTCATGCAACTTTATTGGGTAGTGCAGCTAAATCTGTGGTGGTAAAAATTGCCGTAATAGACAGCGGCATAGGCATTCCTAACGATCAAATTAAAACTGTTTTTGAAGAATTTACCCAAGTCACTAGTACCAATACAACCAAAGAAACAAGAAGGTCAATTAAGGGAACTGGGCTTGGCCTTTCTATTTGCAAATTATTGGTTGAATTGCAAGGCGGAACCATTGCAGTAGAGAGCAAACTCAACGAAGGATCCGTATTCACTTTTAACATACCATATGAAGTGGTTCCTAATATGATTGAAAAAGAAATAGAAGTGGTTGCTGATCATAATTTTTATACCAGCCTAAACAACAAACGCGCCTTGGTAATTGAAGACAATGATGTGAATATTATGTTGCTTACTATGCTGCTGAAAAAAGTAGGTATTGTTTTTGATATTGCCAAAGATGGCGACAAAGGCTTAGCGCTTTTTGAATCTAATCAATATGATATTATTCTCACCGATATTAATGTGCCCAAACTAACTGGAGATGAATTAGCAATAATCATCCGCGAATATCAAGACCCTATTAAATCTTCCATTCCCATTCTGGGGTTGACTGCTACAATTGTTCAGGACGACCTAGACGCGTATCTAAAATCTGGTATTAATGAAGTAATGGTTAAACCATTTAAGCAAGACCAACTGTATCAACTAATAGAAAAATATATTGGTTAAGCCCGGTAAATGCACTGAATGGTTTCAGGAGTCTGTTGTTGTAATAATATTTTTTTGCCTGTTGTTAGTACTGCTATTTTTTCAGCAGTATAATGGCGTATGGTTAGTAAACTCAACTGCTTTTCAATCTGCACATCAAATGAAGCACTTGCTTCCCTTGCCAGTTCATCTATTTTTGTAAAATGATCGTCAAGGCAAATCTGAATACTAACAGCTCCCGATTGTATTAAATTGGGCTTGATTTTTACTTTAGCAAATAGTTCATACAGACCGCTCATAGGTGCTTCCCCTACAAAAGAAAAATCCTGTGTTTTCAAATGCATCAATACTTGGTGTTCTTTAATTACAATGATGGGAGGTAGCTGGGAAATATTTTTTTTGTGGATGATGGTGCCTGGTAGAGAAGGGTTGATAAAGCATTTAACCAGTAGTGGAATTCCCTTATTCTGTAAGGGTTTGATGGTTTTTGGGTGAATCACCTGCGCCCCATAATAAGCCATTTCAATTACTTCTGTAAAATTCAACTCCGAAATCAATACCGCGTCTTTAAAAATCTTTGGATCTGCATTCATAACCCCTTCAACATCTTTCCAAATGGTCACACTTTCTGCATCAAGTATATTGGCAAAAACGGCTGCGGTATAATCACTGCCCTCTCTCCCCAATGTAGTGCTCTCATTATCGTTAGTTGCGCCAATAAAACCCTGTGTTACCGTTATGCCCCCATGAACGGTTGCTTTTATTTTTGCAGAGGAATAGTGCCAGTTTACCCCAGCATCCCTGAAATTATTATCAGTTCTCAATAGATCACGAATATCTAGCCAAGAATTGTTTATTTTTTCTTCGTTTAAATAATGGCTGATGATACAAGTGCTGAGTAATTCGCCTACGCAAACAATTTGATCGTAGTAATAATCGTAGTCTCTAACTGGTTGATCGTGTAGCAGCCATTCAATTTCAGTAAAAAAGTCTTGCAATTGCGCAAGGCATTCATTATAACGAAAAACGAGTAAATATTTGGCAGTAGTGAGGTGTTGGTTTTTAATGATTTCAAACAATTGAAGGGCTTCGTCTTTTTTACCATTATAAAATGCTTCGGCTACTTTTTCTAGTCCATTGGTAGTCTTCCCCATGGCAGAAACAATAATTAC
The DNA here is from genome assembly GCA_031369485.1 of Sphingobacteriia bacterium. Lineage (GTDB taxonomy): Bacteria > Bacteroidota > Bacteroidia > Chitinophagales > Chitinophagaceae > Sediminibacterium. The sequence continues at coordinate 20,860 of JANMOT010000002.1, forward strand.
CAGTGGGTTATGGCTGTATTGTTGCACAATAGATTTGAGGTTTTTAATCCTTTCAATACTATTCACGCTGGCGCCCCCAAATTTAAAAACTTTCATGAGTTATTATTAATTTAACCTTTGCAAATATACAGATCGACACTGCTCAAAAATTATCCCTTATTTAAGGGAGGCTTCCTATCTTTATATAAACGAAGAAAGCTGGATGAATATAAACAGGACTGTATTAACGCTAGACGAGTTTACCTTACAACAACTTCGTCAATTCCCCACTGCCACTGGTGAGCTAAGCCGACTATTGCGCGATATGGCTTTGGCTGCCAAAAGAGTAAATCTAGAAGTGAATAAAGCAGGGTTGGTAGATATATTGGGGGATGCTGGTAGTATTAATGTGCAAGGAGAAGACGTTAAAAAACTTGATATTTTTGCTAATAACCAATTTATGGGCGTATTGAAACACGGCATTAGTTGCGCAGGTATATGCAGTGAAGAAATGGATAATTTTGTGGTGTTTGATGATGAAATCAGCAACCAGAGTAAATACGTGGTACTCTTTGATCCCTTAGACGGAAGTGGTAATATAGATGTAAATGTTTCAATCGGGACTATTTTTGGGGTTTACAAACGAGTAAGTAATATCGGTGCTCCTTGCACCAAAGCCGATTTCTTACAACCGGGTAAAAACCAAGTCGCGGCTGGTTATGTGGTATATGGGTCAAGCACTATGTTTGTATATGCTACACGAAGAGGAGTGAATGGGTTTACATTGGATCCATCTATTGGAGAATTCACTTTGAGCCATCCCAATATTCAATGTCCACCAACAGGAAAATTTTATTCGGTAAATCATGGTAATTTTTTCCAGTACAATAAGGGTGTACAGCAATATATTGATGGTTGCCAGCGGCGAACAAAAGAAACAGGCGGTCCCTATACACAGCGTTATATTGGTAGTATGGTTTCTGATGTGCATCGAAACTTAATTAAAGGCGGAATATTTATGTATCCTGGTACAAAAGATAAACCCAAGGGCAAATTGCGTTTATTATATGAAGCCAATCCTTTTGCATTTATTGTGGAAGTAGCTGGCGGAAAAGCAACGGATGGCGTGCAGCGAATACTAGATATAGAGCCAACCGCACTGCACCAAAGAACACCCTTATTTATTGGTAGTATAGAAATGATGAAAGAACTGGCCGATACGATGGCTAAAACAAACTAATTTATGAGGCGAATACAGCTATTACTGGTTTTTATAATTGCAACAAATATGGTGTGTGCCCAACAGCCATTGAATTCAAAAGGGATGACTTATATACTTGCGCCTAAGCAAAATAATATTGTTTATAACGACACAGTATTTAGGGGTAGTAAAGAGTTTAAGCATTTGTTTTTCCGCACTGGCAATTCCGAATTATTAGCATTGTACAAAAAACACCAAAGTAATAAAATTTGGGGGCAAGCGATGGGATTTGTAGGTACAGTGAGTGTTTTGGTGGGGCTCAATAATTTATCTGGCAATCAAAAAGGTTTTGGATGGGGAATGATAGGAGCTGGTTTTCTTGGTTCATTAACGGGCGGTTATTTTACACTTATTTCACAGCGACATTTAAATACAGCAATCAATTTATTCAATCAGCGCTATGGCAGAACTGCTTTAGGTGTTGGGGTAGGAGATAAATCAGTCGGCTTAGTCTATAAATTTTAATAGTATGCAAAAAGTAATGATTCGTGTAGAAAACCTACACAAGAAATACGGAGATTTTCACGCAGTGAAAGGAATTAGTTTTGATGTGATGGAAGGGGAGATTTTTGGACTCCTAGGGCCGAATGGTGCGGGTAAGTCAACCACCTTAGAAATCATTGAAACATTGCGTCAAAAAACCAGTGGCAGTATTACAGTGGATGGAATTAATTTAGATGAAGCGCCCAATGAAATTAAAAAAATTATTGGGGTGCAATTGCAGACTTCTGGATATTATCCCAGTCTAAACTTAACAGAATTAATAGCGTTGTTTGCAGGTCTTTATAACCAATCAATCAATCCAATGGAGTTGCTTGATCGGGTTAATCTTCGCGATAAAGCCAAAGCAAAATACAAGGAATTAAGTGGGGGACAAAAGCAAAGATTCTCCATAGCCACTACATTAATTAATCAGCCCAAAATTATTTTTCTAGATGAACCTACAACGGGATTAGATCCGCAGGCAAGAAGAAATTTGTGGGAACTGATTCAGGATATTAGAAAAAAGGGGACTACTGTAATTATAACCACGCACTATATGGATGAAGCGGAAGTGTTGTGTGATAGAGTAGCCATTATTGATAGTGGAAATATTATTGCATTGAATTCTCCCGATAAATTGATTGATGAATTGGTAGCCACCGGATTTGAGCGACCCAAAGAAGTAAAAAAGGCGAATTTAGAAGATGTATTTATTCAGTTAACTGGTCACGATTTGAGGGCTGAAAACTAAGCCTAAAATTAAATGTTTAATATGGTACCATACTGGATGAGCCGCACAGAACTATTATTGGGAGAGGAGTCCATCAAATCTTTAATGAGCAAACACGTGTTGGTAGTGGGATTGGGTGGCGTAGGTGGAATTTGTGCAGAAATGATTGCTAGGGCAGGAGTAGGTAAAATGACCATAGTAGATGCGGATACGGTTGACTTAAGTAATACTAATAGACAAATACCAGCCCTCCATTCAACCGCAGGAAAATTGAAATCTGAAGTGATGGCAGAGCGACTGAAAGACATCAATCCCGAATTGGAGCTGGTAGTAAAATCTATTTATGTAAAAGAAGAACTAACGGCTGAGTTATTAGATGAAGCGGCTTATGATTATGCGGTAGACTGCATAGATACATTATCGCCCAAAGTATATTTTATAAAAGGTTGTTTGGATAGAAAAATACCCATTGTAAGTTCATTGGGAGCAGGTGGAAAGATAGATCCTTCTCAGGTAATTATAACTGATATTTCTAAAACCTACCAATGTAATTTGGCAGCTTATGTACGAAAGAAATTACATGGATTGGGAATTTATAAGGGGCTCACGGTGGTGTTTAGTGCAGAGAAAGTAGACCAGTCACGCATTATAGAATCGGAGAAAGCATTCCCCAAAAAATCCCTTATCGGCACCATTTCTTATATGCCAGCAATTTTTGGATGTATAACGGCCAGTGTGGTGGTACGAGGCTTGATGAAATGAGTAATCATCCCAATAATTTACTGGGCTGGTTCAATATTAGACTTTATTGTAGGCGCTTCGCACCCAACGAAGTCTTAGTTATTACCTGCTGGCGTTTTTCTCGGTTTTCCTAGGTTCGATTATGCTGGTATCGCTGTATAAAAACCAATCCAAAAACTTCATTACCCTATTGTTGGGAAATGTTTAGCTAGTTCAATAACTCCTTGGCTATCCAAGGTGTCTGTTAGGTATATTTTGCCATCCGCAGCAGTTAATTTCAGTCTGTGAGTGCCACTCACGAACTGAACATTTGCTTTGAGTAATTTCCTTTTGAGCCAACGCCAATAGTTTCCTGCTTTGATATAATCAGGCTCGTTATTTAAAATACCAACCACATCAACTACACTAAACCACCACTTGGAATATTCATCGTCCCAAACGGCACGAACCTCACGGTCATTAAAAAAGCGTATGGATATTTTTAGTTGTTCTTTCATTATTTGTTTTCTCTTTGTTCAATAGCCCAATCATAGCATTTCAATACCACCGAAGCAGGAATTTTTCGGCTGCATAAAAAAGCTGTTCAAGCTCAGATTCCGTGAAGGTTGTAGTATTCATGAATGCGTGATCTTTGTTGTTGATCAAATATACCATAAAATGACAAAAAAATGAGTTACCGAAAAACGCTTTAGGCTAGAACCAATTGTTTTGGTTAGAAGAAATGCATCGAGCATTACAGGTAGGTAATTACAGTAAACAATTCATGCGTAATTACCTCATGGAGATGCGCTTACTATTTCAATATTACCACCATTCTTCCCACTACACTCTATCCACGTAAGGTATTTGTACTGCCTATATGCCAGAAACTTCTAAATCACTGGAAAAGATTACCCGAACCCTAATCGACATTACAGAGATAAGCGAATAGCTATTTTCTACACTTATTTGCTTTTTTTTGCGTTTATTTGACTACTTTTGACAAGTCAAAATTAGTTGAATACATGAGCTTTGGTGAAACCATACGTAAACAAAGAGAGAGCAAGAAATTACTACTTCGCCAAGCTGCTGCCTTTCTTGAAGTAGATACCGCCTTTGTAAGTAAGTTGGAAAGAGGCGAACGCAATGCAAGCCGTGAACAGGTAATTAAATTAGCGGACTTTCTTGATACACCTGCTGAACCACTCATTATTATTTGGCTTGCCGATAAAATTTCAGATACTATAAACAACAGCAAGGAGGGTGAAGAAGCCTTGAAACTTGTACTTAAAACCTATAAGAAGAAATGAGCTTAACCCCATACCACGCCAAATATTTTGCTTATGAATTAACCAAGCGGTATGCTGCAAACAGTTTGCAGAAGTTCACCGCTTCTCTTGCCGATGCTCAGGTAGATTTAAACCCTCATCAGGTGGATGCTGCTTTGTTTGCTTTTCATTCACCTTTATCCAAAGGGGCATTGCTGGCAGATGAAGTAGGATTGGGTAAAACCATTGAAGCCGGAATTGTTATTTCTCAAAAATGGGCTGAACGCAAACGTAAAATTTTAATCATAGCACCAGCCAACCTCCGCAAGCAATGGAACCAGGAGATTGCAGATAAATTCTTTTTACCATCCGTAATTCTCGAAGCAAAGTCATTCAATCAGGAAATTGCCAAAGCCAATTTCAATCCTTTCAATCAAGCCGATAACATTGTTATTTGCTCATACCAGTTCATCAAGAGTAAAGCCATTTATGTTACAAAAATAGATTGGGACTTAGTGGTAATTGATGAAGCTCACCGTTTGCGAAATGTTTACAAAACCACCAATAAAATTGCTAAAGCAATTAAAGAAGCGGTTGCCCATGCTCCAAAGATTTTGCTAACGGCTACGCCATTGCAAAACTCTTTGTTGGAGTTATATGGCTTAGTGAGCATCATTGATGAATATGCTTTTGGTGATTTAAAAAGTTTCAAAACACAATACACCAGAATTACAGAAAATACCAGTTTCGACGACCTCAAACGCAGGTTAGAACCTATTTGCAAAAGAACATTAAGAAGGCAAGTTTTAGAATACATCAATTACACCAACAGATCCTGCATATTGCAGGAATTTACTCCTCGTGATGATGAAAAGCAGTTGTATGATTTAGTTTCCGATTACTTACAAAGACCCAATTTGTATGCCTTACCTCCCGGACAGCGTACTTTAATGACTTTGATACTTCGCAAGTTGTTGGCTTCATCTACTTATGCTATTTCAGGCACATTGCAAGGCTTGGCAGATAAATTGGAAGCAACCATTGAAAGACAAAGCGGACTGCCTGTAAACGTAGATGAAATATTTACCACCAATTACGAAACTTTTGAAGAACAACAAGACGAGTGGATTGATGATGATGAAGATTTTGAAACACCCAAAGAAGAAAGGGTTTACACAGCTGATGAAATTGCTGAAATAAGGCAAGAAATTGATGCTTTAAATGAGTTTAAAAAATTAGCCCAATCAATCAAGGTTAATTCAAAAGGGGAAGTTTTATTCACTGCATTAACCAAAGGTTTTGAAAAACTGCAAGAACTTGGAGCAAACAAAAAAGCCATCATTTTTACAGAGAGTACCCGAACACAGGAATACCTTAAAAACATTTTAGAAGCAAGAGGATACAGAGATGAAATTGTGTTGTTCAATGGCAGCAACAACGACCCCAAAAGCGGACAAATTTATACAGCTTGGTTAAAAACACACGAAGGCACAGACAGAATAACAGGTTCAAGAACGGCTGATAAAAGGGCTGCATTAGTTGATTACTTCCGAGATACTGCAACCATTATGATTGCCACCGAAGCAGCAGCAGAGGGTATTAATTTACAGTTCTGTTCATTGGTAGTAAACTACGACTTGCCCTGGAACCCACAACGTATTGAACAGCGTATTGGCCGTTGCCACCGTTACGGACAAAAGTTTGATGTGGTAGTGGTTAATTTCCTAAACAATACCAATGCTGCCGACCAAAGAGTTTATCAATTGTTAGATGAAAAATTTCAATTATTCAATGGTGTATTTGGTGCAAGCGATGAAGTATTAGGAGCAATTGAAAGCGGAGTTGATTTTGAAAAACGAATTGTAAAAATCTACCAAACTTGCAGAACAACCGAAGCCATCCAATTGGCATTTGACTTTTTACAGAAGGAAATGGAACCCGAAATTGAACAGGGCATTGACCTTACACGTAAAAAACTATTGGAAAACTTTGATGAAGAAGTACACGAAAAACTTAAAATCAATTTACAGCAAAGCACTGATTACCTTACCAAATTTGAGCATTGGTTATGGCAGCTTACTAAATATTTTTTAGAACCTTATGCCAAATTCAACCATTCTGAAAATAGTTTCTTCCTCAATAAAAATCCATTTGCAGGTGAGGCCATTCATAAAGGCCCATACAGAGTAGGCAAAAAGCATATTGGAGAAGCACACGAAACCGTTGAAGTAAATCAAAACGAAAACCTTTACCGTATTGGGCACCCATTGGCACAAAAGGTAATTAGCAACTGTAAAGAAGAAAAATTAGCCATTCAGGAATTACAGTTTGATTATTCCGGCAGCGATAAAAAAATATTTATCCTCGAAAACTTGGTAGGCAAGCAAGGTTGGTTAAAAACCAAACAAATTACCATTTCCAGTTTTGAAAACGAAGACCATATTTTGTTTGCGGCTTTTGATGATGAAGGCAATACACTTGAACCCGACCAATGCCAAAGGTTGTTTTCATTACCAGCAGTGGCAGTAAACACAAACCAATCATTTACCGCCACTGAAAAGACAAAGTGTAGAGAAATATACCATACACATCAATTGGGTATTATTGAAGAAAACCGCAAACGCAATCACAACTTTTTTGATGAAGAAGTAGACAAATTAGAAAAGTGGAGTGAGGATGTAAGGAACAGCATCAAGTTTGAAATTAAGGAGTTGGACAAGGAAATTAAAACCCGAAAAACCGAAGCCCGAAAATTGCTGAACTTGGAGCAGAAAGTAAAGGAACAACGGATTATAAAAGACTTGGAAAAGAAATTGGCAGAGAAACGCTACAACCAATATCAGAACGAAGATGATATTGAAAACAGAAAAGACAAATTATTGGACGAAGTAGAACAACGCCTAAAGCAAAACACATCCGAAACAGAATTATTTACAATACGATGGAAAGTTATTTAATCAAAACAATTTATCGTTTTGGTGATACTAACAAAACGATATTCAATACAGCAACTACCATTTTGTTGATGTCAACAAAATGGTTCAAACAATAATAATGGAAAGCAATTCTCAAATAATCATTTATCAGACCGAAAACGGGCAAACGAAATTGGAAGTCCGGTTAGAAGATGAAACCGTTTGGCTTACGCAAAAGCTAATAGCGGAGCTTTTTCAAACCACTCCGCAAAACATTACCATACACTTAAAAAATATTTTTGAAGAAGGTGAATTAATCGAAGAAGCAACTTGTAAGGATTTCTTACAAGTTAGAAAAGAGGGTGAAAGAATAGTAGAACGCAATCAAAAGTTTTACAATTTGGATGCTATTATTTCTGTTGGCTACCGCATCAAATCGAATGTGGCTACCCGTTTTCGCCAATGGGCTACTCAGCATATCAAAGAGTATATTGTAAAAGGTTTTGTATTGGATGATGAACGTCTCAAAAACCCCAATCAGCCATTTGATTATTTTGAAGAATTAGAAAGGCGTATTCAGGAAATAAGAACTTCCGAAAGGAGGTTCTATCAAAAAATTACCGACATCTACGCTACAAGCGTGGACTATGACCCTACTTTGGAAACCAGCATTCTGTTTTTTCAAACGGTGCAAAATAAAATGCACTGGGCTATTATTGGAAAAACTGCGGCAGAAATTGTATCGGAAAGAGCCAACAGCACTATTCCTAATATGGGTTTAACATCGTGGAGAGGCACAAAACCAAGAAAGCAGGATGTGGGCATTGCAAAAAACTATTTGAACGAAGGCGAACTTTCAGCGCTCAATAATTTAGTGGAGCAATATCTGATTTTTGCACAAGGGCAAGCCATGCGTAGGATACCCATGTATATGAACGACTGGATTGAAAAACTGCATGGGTTTCTTTCGTTAAATGATAGAGAAATACTAAACCATGCAGGCAAAATATCGCATCAGTTAGCAATGGAAATGGCAGAAAAAGAATACGACAAATACAACCAGCGGCAAGTAAATACCAAAGAAAGCGATTTTGATAAAGCAATAAAAAACATAGAAGAGGCAAAACCTAAAAGCATTGATACAAAAAAGAAAAATAAAAAATGATTATCCAAATCAAAATCATACTAATCATTTAATCCTATAAATCAAAGCTTGTCCCGATTATTTCGGGAGTTCAGACAATTTAATACATATGAGCAAACAAAACTTACAAAAATTAGAACTCACATGGATAGGCAAGGGCAACGAACCCAAGCTGGAACCACGTATATTAATAGAAGACCCAACCAAAAGTTTTGGTGACCCCAAAAGCGAAAACATGTTAATACATGGCGATAACCTATTGGCATTAAAAGCACTGGAACAACAATTTGCAGGGCAAAAAAATGTATCTCTGTTGACCCTCCTTACAATACTGGAAATGCTTTTGAGCATTATGATGATGGAATAGAGCATTCTCAATGGCTTAATTTGATGAAGCCAAGACTGGAAATATTAAAAAACTTATTACACAAAGATGGCAGTATTTGGATAAACATTGATGCAGATGAAAGCCATTATTTAAAAGTTTTATGTGATGAAGTTTTTGGTAGACAAAATTTTGTAGATGAAGTTGTATGGCAAAGAGCGTTCGCTCCTATCAATTTGAAAAAGACATTATCAAGAAGTCATGATATTATCCTTGTCTATGCTAAAAATGCCTTTGGCTTTGAACTAAATAAATTGGTTCGTAGTGATGCTCAATTGAGTAACTACAAAAACCCTGATAATGATCCTAGAGGTATATGGACTTCTTCGGATTGTACAGTAGGCCCTGTTATTCAAGAAAAACTTTATGAAATAACAACTCCAAGCGGAAGAATAGTTACTCCACCAGATGGTAGATGTTGGCTTTTCACAAAGGCTAGATTTCAGGAAATGATTGATGATAATCGAATTTGGTTTGGAGCTAAAGGAGATAATGCACCAAGGGTAAAGAAATTTATTACTGAAGTAAAAGTTGGTGTAACAGCAATGACCCTTTGGTTAAGGGATGAAGTTGGTGACAATCAAGAAGCAAAAAGAGAAATAAAAGAATTTAATTCCACAAATGTTTTTACAACACCGAAGCCTGAACGCTTAATAAGCAGGGTGGTTCAATTAGCGTCTAATGAGGGTGATTGGGTTTTGGATAGTTTTTTGGGTAGTGCTACAACAGCAGCAGTCGCCCACAAAATGAAACGCAAGTGGATAGGTATTGAATTAGGAGAACATGCAACTACACATTGTTTACCTCGAATGCAGCAAGTTGTTATAGGTAAAGACAAAGGCGGCATCACTGAAAATGTTGATTGGAAAGGTGGAGGCGGTTTTAAATTCTATACTCTTGCACCATCCTTGGTGCAAAAAGATAAATATGGCACCGAAATTATCAACCCACAATACAATGCCAATATGTTAGCAGCGGCTATGGCAAAGCAAGAAGGTTTCCGTTACCAACCCGATGAAAACAATTATTGGAAACAAGGCATGAGCAGTGAGAAAGATTTCATTTTCACCACTACCCAATTTGTAACTGTAGCCATGCTGGATAAGTTAACCGAAGAACTAAAACCAGGAGAAAGCTTATTGGTATGCTGCAAAAGCTTTGCAAAAGGTTGTGCCAACCGACACACCAATATCACCATCAAAAAAATACCGCAAATGCTTTTAGGCCGTTGTGAGTTTGGCAAAGACGATTACAGTTTCAATATCGTAAACCTACCCCACAATGAAGATGCAGATTTTGAAATAGAGGACAGCGAAGAAAGCGAAGCACCAAAACCAGAAAAGAAAACCAAAGCCAAAAAACAAAAAGACAATGATAGTCAATCTTCACTTTTTTAATCCAGTAAGCAGCAAATAATATGAACCAAATAGCAGAAAATATAAAACAACGTTTATCGCTTCGCAAACCCTTGCAAGAATCGTTGGATATACTTACCCAACTTTCGGCAGAACTGGAGCTTTCAAAAGAAGTGGACTTAAAAGCAGAATTGGAAAAAGTGCAAGCACTTTACCCAACTTGCAGTGATTTTGAAAGAGAATTTCCTTCCATTTGTTTCAGTATTGCAACAGGGGTAGGTAAAACAAGATTGATGGGAGCTTGCATTGCTTATTTGTATTTAGAAAAAGGGATCAAGAACTTTTTTGTTTTAGCTCCCAACCTTACCATTTACAACAAGCTAATTGAAGATTTTGGTAATAGCAGCAATCCCAAATATGTATTCAATGGCATTGCAGATTTTGTACATAATAAGCCAGTTATCATTACTGGAGATAATTACAATCAGGTAAGTTCGTTATTCAGCGAAACAGAAATAAGGATCAACATTTTCAATGTTTCCAAATTTGCAAGAGAAACCAAACCAGTGATAGAAGGTGGCCGTAATATGGCTCCTCGTATCAAAAGGCTTTCAGAATATTTAGGGCAAAGCTATTGGGAATACCTAAGTGGCTTAAATGACTTGGTAATATTAATGGATGAAGCTCACCGTTACCATGCTGATAAAAGTAAAGTTGCCATTAACGAATTACAACCCATTTTAGGAATAGAATTAACAGCTACACCCATTGATGAAAAAAGCAATCAGTTCAGAAATGTGGTGTATGAATACAGTTTGGCTCAGGCACTCACCGATGGTTTGTATGTAAAAAACCCAACCATTGCCAAGCGTAGAGATTTTATTCCTAATGGTAGAAGCATTGAAGAAATAGAAAAGATAAAATTAGAAGATGCAGTAAGTATTCATGAAGATACCAAGCAGGAGTTAAAATTGTATGCTCTTAACACAGGAAAGCGTTTGGTAAAACCTTTTATATTGGTGGTTTGCCGTGATACTACCCATGCTAAATCAGTATATGACCTTGTTTCATCCAACGATTTTTATGATGGAACATTTGCCAATAAAGTATTACAAATTGATAGCACCACCCGAAACGAAGAACTAATTGAGCAGCAGTTTATTTCATTGGAACATGAAGACAACGAAATAGAAATTGTAATCCATGTAAACATGCTCAAAGAAGGTTGGGATGTAACCAACCTATACACCATTGTACCACTAAGGGCTGCCAATGCTTCCATATTGGTAGAACAAACCATTGGTAGAGGTTTGCGTTTGCCATTTAACGGAGAAAGAACAGGAAATGAGAAAGTAGATAAATTAACCGTAGTAGCACATGATAATTTCGATACGGTAATTGCAGCAGCCCAAGACCCTAATTCTATTCTAAACAAACTCAAATTCATTGAAATAGATGAAGAACAACTAAAGCAAAGAGTAGAAGTTGTTACAGTACAAAACACCATTCAGCAAAACATACAGAAAGAACAGGAAGAAGTAAATAAAATAGTTGAACCGGCACAAAAGCAAAAGCTACAAAACATAGTTGATGCAAAAAAAGTGTTGGTAAATGTTATTCCTTTTTTCAATACCAATTCACAGGTTAAAAAAGTTGATGACTTAATGAAGCCCGAAGTAAGGGCACAGGTAATGGAAGCAGTTAATAAAGAACTCAATTCAGGTCAGGGTAATTTATTTGCTTCTCAAATTATGGAAGAAGCATTCACAATGTATCAAACCTTGGTTGACGATTTCAAAAAGAACATCATCGAAATTCCACGTATGGACTTGGTGCAAGGTGAAGTAACCGCCAGTTTTGAAGATTTCGATTTAAACAGCACAGATTTCACTTATGAGCAACTTAATGAGGAAATAGTAAGGATTGGTCTCAAAGACCGTAAAATGGACATTATAGAGGTTAAAAAAGGGGTGTATTATGGCAAACCAGAAAAGCTATTAATATCAGAACTCATCAACTTCTCTGAAATTGATTATGATACCAATGCCGACCTGCTTCACAAGTTAGCAAAACAAGCCATTGCAGAACTACTTACCAATTTAAAAGACGGTGAAGACCTCAATACATTAGTTTTTCAGTGGCGTGGAGCAATAGCAAATAAAATGTACCACCAAATGATGGAACATTTCAAACTGCATGAACCGGAATACATCAAACCCAATGTAAAACCATTCACCAAGATAGAAGATTGGAATTTCACCACCCTAAAAAACGAAGGACGCAAAGATTACCATGATGATAGTTTCCCGGCAGTACAAGTACCTAAATACGTTTTCATAGGTTTTGAAAAATCTTGCCACTTTGAATACAAGTTCGATAGCCGAACAGAACAAACCCTTGCCATGATATTGGAAAATGATAAGGAAGTAATGAAATGGCTGAGACCAGCACCAAACCAATTCCGTATCTATTGGCATCACAACAGTAAAATTTATGAACCCGATTTTGTAGTAGAAACAGCAGATTGCATTTACCTGATTGAAACAAAAAGAGCAGATGAAATACCAAGCAACGAAGTACAGGCAAAAGCCCAAGCAGCCCTAAAATACTGCAACTATGCAACCGAATATACAGCAGAATTTGGCGGTAAACTATGGAAATATGTTTTAATCCCTCATGACCAGGTTAGTAAGACTAATAGTTTTAAGGGAGTGGTATCAAATAATATTTATAAGTAGAAATCTCAGAAGCAAAAAATAAAACGACTAAAAAAGAGAGTTTAAAATAAAACAAAGCATTAGCAAAATGGAACTTTTTAAAAAGTGGGTAAGGTGAGTTATTTGCTTAACAAAAGTTCATTGCAAAAAAAGATTTTAAAACATGAGCCACCCACTAATTAATATCAACCCCAAAGCTACAAATACACCTACTACAATCTGAACTAGATCCCAGTGTGAGCTTAACACCCTCGAGTTATCGGGGCAGGTATCGCAGCAAGAATGCCCCAATATCAACATGATAATGGGGCATTCTTAAAGGGCATTTATTCTACTCCGCTTAATGTTGCGTAGCCTTTAAAGCGTCCCCTTAAATTCGATTACATTTCCAGATAATTGCGATTGCATTTTTGCAGAGTCTTCTGAATAGATATGCCAACCGTTAGAATTACTGGGAGCAATAAGAAAAGTATCAAACAATCCTATTGTCTCTAACGAGCCAGATGGAATTCCAAGTCCAACAGTTGTATAAGAACCGCTGTCATTTGGTATAAGTTTATAAGAATACTTTTGATGTTGATTGTTGTAATAAGCTTCAAGATCGTATTGTTCAGATTCAATAAGCTGTTGTAAACTTCCTGAAGCTTGTTGTGTCAAAACAGTTCTAAATTTTGCATAAGTCATTCCAGAATTTGGGTCGTGCTTCGGCGTCAAAAGTGAACCCGATTTACTTGCATTTTTTAGCTCAGTAATTAGCGATTGTCTATCAAGCATAATATTTTTTTAGATTAATAGTTGTGTCGACTGGTTACGCACAATCGAGTCACGTAAGAGATTTTCACCCTCACGTTCTCACGGAACCGTGCTTGATAGTCTCCCATCACACGGCTCTTCCTGTTTATCAATCACAAGTTAATAATAACTTACGGATATGCCACTTCCCAATGGGGGAATAATGAAGGATTTGCTTTGTACTTTTGTTGCAACCATTTTATGGATGCCATTTTGCTCAAGCCTTTCTCCCATTTAACCCACTGCATATTTCACTCTAAGTTTACAACCATTTCGGCGCAAAGTTTACCATCCGAAGGGAGTTGTTGTAGTGGGTATAAAATTAGTTATTTTTTTGTTCCTTAAGGTTCTCCTTTTAATTCAATTTTGTGAGCATTGGCTGTCAGTATGACGCAGATGGCATCAGCAAGAGTGGGTTCAATACTATTGCCACTCCGCTTAATGCAGTTTTTTTTTGCAACACTTTTTATTGCCATTTTGGTACTCACTTTTTATCCATCACTTATCATTGGTTGTTTATAGCTTAATCCTGCCAGTACCAAGCTTGGTTCATTGCAATGGGGCATTGGTTGTAAACTATACCAAAGCGTTCTTTCAACCTTACCTGCCACGGTACTACTACTTTTTGTGGATGGGGGCAACTAATAAATGCCCGTGTTGTAAAATTGGTAAGATCGTTCGGCATAAGAGTGTCACTTGAAAAATATTTACTGAAAAAACAACTAGCTGCTGCTGTATAAAATAGTGGGTAGGGGAGAAAACAATCACCCCAATAATTTACCGATTCCGTTCAATCCCGAGTACTCGGGATTGGCGCTTCGCACCCAACGAAGTCTTAGTTAATGGGCGTAGTTTTATCCCTTCTTTTTGTCTTTTTCTTGAGAACTGAATGCTCTTGTTTCTGTCTTTGGTTTTACTCCCTCTGTCAACATTTTTGTTGCTGGAGGAATTGGTCTTTCTACTTTTCTATCTTTTTCGCCTGTCATATTTTTTAATTTATTTGTTAAGCTATCTAAAAAAATTAAGTTTTGTTTTGTTTGTAAATTTAAGTTTAAAGTTGAGTCAATTTGAACTTTTTGGATATTGGGTAAAGTCTTTTTAATGCCAAAGTTTATTCCAAATGGAAATGTTAAAATACATATAGATATGAAACCAAATACCATAAACTTATTGCATATAAATCTGTAATAAGTTTTGGTGTCGTTATTTGTCTGATTGATTGAACTTGATTTTATCAATTCACTCAAAATGTATTCTTCAAATTCATCGTCAGGTATAGTATTAGTTGCAATTGCAGCAGCGTGAAATTTTTTTAATTCTTTATGGTAGTCGTCTAACTTATCAGCATTGTTTAAATAAGCATACTGAAAACCGTTATGGAAATCAGATAAAGCTTTAATTAAATTATAAATTGCAATTCCAAGTAAAATAATAGAAGAGATTGTCAATAAAATAAAAAAAATATTTATCCATATGCTAATCGAAAAGTCAAACGATGTAAACATATAAGAAACTGCTGCTACCAGTGCAGAAATAATTCCAATTGGTGTTGAAAAAGAACTTGTTATTTCATTTTTCCTTTCGATTTCTCTATAATATCTCTCCTTATAAAAGTCTGAATAATCCATTTAATAGTTTTAAAGTGAGGTGTCCAAAAATTACGCCCAACGGTATGGCTTTGCGATGTTGGGGAATTTGAAAATCGTCTGCCCGAAACCGCAGCCCATTATTATTACTAAAGATGAAGATAAGAACAAAAAGCTAAATTGAAAAACTTCTGCCCGAACTAAAGCCCAATAACGAACTAATGCTGATGGGTATTGCTTCTGCCCCAATATTGCAAAACCCCGTCGTGTTGTAGGCAGTACTTATGGTCGAAATGCTGGATGAAGAAATAGGCTTTTGGTACCTTTATAAATTAAATATTGTCTGTATTTGTTTCCGAAAGCGTCCTCAAAGTTGAAAATGATAGTGTTGCCGGTGTATTCCTCTATTTCAATAAATACTGGCGACAAAGTAAAGTTGATACCAAAATGAAACAAATAATCTTTTGGTAGAATAACGTCTGAAATATAATATGGAATAGTAATTTTATGGTCGTCAGGAAAGTTGTGAGTAATCTTCAGATTTTGTAAATAATTTTCTTTGATAGTTATGTCAAAAGTAATTTCTCTGTCTTGGTTGGACTTGGTGTAATTAAGATTACTTAATTCAAATATTGGCAAGTGGCTATTTAAAAACTTCTGCTGTTCAAGTTTAGTGATTATTTGTTGCTCTTTAAGTGTCTTACGTTGCAATAAAAGAGTGTACACTAAACCAAGTGCAGCAATCACAGCTCCAAAAGCTTGTATCCAATCTGGCACTTTTTCCCAATTAATCGCACAAAAGCAAAAAAACATTAATAGTAATTTAAATGATTAAGGTCTGTTTATGTCTTTTTCATATTTACTGTGGTTTAAAGTTCCGCTTATTTTGGGACCTTGACACAGTTTGTTTTACAGCCTCAAACCCTCCAAAAAACTGACCTATTGGAAGTTAATGGGTTTCCGTTAGACATTTTGTACTGTCGCCACCGCCAATCCACTCAAAGTAACTTTTTTTGCCTGCAAAGCTAAACCAATCAACCATTCAAGGAGTTTGTAGTGTTCTTTAGAACACTACAAACTCCTTTTCCAGTATAGATCTTAGCCGTTATTTGCACCCAAAATGAGCCGTTTTTTTGATGGGCCAAATGTTTTATGCAACTTTCATTGAACTACTATTGAGGATATATTGAGGATACCATGAGGATACCATGAGGATACCATGAGCATTTGGTGCGCTTTGGGGGCATCTTTTACCCTCCATATATTAAATACCCTTCTATGGCGGCTCTCCAATTGGGAGCGGCAGTAACCATTGTTATCCTTCTTAAAAATGCTACAAAGGGCATTTCAAACAGTGCTTCACTATTGGGTATGCCCAATAATTTATCTAAATGATTTACCCCACTAGGGTTTACATGGGTTTTGTAAGCAGTAAACTTAAATTCATTGGGATGCATTTCCTTCAAGGTCTTCAATAATATCAACCCGAAAAATACAGGCCTAAATGAATTTAAATCTGTAATATTCAATTGAATTCCTTTGCAAATTTCACCCGCATACTTATTTTCTGTTGGCAAAAAATCAATAGGGCTGGCTTTCAACTCACCTTCCATTACCGCATTCAGGCTATTGCATACCGCTTTATTGTTTATCCAAGGGGCACCTGCCACCTGAAACGACCATGAACTGCTTCTTCCTTCACTTATATTGGTGGCTTCTAATAAACACAATGCCGAATACAAGTGCATACTATTAAAATTTTGTATGGCAGGTGATGTGGGTATAAACGCAATTTGCCAGTCTGGCTGATACTCATTTCTATTCCAACCCTCACATGCTATTACTTCAAGCGCAACACCTATTTTTTCTGTGCTGTTAAAATATTTCGCCAGCTCGCCCAACGTACAACTATGCCGAACTGGTATATTCCATCGTCCAATAAAAGATGCGGTTGATTCCCCTAATAATGGCCCTTCTACAGCACTCATGTCTCCACTTATAGGATTTGGCCTGTCTAATACCACCAAGGGTTTCTGGTGCTTTGCGGCTGCTTCCATGGTATAACTCAAAGTCCATAAATAAGTATAAAACCTCACCCCAATATCGGGTATATCAAACAACAATATATCTATTTCAGCCAAATCGCTTTCATCAGGTGCTAATTTAGGACCGTATAAACTTACAATGGGTAAATCGGTCAGCTCATCTATTCCATTTAATACGGCTACGCCATCAGCCCCCCTTGCATTCAATCCATGCTCTGGAGAAAACAATCTTACAATATTGTATCCCGCTTTTTGCAATGCCAACCTACTCGGCACCAAACCATTGGTAGTAGCGGCCTCATTGGTTACCATTCCTATGCGCAGTGGTTTCCAATGGGGTTGCATCCCTAATAATTTATCTACCCCAAATAATAATATACTCATTTTTATTTATTGAGTTTCACGTTCAAAATTCATGACTGTTTTTAGTTGTTCTACTACATTGAATATAATGGGACAACGATCGTAATGCATAAATGTAGTGAAGAGCCTCCGTTTAAAATGTGGCAAGTGCAATGCCGGAAATTCCTTACATCCTTCAAATCTATATTCGTAGATGGTGCATTTATTTTCACTCAGAAAATGACAAGGCATCTGGTTCATTATCATCATTCCATTGCTGCCCTTCTCCAAATATTTTTCATCAAATGCTTCCCTCGGCTGCTGCAAATACCCCGATAATGCATCCGCCTCCGATTCGTTCAAGCATACCATTAAACTTTTGCAACAATTGCCACATTCAGTACAGGAAATGGTGGGGGAAATCATGGCATCTAACTGCTGCACCTGCAAATCAATGGCTTCCCCATTTCTTTCTTTCACAAAATCACGGAATCGATCGTTCTCCAATTCATGGTCTTTGGCAAACTGGGCAATATATTTTAAGTCAGTACGGGGTTGAAATGCTTCCATTTGGGTTCAAAGTTAGTAGCTCAATCATAAAATATACCAAAAACAACCATTTATCCACATTGAATGGGCATTTGTAGAAAAGTAAAATTGGGCTGCGATTTGTGGGGGTTAGATTTGCCGTTGGCAAAATTTGCACCTAAACCTAAATTATGGCAGAAGACAAGAATATGGTCAGGTACGATGAAGATTCTATTCGGTCGCTCGATTGGAGAGAGCATATCCGTCTTCGTCCCGGTATGTATATTGGTAAACTGGGAGATGGCTCAGCGGCTGATGATGGTATTTATGTATTGATTAAAGAAGTAATTGACAATTGTATTGATGAATATACCATGGGCCACGGTAAACAAGTAGAATTATCTATTGAAACCAAAACAGTTACCGTACGCGATTATGGCAGGGGTATTCCCCTCGGGAAAGTGGTAGATGTGGTAAGTAAAATTAATACTGGTGCTAAATACGATAGTAAGGCTTTTCAAAAAAGTGTGGGATTGAATGGAGTAGGTACCAAAGCAGTAAATGCATTGAGTAGTTATTTTTGCGTTACCGCCTTTCGAGATGGTAGAGCCAAAACGGCTGAATTTGAAAAAGGGATATTGGTAAAAGAACACAAAGAAGTGGCTACCACTCAAACAAATGGAACTTTGGTAGTATTCACACCCGATGATACCGTATTTCGCAACTTTCATTATATACACGAATACATTGATAACCAATTATGGAATTATTGTTACCTCAATGCTGGCCTTGCCATGCATTTTAATGGTAAGAAATATATAAGTAAGAATGGACTGCTAGATCTCTTACAACGCAAGACCAATCCCGATGAATTGCGTTATCCCATCATTCATTTAAAAGGCAATGATATTGAAGTAGCCATCTCCCACAATAGTGATTATGGAGAAGATATTTTTTCATTTGTAAACGGTCAGTACACCACGCAGGGGGGTACGCACCAGCAAGCTTTTAGAGAAGCGTATATAAAAGTAATTAGAGACTATTTTAAAAAGGATTATGATGTATCTGATATTCGTACCAGTATTGTTGCGGCAGTATCTGTAAGGGTTCAGGAGCCCGTATTTGAGAGCCAAACCAAAACCAAACTTGGCTCACAAAATGTAGCAGAGGGCGGGCCTAGCATGAAGAGTTTTATATTGGATTTTCTAGCCAAAGAACTCGATAATTTCCTGCACAGAAATCCTGCTACTACCGACGCGCTGAAGAA
Organism: Sphingobacteriia bacterium; assembly: GCA_031369485.1. GTDB lineage: Bacteria > Bacteroidota > Bacteroidia > Chitinophagales > Chitinophagaceae > Sediminibacterium. The sequence continues at coordinate 40,377 of JANMOT010000002.1, forward strand.
AAGAATTGAACAAAATGAAAGAGAAAGAAAAGAATTAGCGGGTATAAAAAAATTAGCCAATGAACGCGCTAAAAAAGCCAATCTGCATAATAAAAAATTACGCGATTGTAGGGTGCATTTAAACGATGAACTTCCCGCTAAAAATAAGGAGTCTTTTATTGCAACCCAAAAAAATACCACCATCTTTATTACCGAAGGAGATAGTGCAAGTGGTAGCATAACCAAAAGTCGCAACGTAGATACCCAAGCCGTTTTTAGCCTACGTGGCAAACCCCTTAACTCATTTGGAGAGACCAAAAAAGTGGTGTACCAAAACGAAGAATTCAACCTCTTGCAACACGCACTTAATATAGAAGATGGACTAGAAAGCCTCCGTTACAACAATATTGTAATTGCCACCGATGCCGATGTAGATGGTATGCATATTCGTTTGCTGCTGATGACTTTTTTTCTACAGTTCTTTCCCGATCTGGTGAAAAAAGGGCATGTATATATTTTAGAAACTCCGCTTTTTAGGGTGAGGAATAAACAAGAAACCATTTACTGTTATGATGAAACTGAAAAGCAAGAAGCCGTAAAGAAATTAGGCAATAAACCCGAAATAACTCGTTTTAAAGGGCTGGGGGAAATTTCACCAGAAGAGTTCGGTCGCTTTATTGGCAGGGATATGCGGCTTGATCCTGTAATTCTTGAAGCAGGTGATCATATACAAGATCTACTGCAGTATTATATGGGTAAAAATACCATGGAGCGTCAGGAATTTATTATTAATAATTTAAGGGTAGAGTTAGACATTATTTAATTTCTTCCCTACAAACTTTCTTTATGTTACATATTGTTTTCGAATCTGCCAATGTAAAAGTATTGCAATCTGCAATTGAACTGGATGAATTATTACAAGGCGATATTATTGAAATTAAAGACGATTATGCAGTAGGACCACTCGGCGATATTTACGAGACCAATGGCTACCAGCAACGTCGCGATTGGTGGAAGCAGGTACTTGAATTTTCGCCCTATGAAAACCAGTTAGATATAGTAGATGATAAGCTGACTGTTCACCAATTACTCAACCGTTTAGCCGAAGAAGAATCTTTGGATGTATGGATCTGGATGGGACAAAATGCCCATGATATATGTGGCTATTACTGGCTCATGAGTCAATTGAAAGATTTTGCTGGAAAAATACAAGTGCTTTACCTCAATAACCTTCCATTTTTTAATGAGAAAGGACATATTTTTTATCCAACCCACCTGCACGAAATTCAACCCAAAGAATTTTTGAAAGCTAAGAAATTAGCTCGCCCCATCACCCTCAGTGAGTTTGAACTTGATCCAGATGAGTGGAAGAAAATTTGTTCTGAAAATTCTTTGGTGAGGTTTTTAGAAGGCGGTAAAAAATTGGCTGGGAAAGAAGTAGACTTCTTTGATAAATACCTAATGAATCATATTGGTAGCGAATTACAAAAATTGAATAAATTATTGGCTACTACTTTAAGTAAAATGCCCACACAAACAGGCGATGCTTTTTTAGTATGGCGATTGAAAGCAATGGCAGAAGCAGGAAAAATAAGTCTCCTAGGCGACTGGCAAAAGGGTTGGAAAGAAATCACTGTTCAGTTGTCGCAAAAAGTATAAATCATGGTAACCGTAACACAGTTAAATAAAATAGGAGAAGATGAACGGGGTGCAACCCATTTTTTTTCTACCAATAGAACAGGGGAGTTTATTGTAGCTTACCGCAAAGCGGGTAGTGCCAGTGGAAGGCATTATCACAAAGGAATAGCGCCTCACAAAAATCCTGAACAGATTATCATTATGCAAGGTGAGGCATTTATTTCCTGGTTCGATACACGCAATAGCAACCACGCATTCAGAAATAGCATTCAAGTAGTGGCCCCAGCAAAAGTAGAAATTGCAGCATGGGCTTGGCATGAAGTAATGGCAGTAACCGATATTATAGTTTTTGAATTGAATGGACTGGAAGATGCTAAAGATGATACATTTAAATTGATGAATGAAGTTGTTTAATGACTAAATATTATGGCGAAAGAGAAAATAGATAATAGGGTTTATGAAAATGAAACCGGTGTTCAAGGACAGTATAAAAACTGGTTTCTCGAATATGCTTCCTACGTAATTCTTGAGCGCGCAGTGCCTGCTATTGAAGATGGACTAAAACCGGTACAGCGACGCATTCTTCATTCCATGAAAGAAATGGATGATGGCCGCTTTAATAAAGTAGCCAATATTATTGGACAAAGTATGCAATACCATCCACACGGCGATGCCAGTATTGGAGATGCTTTGGTGAACTTGGGACAAAAAGATTTACTCATTGAAACCCAAGGAAACTGGGGTGATGTGCGCACGGGTGATGATGCCGCAGCATCTCGTTATATAGAAGCCCGCTTGTCTAAATTTGCACTAGAAGTGGCTTTCAACGCAAAAACTACCCAATGGCAATTGAGTTATGATGGAAGAAAAAATGAACCCATTAACCTACCAATGAAATTTCCCTTGCTATTGGCGCAAGGGGCAGATGGAATTGCGGTGGGACTATCAACAAAAATTCTCCCACATAATTTCTGTGAATTAATTGATGCATCCATAAAATATTTAAGGGGTAAAAAATTTGAACTCTTTCCCGACTTTCTTACCCGGGGAATGATAGATATTTCTAATTATAATGATGGCAAACGTGGCGGTAAAGTAAGGGTTCGTGCACACGTAGAAGAGCTGGATAAAAAAACATTGGTAATTCGCGATGTGCCTTACAGTGTTACTACTACCCAGCTCATGGAAAGTATTACCAAAGCCAATGATCAAGGTAAAATAAAAATAAAAAAAGTTATAGATGTAACGGCCAAAGAAGTAGAAATACAAATTGATTTAGCGCCCGGTATCTCACCCGATATTACTATTGATGCATTGTACGCTTTCACCGATTGTGAAGTAAGCCTTTCTCCCAATGCTTGCGTAATTGAAGCCAATAAGCCTAGGTTTATGGCCGTGCAGGAATTGCTGAAAATTTCCGCTGATAATACAAAAAATTTATTGCAGCAAGAACTAGCAATTAAACTCAGCGAACTAGAAGATAAATGGCATTATACTTCCTTGGAGAAAATTTTCTTTGAAGAAAAAATATACAAAGAACTAGAACTGAAGCATGAGAGCTGGGAAAAAGTAATTGAAGCCATTGACAAAGGATTTACTCCATTCAAAAAGAAATTAAAACGTGCCATTGAGCGGGAAGACATTCTTAAATTAACAGAAAAGCCGGTAAGAAGAATTTATCGGCTGGATATTAATGAACTCAATGAGCAAATAAAAAATATAGAAGCCGATATTAAACAAGTAAGTTTTGATCTGGAGAACCTTACCGATTATGCCGTTGCTTATTTTGATAACCTTCTTAAAAAATACGGTAAAGGTAGAGAGCGTAGAACAGAAATTAAAGAGTTTGATACCATTCAAGTTAAGCAGGTTGCTATTGCCAATACCAAACTCTACCTCAATAGAAATGAAGGGTTTATTGGCACTGGCTTAAAGAAAGATGAGTTCCTATGCGAGTGCTCCGATTATGATGATATTATTGCATTTACCAAATCGGGTACTATGAAAGTGGTGAAAGTATCTGATAAAGTATTCATAGGGAAAGATATTATTCACGCAGCCGTTTTTGAAAAAAATGATGAGCGTACCACTTACAATATGATATATGTTGATGGTAAAACAGGCGTGAGTTATGGTAAGCGTTTTAATGTAACGGGCATCACGCGCGAAAAAGAATACGATCTTACCAAGGGGACTGATAAAAGCCGCATTCATTATTTCTCTTCCAATCCCAACGGTGAGGCAGAAACACTTAAAATAATTTTAAGCCCCAACTGTTCAGCCCGTATTAAAGAACTCGATTTTCATTTTGAAGAATTAGAAATCAAGGGTAGGAGTAGTATGGGAAATCAAGTAATTAAATATCCCATTAAAACCGTTAAGCTAAAAGAAGCCGGTAAGAGTACACTGGCAGGAAGAAAACTTTGGTTTGATGATAAATTTGGGCGGCTCAATACCGAAGAAAAAGGAAAATATTTAGGGAGTTTTGAAGACCAACGTATCATTGTTTTTTACAGCAATGGATCTTATGAATTAACAGATACTGAAATTACACAACGCTTTGAAGTAGATAAAATAGTGTGTATTGAACAGTTCAGTCCCGATAAAATAATTACAGCAGTTTATTTGGATGGCGATAAAAATCAATACAATATTAAGCGCTTCAAAATAGAAACCACTACCTTGAAGTCGCAATTCTCTTTCATTAAAGAAGGAATTGCAAATAAATTAGTGGCGGTGAGTACCGATGCAGAGCCAATATTGGTAGTGCAAACAGGGAAGGGAGAACAAGTACGAAAAGCCAAGTTTAAAGTAGCCAAGATGGTAGAAGTAATGGGCTGGAAAGCAGTGGGGGCGAAGCTTACCGACTTTAATAAAAGTATTGAAATGGAGTGGGAGCAGAAACTTGTTGCAGATATTACACAAACAGAATTATTTTAAAAACGCTTTATGGAACCAATACAAGTAGGTAATTACAATATATTAAAAGTAAGTAGAAAAGTAGAGTTCGGCTTCTATTTAGACGATGGCGGCGAAGGTATTTTACTGCCCAAACGTTTTGCGCCCGATCGCTTGCGCATGGGAGATGAGATTACGGTTTTTGTTTACCACGATTCAGAAAATAGGTTGATAGCAACCACCCAAAAAGCGAATGCGGTAGTAGGCGAAATTGCTAAAATGCAAGTGATATCTGTGACTGCTCATGGGGCGTTTTTAGAATGGGGATTGATGAAAGATTTATTTGTTCCAACCTCAAAGCAGGTTGTTGGAATGCGCGTAGGTGGTTGGTATCTGGTGAAATTGTATATAGATGAACTAACTGGAAGGGTAGCTGCTACAGAGAAAGTAGAAAGCCTGATGAGCAATGAAGCACTTACCGTGAAAGAAATGGAACTGGTAGATTTATTGGTATATCGCAATTCAGAACTAGGATATACAATGGTCATCAATAATCGCCATATAGGTATGCTGCACAGCAATGAAGTATTCACGCAATTAGAAATAGGAGATAAGGTTAAAGGATTTGTAAAGAAAATTCGCCCCGATAATAAAATTGATTTGTTACTGGGAAAGCCCGGCTTTACCAAAGTAGAAGATGAGGGTGAAAAAATATTGCGACTATTGAATGAAAACAATGGATACCTACCTTATCACGATAAATCTGACCCAGCAGAAATTTATTCATTTTTTGGGATGAGTAAAAAAGCATTTAAAATGACTACCGGAAACCTCTATAAACAACAAAAAATAACCTTTACTCAAACTGGTATAAAGTCTAATGAATCATAAATGCCCTAGCAAAACTAGGGCACTCATGATTAAAATATTTTCTACCGAAAATTCTTTTGGAATTTAATTATTTCAAAGGCTTAAGCAATTTCACAAAATAAATAATATTTCTATCAAGCTTTCCCGTTAAAGGTAGATTCTTTGCTACTAAAGTATTGTTGGGTACTGCTGGGCTATTAATGCCAAAATCATCATCGTTACTTATAGCTATTAAATTATTGTTTAAAATAATCAAGCCCTCTGCTTTGTCATGTGGGTAACCGCCAGGCATGGTTAATAAGTCAGCAACCAATTCCTTAGTAACAGCTATAATACTATTACTAGCTAATTCAGCGTCGGTTAATTCTTCTAAAGTTTTGCCTCCAAACTTTAAACCATTCGCGCTATTGGTTGCATCGGAAATATCGGTAGCATTGGTGAGGTCAATTTTATACACTTTTTTTGTTAGCGCTGCAGGTTGCCCGCCAGCATAGTCTTGGTCTCTCTCCAATACTAAAAAAGTAGTGGCAGTAATTGCTACAATTTCACTAGATAGGGTTCTAATATTATCTGTTAAATAAGCATATTGTTTGGTTTTGCCAGTTGCAATATCAAACGTTAAAATTCGTAGTAATTTAGAATTACCAACAGTGGTTCTAGTTGGGTTATACATGGGCGATTGCATCATGCCGATTAATGTTTTGCCATCTGGTGAAATGGTTAAACCCTCCATGCCACGATTGGCTCTGCGGGTTTTAAAAACTTCTGGTATTTTTCTACCACCCGTGCCAGTACCATAAGGATTAATGCGCTCAATGGTTTTTCCATCTTTATCAAAATGCGCTAAATGCGGTCCGTACTCATCACTTACCCAAAAGCTGCCATCTGGGGCAATAGCCAAGCCTTCACAATCAATACCATCGGGATCGTTTGCTATTGTATTGCCATTAAAATCTAATGCTACTTCTCCTGTACTTCCTTGTCCCACTGGGTTGGGCTTTCCAGTTATTTTTACACCTGCGGCATTCTTAAATTCAACGGATGATACATAGATTAAAGAGTCTCCAACCAATTTAAACTTGCCAATATGTGGATTGAAATTCGGTAAGGGAAAAAGTTTAGAGTCCTTTATTGTTCCATCAACATTAGGGCCGCGATCGGTCATTAAATAAAATGCATCTGGTTCATTTGGAACAGCAGCCATTGCCGATCCATAACCACTGCCAAACACATTTACGCCATTTGCAGCCGTATAAATTATTCCTGCAACTTTTAGCGTTGCTTTATCTGGATACTGAATTGTGGACTGAATTAAATCATTGTTTTTTTTACAAGAGGTTGTTGCAACCAAACAAATTGCAATCGACATTACTTTAAATCTCATTTTAGAATTTTTTTCAAAAAAAGACTTTTAAAGTTAATTTGATGTTACCGAAATATTATGATTGAATGATCATTTTAAATTTTACAATTTTCCTTCTAATTCCATCACTTCCTCAAATAGTTTTTCATACTGATCATTCAGTTGCTTGTATTTAAGATCGGCTGCTTTATAATCGGCTTCAATTTTACTATAGAGATCTTTGTTGGTATAATTAGCAGCGTTGCCCATTTCGTTTTCCAATGATAATTTAGCCTGTTTTGCTTTTGATAATTCTTCTTCCAGCAAGCTTAGTTTGCGTTGCATTTTTTGCACTTCTTTCTGGGCTTCTTTATTAATAGGTTGGGTGGGAACTACTACTTCCTGCTTTTTTACAATAGGGGTAGGCTTTGGATCTTCATTTACAGTTCCTAACTTCCGCTGCTTCTCCATCCGCTCATTCCATTCTACCCACTCTTGGTAACTGCCTTTGAATTCTTTGATTTCTTCATCTACAATCTCCCAAATTTTATTGGCAGTTTTTGAGATAAAATAACGGTCGTGACTCACTAAAATAGTAGTACCCTCATACTTATTAAGCGCTTCGGCCAACAACTCTACCGAATGCATGTCTAAGTGGTTGGTAGGCTCATCTAAAATTAAAAAGTTAGCCTTACTCACAATAGTCTTAGCCAATGCCACCCTTGCTTTTTCGCCCCCACTCAATACTTTAACTTTTTTATCTACATCATCGCCACCAAATAAAAATGCACCCAATAAACTGCGCAGTTCTGGATCTGTTTTCTTACTGCCACAATGCTGTAATTCCTCTAAAACAGTATGCCCCATAGTAAGCGCTTCCAATTGATGCTGCGCATAAAAACTTTCTTCCACATTATGCCCCCAAATTCTATCACCATCAAACTTTTCTGTACCTGCTACCATTCTCAGTAAAGTAGATTTACCCTTTCCATTCGCACCTATTAAGGCAATCTTATCACCTCGCTCTATTTCAGCAGATGCATTGCTCACAATTTTTAAGGAACCAAAATGTTTGGACACTTCTTTTAAATGAACCAATACCTTACCCGGCACTTTATCTAATTGAAAATTAATACGTAAATCGGGTCGCTCTAACTGAACATCTTCTATCTTATCAAGCCTATCCAAACGTTTCTGTACACTCTGTGCCTGTGCAGCTTTGCTGGCCTTAGCTTTGAAGCGCTCAATAAATCGTTCCTGTTGGCGAATATAATCCTGCTGGTTCTCAAAAGCTTTTTGCTGCATATCTATCCGAATGCTTTTCTCTTGCTCAAAATATTCGTAGTTGCCAGAATAAATATGCAGTTGCTGCTGGTACAGTTCTACAATTTTATTCACCATTCTATTCAAGAAAAATTTATCGTGACTCACAATTACCACGCTGCCTTTGTAATGAATTAAATATCTTTCAAGCCACTCAATAGAAGGCAAATCAAGGTGATTGGTAGGCTCATCCATCAACAATACATCGGGCTGCTGCAATATCATTTTAGCCAATAATACCCGCATTCTCCAGCCCCCGCTAAATTCTTTATAAGGGCGAATTAAATCGGTATTCGAAAATCCAAGACCATGCAAAACCTCTTCTGCTTTGTGCTGAATATTGTAACCATCTAGCACGTCTAATTCGTGAAGACTGTCAGTATATTTTATCAACAGCGCTTCATCTTCCGAATTTTGCTCCAGTTCATTACCCAGTCGCTCTATTTCCTTCTCCAACTCCCGCACCCTTTCAAATGCTCCCAAAGCCACTTCTGTTATGGAGTCTTGGGTGTCAAAACTTAGTAGATCTTGGTGCAGGTAACCAATAGTGGTCTCCCTACCTTTCTCTACTGTGCCCTTAGAAGGGGTATATTCACCTACCAATACTTTAAGCAGGGTAGACTTACCCGTACCATTATAACCGATCAATCCAATCCGGTCGCCCGGTTGAATATGCCAAGTGGCATCTGCTACAATTACTCTTGCCCCAAACTCAAACGTTACATTCTGAAAGCCAATCAACATCGCAAAAAATTATTTAAGGCTGCAAAGGTAATTCTAAAGCACTGCCTGACGAAATTGCTTTAATTTTGCCCAAAATACCATTATTATGAAGTATATGTTGCTCGTTTGTACACTCTTATTTATGATAGCTTGTAAAAGCAATGAAACAAAAACTACGGAAACAACTGCACCAGAATCTGCATCTATCGCCAAAAGCAAGCATGGTGATGCATTTAATATTTCTTTTAAAGCTGCATTGGATCAATACTATGCTTTGAAAGATGCATTTATAGCAGAAAAAGATGGAGCCATTGATTCGGCTGCTAACAAATTAATGCCATTATTAGATAGTATTTCGTTACAAACAGCAAGTATAGATAGCAATACACTTGGGAAAGCCAATGAATTAATTTTAGGGTTAAAAGCCGAATTAAAAGGATTGTTGGGAGAAAATAAGCGCGATGAAAAACGCAAAGCTTTTGAAGTATTGGGAGAGCAACTTTATCTGCTTATTGGCACCATTCAATACGATAATGAAGTGGTTTACCACCAGTTTTGTCCCATGGCTTTTAATGATAAAGGAGCAACTTGGTTGAGTAATTCATCCGATATCAGAAATCCTTACTTACCCAAAACCATGCTGCATTGCGGTGAAGTGAAAGATTCCATAGATTTACGGACTAAACTTTAGTTTTCACGCAACCAAGAACCATATTGGGTTGTCTATTAATATATATGAAGAAGGTCTGGAGTATCATGTTGTTGTTTTGTGCGATTGGGGTTGAATTGGCTGCGCAAGAAAAGTTTACACTGAATGGATATATAAAAGATTCACTAAGTGGGGAAACCCTTATTGGTGCCAATCTTTCAGTTAAATCTACTGGTAAATCCATTGCTAGCAATGGCTATGGATTTTTTTCTATTACCCTTCCAAAAGGGAAATATCAAATCCTTTGCAACTTTATTGGCTATCAATCCAAAGAATTTACCATTGATTTTAATTCCAATATTGAAGAAAATATTTTGCTCTCGCCCAATGTGGTTCAAATACAAAATGTTACGGTTACAGCTCGCAAGCGCGATAACAATATCAAGACTACCCAGATGGGTAAATTTGATTTATCTGTAGCTACTGCCAAAGCTTTACCCGCTTTTTTTGGGGAGGTAGATATTTTAAAAACCCTGCAACTCATGCCCGGTGTTCGCAATGCTGGGGAAGGCAATGCTGGCTTCTATGTGCGTGGGGGAGGGCCTGATCAAAACCTTATTTTGTTAGACGATGCTGTGGTTTATAATACGGGACATTTATTTGGCTTTTTTTCTGTTTTTAATGCCGATGCTATTAAAAATGTAAGTCTAATTAAAGGTGGTATGCCCGCACAATATGGAGGCAGGTTGTCTTCGGTGGTAGACATAGCCATGAAAGAAGGCAATGTAAATAAAACCCAGATTGACGCTGGTATTGGACTGATCGCTTCTCGGTTTTCTATTCAAGGGCCTATCAAGAAAAACAAAGCTTCTTATATTATTTCTGCGAGACGCACTTATATAGATGCCCTTACCAAACCCTTAATTAAGAAGACAAGTGATTTTTATGGATCGGGGTATTATTTTTACGATTTGAATGCTAAAATGAATTACCAGATTTCGGAAAAAGACCACCTTTATTTAAGTGGTTATTTTGGCCGAGATAAATTCAATTTTAACAATGCAGCCCGCTCTTTTAAAACACTTATTGATTGGGGGAATTCTACCGCTACTTTTCGCTGGAACCATGTATTTAATAAAAAATTATTTGCCAATACTACCCTTGTATACAACGATTATAGGTTTAGTCTCGAAGGAGTACAAAACGATTTTCGCATCAATCTTTCTTCGGGTATAAAAGACCTAACAGCTAAAACCGATTTTGATTTTTATCCTTCACCCGATCATAAATTAAAATTTGGGGCACAGTTTACGCGACATACTTTTTTACCCAATGTATTAAGTGGCAATCAGGACTCTGTAGTTTTTACACCCGATAACGCCAGCAAAAAAATGGCCAATGAAATAGCACTTTACCTTCAGGACGATTGGGAAATCAGCCCTAAGCTGAAACTGAATATGGGTGTTCGTTACAGCCTATTTCAGCAAGTGGGTAAATACACTATGTACCAACGAGATGCAGTAGGTAATAAAATCGATAGTACCATTTTTGGCAGTGGTAAATTGGTGAAAGCTTATGGTGGTCTAGAACCTAGGGCTACCCTGAGATATACTTTAGATGAAACGGCATCTTTTAAGGCAGGCGTTACTCGCAACCTTCAATATATTCACTTGGTTACCAATGCTGGCTCTACTTTGCCTACTGATTTATGGGTGCCAAGTACCATTCGCGTTAAGCCACAAATTAGTTGGCAATATGCCGTTGGGTATTTTAAGAATTTTAAAGAAGGAATGTTTGAAACTTCCATTGAAGCTTACTATAAAACCATGGAAAATCAAATTGAATACCGCAATGGATATACGCCCTCAATAAAAGATCCCGAAGAAGAATTTGTTTTCGGCAAAGGATGGAGTTATGGCGCAGAACTTTTTATTAATAAAGTGAAAGGTAGATTCACTGGTTGGGTTGGTTATACATTAAGCTGGACCTGGAGAAAATTCAACGACTTAAATGATGGAAATAAATTCCCCAGTCGCTATGATCGTAGACATGACTTATCACTCGTAGGCAACTATACCATCAATGATAAATGGAAGATAAGTTCTGTATTTGTTTATGGCACGGGCAATGCCATTTCAGTACCAGAGCGATTTTATTTTGTGGGTGGAATATTATCACAACAGTTCAGCAGTATCAATTCTTATAGAATGGATGCTTATCACCGGGTTGACTTTGCAGCTACTTATACTCCCAAGCCCAAGAAAATTAGGAAGTATAGTACCAATTGGGTATTCAGTCTTTACAATGCTTACAGTCGCGCCAATCCATATTTCTTATATTTCAACCAAGAGGGATCTGCCGCTGCGGGCACTTTAAAAGTATCTGCCAAACAAGTATCATTGTTTCCAGTATTGCCATCCGTTACTTGGAATATAAAACTTTAATTGGGAATAAATTCAATTACCACTTTGGCATTTCTCTTTTCGGTAGAAGATAGAAAAACCTCATATCGCTTGCGCCCTGCAGTAATAACCATCAATGCAGTATTGGGTGGTATCTCCCCTAAATTTTCTGCAACAATTACCAACTCGTGAATATTTTCTTTTGGAGAACACTTGATCTTAAAACTGATGGCCTTGAATGCCAGTCGCCCATTTCTCACTACCAACTCATTGTTGTGATATACACTGATAGTATCATTGTCAATTGTACCATTATCGAATAAATCAATCTGTATTTCTTCATCGTTTACAACCAATGTTTTAACAAGGCTATTTTCTCTTTCCTGCAAAACCTTTGGAATATTTACTGCTCTTTTCTCGCGAACCTCACTTTCTACAATTGCCCTTTTTTGGTGAACCAATTCGGGCTCAGATTTTATTGCCGTATCTTTTAAAATAGTAGGATTAGATGGAATTTTGTTTTTTGCAGCATTTGGCTTCGGCTTATGCACCGTTATTGTAGGGGGATTAATAGGCGGCTTTGTATTAATTACAGGAGCTGCTCCTTTGGGTATTATTGGTTTGTTAATTGGTAAAGGCGACTTATTAGCGCTTGCTGGGTTAATACTTGGTTTTGGAATAATGGTGGCTTTTTTAGCTGCTGTATCATCTGCTTTTTTGGTACTGCTTTTTTTAGCTAGAAAAGGTTCCAGTTCAAAGTCGCTTTCAGTCACCCTTTCTAAATATACTTTGCCATTGCCGCAGTCGCCCTTGTCTTTTATATTGGTCGATATAAAACTGCCTTGCAATACTTCTAACTTACCAATTTTGCTGTAATCGAGGTAGCAGGTCATCAAGCAAGGCTCGCTTTTATCAGTAATTTTCAAATCTACTAAGCCCGTCTCTTTCAGTAAAATAGTCTTTGAAGTGATATTGTAAATGCCTTGAATATTGGCTTTGCCATAAAACACTGTAGTTTTATAAGAATAAGTAACTCCTTTTAACCCATTATTGGTCTGCTGGTCAATCTGAAGCTCATATTTATACATTTCAGGCTGCGCGCCTTCGCGGTAAATGCCGTTTGAAGAGCTGAAATAACCCCGCCAAATGCCAGTAATTTTTTGGGCAGATGAATGTATAGAAAGGGCAATAAAAGCAGTTAAGGTAAAAGCCAACTTCATATATTACAAAGCTACACAGCAAAAGCTAAGTAAGTTTATAAAAAAGCGTTAAGGTTTTAAAGGTATTAGGGATAGATAACCCATTTTTCTCCTCCCTATTTGTTAACTTCGTCCACTTGATTTTAAAAGAGACCGAATAGTTATGATGAATATCAGTTTCCCCGATGGTGCAGTAAGACCCTATGAAAAAGGGACATCAGCATTAGATATAGCCAAATCTATCAGTGAAGGATTGGCCAGAAAAGTATTGGTTGCCAGCGTAAATAACAAAGTGGTAGATGCTACGCAGCCTATTGAAGAAGATGCAGAGATTAATTTTTTGACTTGGGATAGCGAAGAAGGAAAAAATACTTTCTGGCATTCCACTGCACACCTTATGGCAGAAGCCATAGAAGCCATTTTTCCGGGTGTGAAATTTTGGGTAGGGCCTGCGTTGGAGAAAGGATTTTACTATGATATGGATTTGGGCGATAGAAAAATTACAGAAGAAGATTTGCTGGCTATAGAAAAGAAGATGGTAGAGCTAGCCAAACAAAACAATGCTTTTATTAGAAAGCCCATCAGTAAAAATGAGGCAGTTGAATATTTTACAAATAAGGGAGATGAATATAAGCTTGATTTGTTGAGCAATTTATCCGATGGATCAATCACCCTATACACACAAGGAGGGTTTACCGATTTATGCCGTGGGCCTCATTTGCCCCATACAGGATTTATAAAGGCGATGAAGCTGACCAATATTGCAGGTGCATATTGGAAGGGGGACGAAAAAAATAAAATGCTAACCCGATTATATGGGGTGAGTTTTCCAGCACAAAAAGAATTAGATGAATATTTGTTGATGGTGGAAGAAGCCAAGAAAAGAGACCATCGCAAATTGGGAAAGGAACTGGGAATTTATACCACCAATGATGATATTGGGCAGGGCCTGATACTATGGATGCCAAATGGGACAGTGATTATTGAAGAGTTGGAGAAATTGGCTAAGGAAACAGAAAATGCAGCAGGTTATAAAAGGGTGGTAACGCCCCATATTGCCAAGGAAAGCTTATACCTTACCAGTGGACACCTTCCTTATTATGCAGATAGTATGTTCCCTCCAATGGAAATGGATGGGGAGAAATATTATCTTAAAGCCATGAACTGCCCCCATCACCATAAAATATTTGATGCAGAACCCAAGAGTTATCGCGATATGCCTTACCGAATAGCGGAATATGGAACCTGTTATCGCTATGAGCAGAGTGGGGAATTGTTCGGGTTAATGCGGGTGCGCTGCCTTCACATGAATGATGCGCATATCTATTGTACCAAAGAACAATTCATGCAAGAATTCAAGGCGGTAAATGATATGTATGTAAAATATTTCAAGATTTTTGGAATTGATAAATACATCATGAGGTTGAGTTTACATGATCCAGAAAAATTGGGTCAGAAATATGTAAATGAGCCAGAACTTTGGCTAGAAACCGAAGCATTGGTGAGAAATGTATTGATAGAAACTGGTGTTCCATTTGTAGAAGTAAAGGGTGAAGGCGCTTTTTATGGGCCAAAGATTGATGTACAAATATGGAGCGCTATTGGTAGAGAGTTTACGCTGGCCACCAATCAGGTAGATTTTGCACAGCCTAGAAGTTTTAATTTGTCGTTCACCAATAAGGATAATGAACCAGAAATTCCTTTAATTATTCACCGCGCGCCATTGGGTACCCATGAACGCTTTATTGGATTTTTGTTGGAACATTATGCAGGCAAATTTCCTGTATGGATAGCTCCATTGCAAGTGAAAGTATTGCCCATTAGTGATAAGTTTCTGGACTATGCGCTTGATACCATGCAGCAATTGCGCAATGCAGGGGTGCGGGTAGAGATTGACGATCGGCAGGAAAAAATAGGTAGAAAAATACGAGACACCGAATTGCAAAGGGTGCCCTATATGTTGATTGTAGGCGAGAAAGAAATGAATGAACAGCAGGTATCAGTGCGGCGACAAGGGAAGGGAGATTTGGGGTCTGTTGTACTATCAGAATTTATAGAAAAAATTAAAGAAGAGATTCAAGAACGTAAATCCGGCGAATAGTTCGGAATATCAACTATCTTTATCAAAATTTATCAAACAAACAAGTTTTAATGGCATTAGCACCAAGAGGAAGATTTAATCCCAGGTTTAACAGGCAGCCTGAGCCTGAACATCGCATCAACGAAAGAATACGCGCACTACAAATCCGATTGGTGGGCGATAACGTAGAAGTAGGCATTTATGCTACATCAGATGCACTTAAGATTGCAAAAGAGCAGGAATTGGACTTGGTGGAAATTTCCCCCACTGCTGATCCCCCTGTTTGTAAGATCATTGACTATAAAAAATTCTTATACGAAAAGAAGAAGAAAGAGAAGGAAATGAAGGCCAACTCCAAGCAGAGTGAGATCAAAGAGATCCGCTTTACGCCGAGTACTGACGATCATGACTTTAACTTTAAAGCCAAACATGCTGAGAACTTTCTGAAAGATGGTAATAAAGTGAAAGCCTATGTTCAGTTCAAGGGTCGTGCAATCATGTTTCAGGATAGAGGGCAGTTGCTGCTCTTGAAATTTGCTGAGCGACTAGCAGAAGCGGGTACACTTGAAAGTATGCCCAAGCTGGAAGGTAAGCGAATGTTCGCCATCTTTACTCCTAAAACTGGTAAGAAAAGTAAGTAAGTTATTAAGTTGATTAAGTTATTATGTTGATTAAGTTATTAAGTTGATTGAGTTATTAAGTTGATTGAGTTATTAGTTGATGATAGTGCTTTTACTAGTTGAATAACTCAATAACCAATAACTCAATAACTATTTTCCCATTTCACGGAAAAAATATACCTTTGCAATCCAAAATTTTCCCGTAAGGCTAAAACAAGTGAACTCCCCGTGGAGATCCGCCAGCAGGGTATAATCTTTTATAGATTATTTATATGCCAAAAGTAAAAACAAATTCCAGCGCTAAGAAGCGTTTTAAAGTGACCGGAACCGGAGAAATCAGTTTCCAAAAAGCATTCAAACGTCACATCCTTACCAAAAAATCTAAAAAGCGCAAGCGTGCTTTGAGAAAGAAAGGTATTGTTGGCTCTACCAACAAGGATTTCGTTTTACGTTTATTACGCCTGAAAGGCTAATCAGCCCAGCTTTAAAAACAGATTATTAACCGTTAGCTCCGCTAACTCCAAAACATTCAAGTATGCCACGTTCAAAAAATGCAGTTGCATCCAGAGCAAGGAGAAAAAAAATCCTTGACCAAGCCAAAGGTTTTTATGGTAAACGTAAAAACGTTTATACAGTCGCCAAGAATATCTTAGAAAAAGGACTCACTTATAGTTATGTAGGTCGCAAACTTAAAAAGCGTGAATATCGCCAATTATGGATTGCCCGTATTAACGCAGCAGTAAGAGAAGAGGGAATGACTTACAGTCAGTTTATTAATAAATTAAGCGTGAAGGGCATTGACCTGAACCGTAAAGTATTGGCAGATCTGGCTATGAATGAGCCAGTATCTTTCAAGGCATTGATAGATACTGTTAAATAGTTATTTGACCAGATTATAAAGTTTAGCCGTTCTGATTTCATCGGAACGGCTATTTTTATTTTCACAATCCATTACAAGGGTTATTTTTACACTCTAAAAGGAATCACTCCGAATGAATAATACCTACACATCTCTGGTAAACCAGACTTTTCACTTCCCCCAAGAAGGTTTTAATTTAAGCGAGGAGGGATACCTCGAATACAATGAAGTAGATCTTAAGAAATTAATTGACAAGCACGGAACTCCGTTGAAGCTTACTTATTTGCCCAAAATTGGTATGCAGATAAATAAAGCCAAGACCTTGTTTGCCAATGCTTTTAAAAAGCATAAATACGAGGGCGAATACTTCTATTGTTATTGTACCAAGAGTTCTCACTTCTCCTTTATTGTAGAGGAAACCCTGAAACACAATATTCACCTAGAAACTTCGTATGCTTACGATATTGAAATTATTAATAGATTGTACCAACGCAGAAAAATAAACAAAGAAACTTTTATCATCTGCAACGGGTATAAACAAAAAAATTATACGTCTCGTATTGCGAAACTAATTAATACTGGGTTTAAAAATGTGGTGCCAATTCTTGATAATAAAGAAGAGTTGATGGCCTATAAACGCAGTGTGAAACAACAATTTTCGCTGGGTATACGTGTGGCAGCTGAAGAAGAGCCCAATTTCCCTTTCTATACATCTAGGTTGGGTATTAGAGCAAAAGATATTTTGGAATTTTATGTGGATGAGATTGAGGGCTATGAAGAAAAATTCCAACTAAAAATGTTGCATATTTTTTTGAATAAAGGTATTAAAGATGATATCTATTATTGGAGTGAATTGAATAAAATCATCAACTTATATTGCCAGCTCAAAAAAATCTGCCCCGAACTAGATTCTATAAATATTGGCGGAGGATTTCCAATTAAACATTCACTTGGTTTTGAATACGATTACCAGTTTATGATCAATGAGATTGTAGGTAATATTAAAAAAGCATGTAAGAAAGCCAAAGTCCCCATGCCCAATATTTATACAGAATTTGGCAGCTTTACAGTTGGGGAAAGCATGGCACATATATACAGTGTGATTGGACAGAAAATTCAAAATGATCGTGAGTGCTGGTATATGATTGATTCATCTTTTATTACCACATTGCCCGATACTTGGGGAATTGGTGAAAAATTTTTAATGCTACCAATTAATAAGTGGGACAATGAATACCAGCGCGTAGTACTTGGTGGTATTACTTGTGATAGCCATGACTATTATGATTCCGAGGAACATATTAATGAAGTGTTTTTACCCAAACTCACCACCACAGATAAGAAAGAAGTAGAGTCGAATAAAGAGCCATTGTACGTAGGTTTCTTTCACACTGGTGCTTACCAAGATCAAATTAGTGGATACGGAGGTATTAAGCATTGTTTAATTCCATCACCCAAACACGTAATTGTAGAACGCGATAAAACAGGCAAGCTGATTGACTGGGTATATGCTAGAGAACAAACAGCTCAGAGTATGTTGAAAATATTGGGATACCTATAACTTTTATCATGCAATTAATTTAGCTTTTAAATATCGAATTATTCGGCAATATCTTTTAATTCAGCAATGCATTTTTTTAGTTCTGCTATATAGTTTCCGTACAATTTTTTCAAGTACCACTTGGTGAAATAGAAAATACTAAAAGTAAGTGCAATCAAATAACCAATGGTAAAACCAAATAAAAATCCTTTATTTATATTATATTCTTTAAAGCTGCTATCCAATGCTAGAATTGGTTCTTTTTCGGAATAACCGAGTAAAAAAGAAAAAATATAACAAATGGGAATTAGAGCAATCGTAAATTGAAAATATCTTTTCATGAACTCCTCCATTAAGTCAACTAAACTCTGCATATTATCTTTAATGGGCTGGTTCAACTGATTGATCTGATTAGTTTTTTTAAGTAAATAAAAAAATATAAGTAGAAATGGCATTAATAAGAAAGTAAAAAAAATAAAATAGATATTCACTGGGTGATATTTACTGGAAAAGCCAATGTATGCAAAAGCAATTATGATGATAAAGCTAGAAATGATTTCGAACCAAATGCTGCGTTTAATTTTTCCATAAATAGAATGGGCTTTTTGGGAAAGTAAAGCAGTAAGATCTGCTTCAGATAGAAGTAAATGATTGGTCTCCAGTTTTTGGTTCAGCATATTTTTAAAATCATCGAGTTCCATATAAATTATTTATTGGTTGGAATAATATTGTTGGGTAAATTCTTTCAGCTTTATTTTAATTCGATTCATTTTCACTGCAATATTATTAGCAGTAATTCCTATTGTTTCGCTAATTTCTGCATAGCTATAATCTTCTAGGTACAGCATTACAATGGCTTTGTCAATTTTAGAGAGGTGACTTATAGCAATATACATCGATTTCAACTTTGCTTCAATTGGGTCTTGTTCATTGTTGCTGATGTCTGGAATATTATCCGTGGAATAAATAAAAGCATTTTTCTTTTCTTTTCGAAAGAAAGTGATGGCAGTATTTAGTGCAACTCTATAAAGCCAGGTAGAAAATTTGGACTCTCCTCTAAAATTGCCATAAGCTTTCCAAGCTTGGAGGGTAATTTCTTGAAAAAGATCTTCTTTGTCTGTATATGAATCCATATAGAGATTACATACTTTATGAACAATCTTCTGGTGTTCATTTAGCAGTTGAATAAATACTTTTTCTTCTATCATGGAAAAATGAAATTACTTATTTAATAACTGGTCAAGTATATTTACAAGGTTGAAAAAAAGTGGTTTAATGGCGAATTCAATCGGCTTTTACATATTAGTACTTGTTCATTGCCAAATATTACAATTACAAAGCTTATTCCAGCCAAATTCATTCATAGTAAGCGTGTAAATTGTTCAGTATAAAAAGAATGAGTAAATTCATTCAATATTTCAAGTAGAAAATGCTCAATAGAAGTCAAATTGTTTTATTAATATTCATTGTACTCCTCATTGGAGCAATGGCTGGATTTGCGATTTCAGAATATTTTTCTTTAAAAGTAGATTCAGGAAAAAATCAGGTTCAAAATTCGCAGGCTCCTACAAAGCAAAGTAATATTGCGCCTCCGGAAATCTTGAATAATACCCCAGATCTTCGACGACCAGATTCGCTAGAATCATCAGTTGACCTTGCTCCCGATAAGGTATTGATTGAACAAAAGCAGCAAAATCCTTCTATAATGGAAGCAAATAAACCCAGCATTCTTTCAGAAACTTCAAATAATTTAAAAGCAAGCTTGGTAGTAAAAGCGGAAGCTCGAAAATTGACTGAGCCAGTAGTAAATATAATTCCAAAAAACTTATTTCGTGAAGTAGATAAGAGTAGTCAAACTGTTCATTCATCGGCTGAACTTTCTGCGGCTACTGCTTCCAAAATACGCCCGGCCTATAATTACTCTGGCGAAGACAGTATTGGACCCGATGGTAAAATTGTTTTGGATGGGGATGAATACACTGTAAATCCAAGGCCTTTGAAGCGAAAAAAAACAAGTGATTATAATAATGGGTCGAAGCCAGAGACTTATACTTACTTTAGAGAATCAAATACAAAAAATCAGCCCGAAATAGAAAAAAATGTGGCTGCTAAATCATTAGAGCCCATTGTGTCTTTTATTGGTACGCTTTTAAATGGGAAAGCGAATGGGTATGGTGTTGGTACTTATGCAAATGGTAATTCCTATAAAGGCAATTGGGTAAACAATTCCAAAGAAGGGTACGGTACTTTTATATATAGAAGTGGGGACGAATATCGGGGTAATTTTAAAAATGATATGAGAAATGGATATGGTAGGGTTTACAATCGAGTTGGTCAGGTTGTACAGGAAGGCTATTGGGAGAATGATAAATACCTAAAATAGAAGCCGCTTCATTTTTTTGAAACGGCTTCTGAAACCATTGTGTACTTATTCAACGTTTACACAATGGTAATTTGTGTAGGTGCAGATTTTATCTGTTCTTTCTTGGGCAAAAGTAATTTCAATACGCCGTTCTCATAACGAGCTTGTATGCCATCCGCATTAATTTTTTCATCTACGGTAAAGCTTCTTTTGAAACTCTTATAAGTGAATTCCCTGCGCACTGTTTTGTAATTTTTTTCTTCTGGCAGTTCTTTGCGCTCATAAGAAATGGTGAGAATCCCTTTGTCAACATTCAGCATAAAATCCTCCTTATTTCTACCAGGGGCATTCAGCTCTAAATGATATGCGTCGTCTGTTTCGTGAATATTTACTGAAGCAGTTGGGTAACCTTGCTGGCTGTCTCGCCCCCATGAAGCTGGAAAACCATTAAATAATTCGTCTAACAAGTTAATCGGATTGTTTTTTAATTGTGTCATCTTTATTTTTTTTAGTGATTGAATGATGTTTAATGATTTTCAAACTATATACCAAATGGATTTTAAAGGTATAATGACAGGAGAAAGTGAATAAAAGCGACATTATGTCTGTATTTTAAATCAATAACTGACATTTAGGCTGTTTTAATTTGGTATTAGGGTTGATTTAAAGGTTTTATGTATATTTGCATTCTAAATAAGTGAGTAATGTATCCAGCGGAAATTGTACTGCCGATGAAAGCAGAATTAACAGATGAAGGTTTTAATGAATTGGTATCTGCAACGCAGGTTGACGATACATTAAAGGAGGAGGGAACTACATTGGTGGTAATTAATTCGGTTTGTGGTTGTGCCGCAGGTACGTGTAGACCTGGCGTTTTAATGGCGGTTCAGAATGCAGAAAAGCGTCCCAATCGACTGGTAACAAGCTTTGCAGGCTTTGATATTGAAGCGGTAAATAAATTCAGAGAATATATGTTGCCACACCCGCCATCATCACCAGCCATCGCATTGTTTAAAAACGGTGAATTGGTAAGTATGGTAGAGCGGCATCAAATTGAAGGCAGGCCGGCACAGGTGATTGCACAGCATTTGATATCAGTATTTAACGAATTTTGTAATTAATTTTTCGTAACTTGTTTTTAGATGGGTTAGTAAGTACGGGCCTCACAATTGTGAGGCCTTAGTTTTTTCACATTTTCTGGCCAACATTGCAAATAAATTGTCTTAATTTTCTTCCCCCATGTATCCTAATTTATACTACGCATTCAAAGATATTTTTGGAATTGAAATCAGCGGACTAAAGCTGATTAATAGTTTTGGATTTTTTGTGGCGCTCTCCTTTATTGCATCAGCTTGGGTGCTTACCATGGAATTGCGCAGAAAGCAGGGACAGGGACTGTTTACTTATACCGAAGAGAAAATAATGATTGGTGAGCCCGCAGGTTTCTCTGAATTGTTGATTAATGGGTTACTTGGTTTTATTTTTGGATATAAAATTATAGGTGCGTTTACCATACCCAATGCGTTGAACAATCCACAATCTTTTATCCTTTCTACGGAAGGAAATTTATTGACCGGAATGTTGGTCGCCTTAATTTTTGGGGCACTGAAATGGTGGGAAAAAAAGAAAGAACAATTAGATCAGCCTGCGGAACGTACGGTGCGCATCTGGCCTCATGATAGAGTAGGGGATATTGTTATTTATGCTGCCGTATTTGGATTTTTAGGAGCGAAAATATTTCACAACCTAGAAAATTGGAAGGAGTTTAGTGCCGATCCAATTGGTTCACTTATTTCTTTCAGCGGGTTGACTTTCTATGGTGGATTAATATGCGCAGGCGCAGCTATTCTCTGGTATGCAAAAAAGCATAAAATCTCCATCATTCATTTATTGGATGCTTTTGCCCCCACCATGATGTTTGCCTACGCTTTTGGAAGGGTCGGTTGCCAAGTAAGTGGCGACGGAGATTGGGGTATTGTAAACATTCATCCCAAACCATTCAGTTGGTTGCCCGATATATTCTGGGCCTACACTTATCCCAATAATGTATTGGGTGATGGTATTCCCATTCCAGGCTGTAGTGGCCAGTTCTGCACTCAATTACCACTGCCTGTTTATCCTACACCTTTGTACGAAATAATCATTTGCTTTATCCTTTTTGGACTTTTATGGTACTTGCGTAAAAAAATAAAAATAGCGGGACAGCTATTTAGTATCTACTTAATTTTAAACGGCTTAGAGCGTTTTTTTATTGAGAAAATAAGGGTAAATACCAAATACGACCTTCCCCTAAATCCTACACAAGCAGAATTGATTTCCTTTTCACTTATCGTTTTAGGCCTGGGTTTATTCCTCTATTGTAGAAAGTTAAAAGTGAAGTGTTAAAAAGTTACAAGGAGATTTATTCTTCAACTTAGCTTTTAATTCCTAATTCATTTTAACCTTTTATATTGAAATAATACCGTTCATGCTAAAACAATGTACTATGTAAAGCACGGTAGTTAGTTTTGTCCTGTAATAAATTAAAACAGGGACTAACTAAATACGTGGAAAATGAAAAAATGGATTAAAAATGCCTTTATGTTGAGTTTTATTGCCGCTTCTTCTGTTGCGGCCGCTCAACAAAGTACCGATCAAATTGTCGGAAAATTAATGTCAGACCAGAAACCAGTCGAATCCGTACTGGTGAGTCTCCTCAAAGCCAAGGACTCTTCAATAGCAAAAACAGCCATTACCGATAAAAATGGCTTTTATTCATTCCCGAAAATGGCCAACGGCAATTATTTACTTACTGCCAGTTTAGTAGGGTACCAGAAACTGTATAGTGAAATTTTTGTTTTGAACGGCGGGAACGATTTAGTGGTAAAGAATTTACAAATAGTGGCTTCTGCCAAAGAATTGACAGAAGTATCAGTTAATTCTAAAAAACCTTTGATTGAACAAAAATTAGATAGAACCATCGTAAATGTAGAAGCTTCTGTAACCAATGTTGGAGCTACTGCATTAGAAGTATTGGAGAAATCGCCAGGTATTACGGTTGACAAAGACGGTAATATTAGTTTAAAAGGAAAAGATGGTGTAGTGGTTTATATGGATGGCAGACCCACTTATTTATCTGGCCCTGATCTGGCTAATTTGTTACGCAATATGCAAAGTAGTCAGCTCGATCAGATTGAAATTATGACCAATCCTCCTGCACGTTATGATGCAGCGGGTAATGCTGGCATCATTAATATAAAGACTAAAAAGACTAAAATTTTTGGATTTAACGGCAGTGTAAACATCGGTTATGGTCAAGGTATATACAGCAGGAATAACCAAAGTGTTAACCTGAATTACCGTAAAAATAAAATCAATGTTTTTGGTAATATCAGCAGAAATGAACGCCTTGGATTTCAAGATATTAATATTGCTCGCCGTTTTATTGATAATAATACCAATAAAGTGGTTTCTTTTTTTGAACAAGTGAATACCAAAAAAAATTACAATGATTCTTATAATGGAAAAATTGGAGTTGATTATTTTGCATCAAAAAACACAACCATCGGTATTGTATTAAATGGCTTTGATAATACTGGAACGGATCACTCTGGGGGAGATATTAATATTTTTAATGCACAATATATTTTAGCAAATAAAACAATTGCTGTAAGTGAAAGTAGGGATAATTGGAAAAATTTGAGTGCCAATTTCAATATTCGTCACGTTATTGATACTACAGGAAAAGAATTGAGTTTTGATGCCGACTACCTAAGCTATAATGGTACAAATGGCATTTCATTGAACAATGCATATTATAATACCAACGGTCAGTCCATTGCAAAGTCAGATAGCCTTTTAGGCGATTTGCCACAACAGATTCATATTTACAGTGCAAAGCTGGACTATATTCATCCCCTAAAAAAAGGAGCCAAGTTTGAAGCAGGATTAAAATCGAGCTATGTAACAACAGACGCAAATGCAATATATGATACGCTTTTTAATGGAATTAAAATGCGCGACTTCAGCAGGAGTAATCATTTTGTTTACAAGGAAAATATCAATGCAGCGTATGCCAATTACAGCCGTCCTTTAAGTACCAAATGGAGTATGCAACTGGGAGTAAGATTAGAGCATACGGCCGCAAAAGGAGATCAACGCACTACTAATATTCAGTTCAACAGAAACTATGTACAAGTATTTCCAACTGCCTATTTTCAATACACGGCCAATAAGAGCAATAGTTTTGTGTTAAATTATGGAAGAAGAATTAGACGTCCCGATTACCAAAGTCTAAATCCGTTTGTAGAATTTTTAGACCGCTATACTTATGAGCAGGGAAACCCATATTTGAAACCACAGTTCAGTCACAATATAGAATTGAGTCACACTTTCAAAGGGTTTTTAACCACTACGCTCAACTATACCAATACAACTGATATTATGCAGCAGGTATTGATACAGGATGATAAAAAGAATGAAACATTTATCCGCAATGAAAATATAGCAACACAGCGTCAGTATGGACTTTCAATCAATGCTTTTAATCAGTATACAAAATGGTGGAGTGGCAATATTTATATGAATGTATTCAACAACAAATTTGATGGAATGATCAGCAATAACCCAGTAACCCTATCTGCAACAACTGCAGTTATTAATATCACTCAACAATTTAAATTCAAAAAAGGATGGGCTGCTGAATTAAGTGGATTTTATCGCACACAGGGTTTGGAAGGCATATTCAATATTAATCCTTTTGGTATCATCAATATGGGTTTTAGCAAACAAGTATTAAAGAATAAGGGTTCTATTAGGGTGAATGTGAGAGATATACTATGGTCGCAAAGAATAAAAGGGGCTAGTAAGTACGGAAATGTAGATGTTAATTTTCAACAGTTGAACGATAATAGAATAGCCAGTATTGGTTTTACGTATCGTTTTAGCAAGGGTAAATCCGCGGCCAGTCAACGCAAACGTGGTGGTGCAGAAGATGAACAGAGCAGGGTTGGAGTGGGTTCAGGGAGGTAAGTTTTTTCTCATGTAGTAATACAACGGCCTTGGTTTCTACCGGGGCCTTTTATTTTACCTTCCATATTGATTCAAAATTCATTCTTCCGCAATCATCGTTCAAAAAACGCGCTACTCTTCTTCCAATTAAGTACTTTTGCAAAAAATATTTCTCATGCCTTCATTTGATATTGCCAGTTCGGTAGACTTACAAATACTAGACAATGCCATCAACACTGTGAAAAAAGAAATTGCTACCCGATACGACTTTAGGGATACATCAGTAAAGGTAGAACTCAATAAAAAAGATTTTGTTATTTCCTTGGAAGTGAACAGCGATATGCAAATGAAACAATTGATTGATGTGCTTATTAGCCGATCTATGAAGCAAGGAATTGATGGGGGTGCTTTTGACTTTAGTAAAGACGCATATCCGAGTGGTAAAGTGGTAAAAAAAGAAGTGTCTGTAAGAAATGGGTTGAAGCAAGAAGATGCTAAAAAAATAGTAAAAATGATTAAGGATGGTGGCTATAAAGTACAAGCAGCCATTATGGATGATATCATTCGGGTAACGGCTAAGAAAATTGACGATTTGCAGGAAGTAATTGCCAAATGTAAGTCAGGAAGCTTCGATATTCCGCTTCAATTTGTGAATATGAAGGGTTAATACCCACTTAGTTCGGTATTAATTTGGTGAAAACGGTTAATTGACCTAGTTTTGCACTCCAAATTAAATAATCGTACGGCCAAATCCGTACCACCTAAACCAAAAAATATGAAGCAAGGTATCCATCCAGAAAGTTATCGTTTTGTTGTGTTTAAAGACATGAGTAATGGTACTTCTTTCGTAAGCAAATCAACCGCAAACACTAAGGAAACCATTGTTTGGGAAGATGGTATTGAGTATCCTGTTGTTAAATTGGAGATTTCTAATACTTCTCATCCTTTTTATACTGGTAAAAATGTGTTGGTAGATACTGCGGGTAGAATTGATAAGTTTAAAAAGCGCTACGCAAAAAAAGCATAATTTATTTTATACTGAATAAGAATCCTGCTTCGATTTAATCGAGGCAGGATTTTTTTTGCACTTGCAATGATTATCTTTGCATCCAATATTAATCTATGCAATTAGATATACTGGCTTTTGGGGTTCATCCTGATGATGTAGAACTGAGTTGTTCTGGAACTTTATTGTCTGCCATAGCCCAAGGAAAAAAATGTGGCATTATTGATTTAACCAGAGGCGAACTTGGTACCAGAGGATCGGCGGAAACTCGTGCAGTAGAAGCAGCCAATGCAGCTGCTATTTTAGGAGTGCATCACCGTGAAAATCTTGGTATGCCCGATGGCTTTTTTCAGCAAGATGAATCTAACTTGCGTAAAATTATTGAAGTGATCAGACGGTTTAAGCCGTCCATCGTATTGGCAAATGCTGCTGAAGATAGACATCCCGATCATGGTAGAAGCGCTAAATTGGTGGCCGATGCCGCTTTTCTTTCAGGCCTCAGAAAAATTGTTACCCATGATACTCATAACCAACTCCAAGAGGCTTGGAGGCCAACACAAGTTTTCCATTATATTCAGGATCGACTGCTGAATCCCAATTTTGTAATAGATATCAGCGATTATTTTTCTAAAAAAATGGAATCTATTCTGGCTTATACTACCCAGTTCTACAATACCGATTTAAATGAACCACAAACCTATATTTCATCACCTCAATTTTTAGAAACAGTAAAAAGTCGCGATATGCTTATGGGGAAGCGCATTGGTGTTGCTTATGGGGAAGGGTATATTACTGAGAAAACAATTGGAATAACCAGTTTTGATGCACTGGTGCAGATCGTTACATAATGATTGTAATAGCGTGAATTAAACAACGATAATATTTTAAAAAATGGGGACAGTAAAAGTAGGAATGGTACAAATGAGTTGTACCAGCATAAAAGAAGAAAATATGGCAAAAGCCATAAAAGGGATACGCGATGCGGCTTCACAAGGTGCGCAAATTATTTGCTTGCAAGAATTATTTACTTCGCTCTATTTCTGTGATGTAGAGGACTATGAAAATTTTAAACTAGCGGAAGCCATTCCCGGTAATTCTACCGATATGCTTAGTAAAATTGCCGCTGAATTAAATGTCGTAATCATTGCTTCGCTTTTTGAAAAAAGAGCACAAGGGCTTTATCATAATACCACTGCTGTATTAGACGCCGATGGTGCTTATTTGGGTAAATATCGTAAAATGCATATTCCCGATGATCCAGCTTATTACGAGAAATTTTATTTCACACCCGGTGATTTGGGCTATAAAGTTTTCAAAACAAAGTACGCTAGTTTTGGGGTATTGATTTGCTGGGATCAATGGTATCCGGAGGCGGCTCGTATTACGGCACTGATGGGTGCAGAAATCTTATTTTATCCAACTGCAATTGGATGGGCTACTTCACAAGATGAGGCAACCAATACTGAACAGTATAACGCTTGGCAAACCATACAAAAGAGTCACGCTGTTGCAAATGGTATTCATGTGGTAAGCGTGAATAGAGTAGGGCTAGAGCAGGATGGTGCTATGCAATTTTGGGGTGGATCGTTTGTGAGTAATCCCTTTGGCTCATTAATTTTTAAAGCATCACATGAAGCGGAAGAAATTGCTGTGGTGGATATTGACTTAGCCAAAACAGATCAATATAGAACCCATTGGCCTTTTTTGAGAGACAGAAGAATTGACTCTTATCAGCCAATAACCAAACGTTTTATTGACGAGGATTAACCCATTTTTTATCCGCAAAATTATTTTATGTTTTCTTCTAATACACCTGCCAGTCTTGGATATGCTTTTCCCGCTGAATTTGAATTGCACGAAGCAACTTGGCTGAGTTGGCCGCATAAAGAAGCCAGTTGGCCTGGGAAAATTCACAGCATTTATCCTCCTTATTGCCAATTCATAAAATACTTGGCCAAAAGCGAAAAAGTACGCATTAATCTTGCCAATAATGCAATGAAAGTATTTGCGATAGATCAGTTGGAAAAAGCAGGTGTAAATATGCAGCAAGTTGAATTCTTTATGCATCCTACCAATGATGCCTGGTGCAGAGATCATGGGCCTGCATTCCTAATGAATAAGGAAGCTGTAGTGAAAAAAATAATAGTGGACTGGAATTACAATGCTTGGGGCAATAAATATCCTCCCTATGATTTAGATGATATTATTCCAACATTAATTGGTAAACATTTTGATATTCCTGTTTATCATCCGGGTATTGTAATGGAAGGAGGATCTGTAGAATTTAATGGAGCAGGTACCTTGTTAACTTCTAGCTGTTGCTTGCTGAATGAGAATAGAAATCCGCACTTGAGCCAACAACAAATTGAGCAATATTTGTATGATTATTATGGTGTTAAACAAGTTTTATGGGTTGCTGATGGAATAGTAGGAGATGATACTGATGGACATATAGATGATACGGTTCGATTTGTAAATGAAGACACTGTTGTAACCGTTGTAGAAGAAAATAAGCTAGATAATAATTACGATTTACTGCAAACCAATTTGAAACAGCTTAAACAGATGCGATTGCTCAACGGCAAGCAACTGAATATTGTAGAATTGCCCATGCCCGATGCAATTGTTTATGAAGACCAACGGTTACCTGCATCTTATGCCAATTTTTGTATTTCCAATAGGCATATTATTGTACCTATTTTCAACTGTTCAAACGACGATAAAGCATTGCAAATTATTGCAGATTGCTTTAAAACACGTGAAGTAGTAGGAATAGATTCAACCGATATTATTTGGGGGCTGGGAAGCTTTCATTGCTTGAGCCAGCAAGAGCCAGCAGTTTAACCCAAATGTTTTTTTATTTCTTTGGCAATATCTCTGTTCTTAATGGTCTCACGCTTGTCGTGCAATTTTTTACCACGTGCCAACCCGATTTCTACTTTTACAAAGCGTTTGGCATTAAAGAAAACTTTTAAGGGAATAATGGTATAGCCTTTGTCTTTTAATTTCAAGAGTAATTTCTTAAGTTCTCTTTTATTAAGCAGCAGCTTTCTATCGTGCACTTCAATATGGTTATTTACTGTACCATGAGAATAAGATGCAATAAATAAACCTCTAACCCATAGTTCTCCTTCATCAAACATACAAAAGGCATCGTTGAAACTGAGTTTTCCTTCTCGGATAGATTTCACTTCAGTACCCAGCAAAACAATACCTGCCTCATATTTATCTTCTATGTGGTAATTAAAATAGGCTTGACGATTGTTCATACTCAATTTCGGAAAAGTTGCACCAACTGTGCCAGTTTATCTTTGAGATTTTTTCTATCAATAATAAAATCGAGAAATCCATGATCTAGTAAAAATTCACTTCGTTGAAAACCAGCAGGAAGGTCTTTTTTAATGGTTTCTTTAATAACCCTTGGACCAGCAAAGCCAATTAGAGCGCCAGGTTCAGCAATATTTAAATCGCCCAACATCCCAAAACTAGCAGAAATACCACCGAAAGTAGGATCGGTAAGTAAGGAGAAATAAGGCAATTGTGCATCACTCAACTGAGAAAGTTTGCCACTGGTTTTTGCCAATTGCATTAAGCTAAAAGCACTCTCCATCATTCGAGCGCCACCACTTTTACTAATTACTAAATAGGGGAGTTTGTGCTGTATGCAATAGTCCACAGCGCGACTGAATTTTTCGCCCATTACACTGCCTAGAGAGCCACCAATAAACTCAAAATCCATACAAGCAATAACCAATCCTTCACCATTGGCTTTGCCAACAGCAACTCGCATTGAATCTTTTAAATCTTTTTTTGAATGAATATCATCTAACCTTTTTTGATAGGGCTTTAAATCAGTAAAACCTAAGAAGTCTTTGCTGCGAATATTATCAAATAATTCTTGATATTCACTATTGTCGAAAATGATATCATAGTACTCTTCACTACCAATGCGATGGTGGTGATTGCACTTGGGGCAGACAAATAAATTTTCCTTTAATTCAGTAGTGGTACAGATTAAACTACACTCGGGACATTTATTCCATAAACCCTCAGGGGTTTCTTTTTTATCGGCAGTAGAAGTTAATATTCCCTTCCGTTTACGAGTGAACCAGCGCGATTTGCCAGCTTCCGTAAGTTGGGGTTCATCTGCTCCTGCTAAATTCGATTCTATATCTTCTTCACGGTCTTTTTTCATGCGTTAACTTTTATTCATTTCATTTGTCTCACGGAATTAGCTTAGCTGAACTCCATTTCGCTAATAACATAATTGGGTAGGTAACAAAATTTGTCACTGTTCATTTCATGCTTTGCAATCAATTGGGGCGGAAAGATAAAGAATATTCCATAAAAAGCTGTTTAGAGAACAGATTCTTGGAGGAGTTTAATATGTAAGTTGTTGAAATACATATATTTATTAGTTTTTACAGCCCAAAATTCACAAAACGATTGTGTATAAAACATTCGCATAGTTCAATTAATCCATTATCTTTAAATGGTAGATTTTACCTCATTTGGGATCATTAAATTTTATGGTATATATGCAAGTTGAAGCAGCAATTAATTTCATCATTGAAAAACTAAAGAAAGAATTACCCAGTTCCTTGGTTTACCACAATATTCAGCATACCCAAGCAGTATTGAAACACTCAATTGAATTAGCTAAACTGGAAGGAATAGGTGAAGATGACTTGGCATTACTTAAAACAGCCGCTGCTTTTCACGATGCTGGATTTATAGATATTTATAATGGCCACGAAGAAATTTCTTGCAAGTATGCTGGTGAATTACTTCCTCAATTTGAATATACTACTGATGAGATTCTGCAAATTCAGGAATTGATTAGAGCCACTAATGTTCCACAGCGCCCCACCAATATATTGGCACAAATACTTTGTGACGCTGATTTGTATTATTTGGGCACTGACGATTATGGAATTTTTTCACAAAAATTGTATACAGAATTTTTGGCACAGGAAATGGTGAGAGATAAAATGGACTGGCAAAGGCAGCAGATTGCTTTTTTATCTTCTCATGAATATTTTACTAAAACAGCGCAAGCAAAATTATTCGACAAACAAAAAAAGAACCAGATCGTATTGGAAGCAAATACAGAAAGTGCGCATACCATTAAGCACCATGAATCTACATTTATGGATATCTTGGTTATTATTGCTGGGGTAATGATTACCGCCTTTGCATTGAAAGGATTTTTAGTGCCCAATAAATTTTTTGATGGAGGTATTACGGGTATTTCATTGTTGATTCATGAATTGTATCATTTTAATTTAGCTTATATAATTGTGTTGGCCAATATTCCCTTTATTATTATGGCTGCGTATGCAGTGAATAGAGGATTTGCTATAAAATCTTTTTTCTGCATTGCTTTATTGGGAGTTTGTTTATTATATCCCAATTTTCCGGTAGTAACCGATGATAAGTTATTGGTATCTGTATTTGGTGGTTTCTTTTTGGGTTTGGGTATAGGCCTCACCATGCGGGCGGGCTGTGCAGTAGATGGTATAGAAGTATTGGCATTGTACACATTAAGAAGATCTAGTTTTACTATTAGTGAAATTATTCTTGGTCTAAATATCATCATTTTTAGTTTGGCTGCATTTGAGTTTGGACCTCAAACAGCACTGTATTCTATGCTTACTTATTTTACAGCATCAAAAACAATTGATTATGTAATTGAAGGGGTTCAAGCCTATACAGGCGTTACTATTATATCTGGAAAGAGTGAAGAATTAAAGCACAAGTTGGTGAATGAATTGGGGAGGGGAATTACGGTGTATAAAGGGGAGAGGGGATACTTGCCGGGTAAGTTTGATGTACACGACGATTGTGATATTATTTTTACCATCATCACCCGATTAGAAATGCGAAAATTAAAGAATATGGTGGCTGATACAGATCCCAATGCATTTGTGTTTGCAAGTACAATTAAAGAGACTTCTGGTGGTATTATTAAGAGAAGGCATGTTCATTAATAATATTTCTTGTATTTATTTTCATTGGATCTATTTTGATCTGCTAATAATATATTTATGTTTGTAGCCTCTACTGTATCGTTGTGTTTATGTGGTTATTTGAAAAAAAAAGTCAAGACAAATATCCCATTACCAGAATGGGATATTTACTTTAAGATAGGTTCATATATTTCAATTGGGCTATTGATTGCAGAAGCGGTACTTGATCCTCTGCGTTTATACATCTCTATTTTTTCTTATATTTTTTTATTTGGTATCCTCTTTATATTATTAAAAGAGAGGGCATTTAAGCCGATTGTGACTGTGGTGTATGCGGTTATTCCAATTGTACTCATTTCTTTCATAGAGATGCTGATAAAAAAAATTGACCCTAATTTTTATGAAAAATGGGAAAATGTAATTGATAATATAGCTACAATTGGATTTATTTGGCTTGCTGCTTTTTTGTTCTTTAACAATAAGCAAAACAAAGCACTGGAAAAATCTCGGGTAAAAGTAGAAGAACAAAAGCAGGAACTGCAACTTACCGAAAAATTAAAAGCTGAATTAGAAATACAAGTTGTTGAAAGAACGGCGGCACTAACTGCCCAAAAAATTGAACTGGAGCATACGTTAGAAGAACTGCTAAATACCCAAAAGCAATTGATTCAATCAGAAAAAATGGCTTCGCTTGGAGAACTAACAGCAGGCATTGCTCATGAAATTCAAAACCCACTAAACTTTGTAAATAATTTTTCTGAAGTGAGTACAGAGATGATTAAAGAGATACAAGACGAAAGACGGAAGACGCCAGACGAAAGAGATGAAGAACTTGAGGAGGATCTACTGAAAGATATTTTTGAAAACATGGTTAAA
>JANMOT010000012.1:0-46411 GCA_031369485.1 Sphingobacteriia bacterium
CGATGCTATGTTGAAAGTGAAATTCATGAGTGGGGGTTATATAGGTGTGATAGAAGAATGGTTTATCAGTCGCCTCGCACCGGGTGATGCCTTTACGCTTGCTGGCCGTAACCTAGAACTGGTAATGATAAAAGATATGCAAGTGATGGTAAAAAAATCAGTCGCAAAAAAAACGATTGTCCCTTCGTGGATGGGTGGCCGTATGAGTCTTACCGCTAATTTAAGTGAAGTGCTTCGCAAAACGTTTTCCAAAGCACTCACACCCAATGCTGGTATTGAATTAGAAAGTTTAAGCAGTCTTTTTAAATTACAAGCACAGCTTTCATATATACCCAAAGAAAATGAATTATTGATTGAACAAATTGAAGGCAAAGATGGGTTTCACTTATTGGTATATCCCTTTGAAGGGCGGCAGGTTCATGAAGCCATGAGTGCCATTCTTGCTTATCGCATTTCACAAATAAAACCAATGAGTTTTTCTATCTCTATGAACGATTATGGTTTTGAATTATTGAGCGACCAACCCATTCCAGTTGACGATAGTAATGCTTACGATTTATTTACACAAGCACATTTACTAACAGATATTCAGCACAGTGTGAACAGCACAGAAATGGCCAAAAGAAAATTCAGGGATATTGCAGTTATAGGTGGATTGGTTTTTCAAGGCATGCCGGGAGAAAAAGTAAAAGCTAGGCATTTACAATCCTCTGCTTCTTTGTTATTTAAAGTATTTGAAGAATTTGATCCCACCAATATTTTATTACGGCAGGCTTACCAAGAAGTGATGACCCAACAAATGGATGAAGTGCGACTGCGAAAGTCGCTCCAAAGAATTATTCAAAGTAAAATAATAATTAGTTTCCCAAAAAAATTAACGCCACTCTCCTTCCCCATTATTGTAGATGGATTAAACCGGAATAATCTTTCATCAGAAAAATTAGAAGACCGCATAAAAAAAATGCAACAACAATTAGCAGCACTATAATTGAAATGCTAAACTTATCTTAGCAATTAATGACTGCACCCATATTGCATATTGTTCAACAAAACCGATTCTGGCTCTCACCCAATAGAGCCATTTTTTGGGAGGATGAAAAAGCATTAATCGTATCTGATACACATTTTGGCAAGACAGGACATTTTAGAAAGCACGGGATTGCTGTTCCACCACAAGTTTACCAAGAAGATTTACAAAGGTTTTTTAACCTGATTCATGAATTTAAGGTAGAAAAAATAATTATAGTCGGCGACTTTTTCCATAGTGTTGCCAATGAAGAACTAAACCTTTTTTTAAAATGGCGAAAAGATTTTTTATCCATCCATTTTATTTTGGTTCGTGGCAACCACGATATCTTACACAACAATTGGTATACCAGTGCCGATATTAAAGTGCATGATGGTGTATTTACATTAAAAGGATTTCAATTTGTGCACGACCCAGCAGCATTGGCACCTACCGAGAAAACTTTGTTTACTTTTTCTGGTCATATTCATCCCGGTATTTCAATAAAAGGGATGGCCAAACAAAGTTTAAAATTTCCATGCTTTTACTTCACCCAACAACAGTGTATTCTTCCCGCATTTAGTAAATTCAGTGGACTAAAAATAATGAAGCAAAAAAGAGGCACCCAAATATTTATATTGAATGAAGAAGCAGTAATTCCATTGTAATTTAATTACCATATTAGCCCTTCTGGTTCCAAATGCGCCAGCTTTCTTCTGCTTGTAATACCAACATCTCATACCCATTTTGTGTGGTAGCTCCTTGTGCCCTTCCCTTTTGAAGAAAACTGGTTTCTGTAGGGTTATAAATCAAGTCGAACAAATGATGAGCTTCCGTAATAAATTCATAAGGAATGGCTGGCGATGCTTCTGTTAACGGGTATTGACCTACAGGTGAAGTGTTGATGATAAGTGTGTGTTGCTCCATCAATGACTGGTTCAATACTGAATAAGGAATACAATTTTCGCCTGCATTTCTAGAGATATTGGTGTAGGCAATATTGAGTTTACGCAGTACGTATTGAACGGCAGCAGCGGCACCCCCAGTTCCAAGAATCAACGCTTTGGTATGTTGAGGTTTTAAATAAGGAATAAGGGACTGTTCAAAACCTACTATATCGGTATTATACCCAATCAACCTGCCATTTTTTATATGAACACAATTGCAAGCACCCATTTTTTTAACTGCATCGGTAGATTCATCTAAAAACTGAATAACCTGCTTCTTGTGCGGAATAGTAATATTAAAACCACAAAGCCCAATATCCGCCTTCAATATCTGGTGCAATTCGGTAATATCAGGAATAGAAAAATTGCGGTATTCAGCATCGGTAATACCGGTGCTGGCGAATTTTTCGGTGAAATATTTTTGTGAGAATGAATGCGTAAGTGGATACCCAAGTAGACCAAATAATCGCATAGTTCTACTGTTTATCAAGGTAAAGACTAAAAGTATCACCCCTAAGACCAATGCGCATGGTTTCTAATGGAATTACTTCATTGGGTGCAATATTACCTAGGTTTACATTGCATCCAATCAATTCAAGAAAATACAATTGTTGTGCTTTTTGTGGAGCTTCCCAAATAATTTTCTCCGCAGGTATTTGTGTAAGTATTTCTTGTACCAGTCCCTCCCTTACTTCGCCACTACCTCTATATATGCCTACATTGCCAGCTTCACGCGCTTCTGCAATAACGTAGGTAGAGCCAGCTTCTAGTTCTGCACGCATCAATTCAATCCATTTATAGGGTGGAATAATATGGGCTGCATCTTTACTGCCTACTTCACTTAATACGGTCGCATATTGGGTTAATTTTTCAATATATCCACACTTTTCTGCGTGGGGTATATTAATTGAACCATCACTTACTTCAATATAATGAATGCCATAATCTTTGCAAACGGCAATATAATCGTCAAACTGGTTCCTAATTAAAAATGCTTCAAACAAAGTTCCACCAAAATAAACAGGAATATCATAAGTAGCATAAACTTCCAGTTTCTCTCTAAGATTTGGGGTTACGAATGAAGTACCAAAACCAAGTTTCACAATATCTACGTGGGGCCGAGCAATACTCATAAAGTCTTTCACTTGATTAATGCTGAGACCTTTGTCCATCACCATGGTAAGTCCTGAAGTACGGGGCTGTGCTGTTCTTTCTGGTATCTGTGTAAGATTAAAATTCATTCCTATTCATTTATTCGGGTGCGAAAATACACAATACTATTGAGATGCTGTTTGGGTTAATTATTTGATTTTGACGTTGGTATTTTAGGGTGCAACAAACCAAGTCAAAAAATTGATTAAATTTTTCTTCCCTTTTTATACCTTGCAATAATGTCTACTACCTGATTGTTTTGAAGAATTGCGGGATTTAATTCCATGAATTTCTTGAGTAGTTTGGGCGATTTTTCCATTCCATTTTCCAGTCGCAGCAAAGCTTCCTTTGTTTTTCCCAATGAAAACAAAATGGTACTGGCATAGAAAAAAAACAAGGGCTTCTGTTCCGTGGCTTTTAAAGCTACTGCACACTGCTCCAAAGCATCTTCTTCCATACCTGCATTCATTAAGCAACGAATGAGTGCCTCCCAACCTGCAACACTTTTGGGACGGTGCCTTACTACAGTCCCAAAAAATTGGATGGCTTCTTTGTATTTTTTCAAATTCATTTTACACTCGCCCATTGCAAGATTGTATTCAGGCATAGACCGGTGTATACGCATGGCATTTTCCAACTGCTTTGCTGCTGGCTGCCATTGTTCTTCTAACATATAGGTGACGGCAATTTTATAATGCAGCCTGCTATCATCTGGATTCAGGTGCACCGCTTTTTTATAATTGAAACGAGCTTGTGCAAATTTGCCCATTCTATGGTAGCAATGCCCAATTGCTTCATAAATAACATCTTCGGGACGGGTTAACTCCAATACTTTCTCCAATACTTCAATGGCTTCCTTGTATTTTCTCAACCGCAAGTAAGCATCGCCCATATTGCGATAAGCATAATCAAATTTTTCATCAATGGCTACTGCATATTGGTAGGCATCAATAGATTTTTCATACAGCTTAATACCTTGATAGGCTGCGGCCAAATTAAACCAAGCCAATTCACAGAAGGGATGCTCTTCAATAATTTCTTGGTGAAGGCGAATACTTTCTTCGTTGCGACCTGTAAAATCAGTCCAAAAGCAAATTTTATACAAGGCTTCTTCATTGGTAGGATCGGCTTCTAAAATCAATTTTAAACACTCAAATACTTTGTCGAAAGCTTCATAATCGTCGTACACATCTGCCAATTCAAATAAAAGATCCAATCGCTCTTCTCCTTCAAATAATCCCAGTGCAGATTCTAATAATTCTACTGCTTTTGATTGTTGATCCAATGCCAAATATGCATCTGTTTTTAGGATATAAAGGTTCAGGTCACTGCTGTCGAATAACTCGGCTGATTCTAAAATTTGAAGTGCTTCTTGATATTTGCGAGTGGCCAATAATAAATCTGCTTTTTTAATCATCAACGTGGCAGAAAAGGGATACAATTCCAATGAAAATTCGGCCGCTAGAAGTGCCTCTTGTAAGTCTTCTTTTTCATCGTAGTAGTCAATTATGCGCTCAAAAGCATCTTCTTCCAAAAAAGAATGCCCCCTGCCATGTTTCATATTCTGATACTGGAGAATTAATTCTTTCAGTTCATCTCGATCTTCGCGGTAAGGATTTTCTCGCATATAACGAATGGTTTACCTAATTTAAGTCAAAATTTGGACTTTAAACAAGAATTTTTAATTTTTTTCGCATATTAACGTTTGTTAACAAAAAATAAACGTTAAATTGTTTAACAATAGTAATACATTTGTACTGTGAGCCAGAAACAAAATATCAGAAAAACAGCTTTTGCCATGCTACTCGTACTGAGTATCCAGTTGGTATTTGCTGCTTCTACGTTTACTGGTATTGTTGATGATAAGGTAAAAAGCAATAAATATTCACTGCGTAGTTTGAATAATTTTTCAAAGAAA
Source organism: Sphingobacteriia bacterium (assembly GCA_031369485.1). Lineage (GTDB taxonomy): Bacteria > Bacteroidota > Bacteroidia > Chitinophagales > Chitinophagaceae > Sediminibacterium. Next base: position 5,024 of record JANMOT010000012.1, read on the forward strand.
GGTCTTTCCTTAAACGCAATCAAAGCGAATCTTCAATATAAAGGCTTACAACTTTCTCTTGGTTCCTCCCCTATACACAACAATGAAGTGAATAGTATGCTTCAATATAACAGTGGAAATACCACTTATATTTATCCATATAAGTTTAAGGTAAAAGTTCCCAAGTTCAAAACTCCCCAATCTGCACATTAATTACTCAATAGTCGGTATCCGCTTGTTGGAATATCAAATTTAGAGGCTGCAACTGGATTTAAGTTTATTTTAGTAGCAGTATAAATGATTTTTTGTGTGTACCCATCCATTGCTTCATATTGCAATACAAAACCTGGAATATCTTTAAACTGGTATTCAAATTCCCGTACAGATGGGGAGATAGCCGTTGTATAATAAACAGAAAAAGTACTTCCATCTTGTAACTGTAAGATTGCTTTTTTACAATCGTATCCCAGTATGGTTTTGGTATCTCCTGGATATTTCACCATCATTCCGGTAAATTTCTCATTCTGCTTATTCCATTGCTTACTGTCTAGCTTGGTCATGAATTTATTCGTACCCATTTCCCTTAAAATTACAGCGGTACCATTTCCCTTGCTGTATATTAATGACTGGGAAAAAGAAGGGCTACTTAAATCAACCCTACTATTATTACCTTTAATATAAACAGTCTTTGAGCTTTGTTTTAATTGAGCCAACGCATCCTTGTCAGTATTTAATTCGTTTACCACTTCAATACTATAAACCAAAGTAACTTCTGCTACCACCCTTGTTTGAGCATTACTTTTATCTCCGAATAATATCAGCAATAATAGCAGCAGTACACTTCGCATATTGACTATTTTTTATTGGTTTTATTTTTAAGATCCTGCACTTTTTTCTGACTATCTACCATTTGCTCATAACGTTCCTGCCACTTACTTTTGGACTTAGGAGCTTTTCTTTTCTGTTCAATCTTTGCCATAATTTTATTATGATCGATGATATAATTCTGAATCACCAATTGCAAAGTAAGCGTAATAATATTAGAGACCGTATAATACCAAGTTAACGCAGAAGGAAGGCTATTGAAGATAAACAATAACATGAACGGAAATATATATGGCATATACTTTAACGCAGGATTATCCTGTGTTGGAGTCATGCTCATATTATAAATAGAAGTAAGAAAACTGGTAAGTACAGCCGTGATGGTAAACAGGCTAATATGATTGCCAAATGCTGGAATGGTGAAGGGTAAAGTAGCAATGGAATCAAAAGAAGATAGGTCATTACTCCATAAAAATGCTTGTCCCCTAAGCGCAATATTAGAGTTAAAGAAACTATAGAGGGCAAAGAAAATAGGAATCTGTAATAGTGCTGGAATGCAACCACCCAAAGGGTTTACACCAGCTTCTCTAAATAATTTCATTTGCTCCATGGCAAAACCTTGTTGGTCTTCTCCAAATTTTTTCTTCAATACATCTAGTTCAGGACGCATTGCTTTCATTTTAGCACCACTTAAATAACTACTGTATGTAAGCGGAACAGTAACAAGGCGAATAAATAAGGTAAGCAACAATACTACCCATCCATAATTGGCGACGAATCCTGCAAAGAAATCGAAAACTTTCATTATGATATACTTATTGATGGGGCGAACAAAAGCGTACATATCCCTGCCTAAGTTTACAATCTTATCCATCTCAGGTGCCTGCTTGCTTAATAAAATATATTCACTAGGCCCAATATAAAAATGAAAGGGAATATTTAGGTTGGCTGCGGGTGCAACTTTCATTTGCAATGAAGCAGTAGCGGTTGCAAGATTTCTGCTTGAATCGGTAGCACGAGCCCACTTAATATCACCGCTATTGAATGAATTACCAGCAATTAATGTGTTGTTGAAAAATTGTTGAACCACACTTACCCATTGAACCGGCTGCTCAAATTTGTGATCTGTTTTAGAAGAGATATAATCGAATGAATTGTTTTCTGAGAAACAAATATTAGAAGTCTGGCGTTCGTAAGCAGGAGCACGCTCCATCTGTGAGGTGGCTACATTCCAAGTTAAATTCAATGAATTATTGGTAAGCAATTGATTGGCACCATTCATTCCCAAATCCCAGTCAATCTTATAACTATTGGGTTTAACGGTATAAGTATGCGAAACTGATTGTCCATTAGCTGCATTCAATATAAATTTAATGCGCTGGCTGCCATCAGCCAATTTCTCAACCGTACCAGCGGTAAAGAATAGGTCTTCAACGGAAGCTGACTGTCCCGCTGCTGTATTAATATTATATGCAATGGTATTGCGATTGGCCAGTACAACGGGTTTTTTAGCATCGTCGTTGTATTTTTTTAGGCTCACCGATTGAATCTGCGCACCTTTATTGGTAAAACTGGCTTTAATCAATTCATTTTCAATGGTCACAACTTCTTCCTTACCAATGGCTGCATCGGTAAATGCGCCAGCAACCGAAATGCGAACGGCAGAATCACGCTTTAAAGAATCTGCTTTAGCTGCAACAATATCTATCAATTTGAGTTTGGCAGCAGATACAAGTGCCAGTGAATCAGCTTCTTTTTTCTTTGTCGCCAATATAGCGTTCTGTTGCTGATTGGTATACCAGAAATAGAGAAAAAATAACCCACCCAACAATATAAAACCAATGACCGTATTCTTATCCGTCTTCATACTCAATTTTATTGAGCGGCAAAGGTAGTATTTGCACTGCAAACAAGCGTCTTGAATTGGTTTTAGGTTAAAAAGAACCAAAATAATAGGAACGGTAACAAAATACCAGAATTTCCTCGTTTCTTTATCCTTCCAATCAACCAAATACCAACCAACCATTTTTACATTAAATAGCCAATAACATTGTTATGGAAAAAAGCAGCCCTCCTGTTTTTACATCGGAAAACTATATCCCCAATATAAGGGAGCGATTTTTATGGTGGTTATCTACTGCTGAAGAGCAATTGCTTAGTGATTGTGTGGTAGATCGTAATAGGCATTCTATTATTGGTATGTTGGTACTTGGCACTTGGTTATTTGCAACATTGGCGTGGACTTATTTTTTCAGCACAATAGTAACAGCATGGTGGGCAGCACTTTTATTGGGTATTTTCATGGGAGGCATTATACTATTTATAGATCGGGCACTTATAAAAGGAATGAAGGTGAAACTTGGGGGTGGATGGTGGACTATTTTATTTCGTGGATTACTCGCCCTAACCATTGGGTTATTTATGGCGCAGCCGGCATTATTATTTTTGTTTGATGCAGAAATTAAAGTGCAGGTATCAATTGACAATGAACAACGCAAGCGCAAAAAACTGGTAGATCAACAAGCGGTTTATAAGGAGGAAAAAAATGGGATGATGCTGCGAAAACAAACTGCAAAGAAGGAGTTGAATGAGTTGTACACAGCAGTAGCTGCCGCCAGAAAAGATTTTATGCAGGAGATGGATGGAACAGGGGGCAGTAAAAAAGTGGGACTGAAAAATATTGCTATGGCAAAGCAAGCAGCATACCAGAAGTTGGATGCCGATTATCAACAGCGTTTAATAGAATTGAAGCCAGTTATTGTGGATGTTGACAATAGTTTAAAAGATATTGAAACGCGTGTAAAACAAGAGCAGCAAGTATTTGAGCGGTTATTAAACAATGGATTTATAACTCGAATAGAGGCATTGAATCATTTGGTGAGTAATAATAATGCAGTTGCATTTCGCTATTATTTATTGGTATCATTATTAATGTTAATTGAATTAATGCCTGTTTTATCTAAACTGTTATTACCCGCAGGCACTTATGCATTACACGCAGAATTACAAGAAGAGATGGAGCGGAAGAGAGCTTATGCAATAAAAGGAATTTGACACTTACAAAAAGCAAGAAATATACGACTCGCTGAAAAACAGGCTGAACGACATATAACTAGACCTATGATATTGGCATACCCTGTATAGTACAACTATTTCCCATCTATGCAACGCTTTTGATTGACTGAGTGTCATGATTTAAAATCAACATATGCATTACCGTCATTTACTCCTAACCTTTGTAATTTTCATCTTCGCCAGCAGTTGCGAAAAAACAGAATCTGAATCGCAGAGTAATACTTTTAAAGTAAAAATCCTATCAGAAATTTGCAATACCGCCATTGTACAAATTCTAGATTCTAACTACTATCATTTAGGGGTATCTGGATACAACTCAGCAGGTGTTAAATTCGAACACGTTTTTAATACCAAATTCACTTGCGAAGACATGCAAAAAATGCAGACGCTTACTGCTAGTCGCGTAGGATTGGTTGCATCCATAAAAATAGTGAAGACACCCAAATTAGAACCAGCATGCGTATTGTGCGAAGCACTTACTGCATTTCAAGGCGCCCCCTTTATTCATATTGAACTGCTTCGCAACTGGAGTAATTAACCCTTCTACTTTATCTGGCTCCCCAGCCATTTCTTACGAAAGGCATACATTTCTTCCGTTACGGTTAACCCTTCCTTTTCCATTAAAACCACTGTTAAAGCTGGGTTCTGACTCAGCTTTAACCTAGTAGTTTTTGTTTCTCCCCTATGTATATAAATCAACTCTATCTCATCACCGGGCTGGTGTGCTTTTAAAATACTATCTACCTGAGATTGTTTTTTTACTGTTTGCTTATCAATGGTAGTCACCTGATCATCAATATCTAAACCGGCATTGTACAAGGGTGTCCCAATAACTGTATTAGCCGCTATTGTTAAATAAACTCCCTCCGTTACTCTTGTGTTGCCCCACCAAGATTTTCCTGATTGTGTTTGCTTTAACAGAAGCCCCGCCTTTTCAAGCATGGGCTTGTAATTGAAGGATTCATGCCCCCTAATATATTTTTTGAAAAATTCTTGCGCAAAATTTTTATCGCTTGTAAGGGTTGCCAATACCGTTTCTAACCCTACTACATTATAAGGCATTTCTGTTTTACCAAATTTTTTCCAGACTGCCCCCATATAACTATCCAAACTAAGATTGGCAAACCTAGTGCGCAACTCTAAATCTAATGCCAATGCAATTGCACCTCCATAAGGATAATATGATGTGTACATATTGGAATAATTGGTTTTATCTACCGCTACCCCTGCATCTACAAATACCGCATGCCGGCTGGCTTCTACTGGAGAAAAACGCTTTGCTCCTTGTGTATTTTCTTTGGTATTAATGAGCCCACTAATATCTTCCAAAAAACTTTCAGTAGACGCTAACCCTGCTCTTGTTAAAATCAAGTCGCCATAATACTGCGTAAATCCTTCTGCACACCAAAGCTCATCACTCATATTGCTCTTTTCAAAATTAAATGGTTCTATTGTTTTAGGCCTTATACGTTCTACATTCCAACAATGAAAAAACTCATGTGCAAAAACACCCAACAAAAAATTACTATTACTAAACTTGGTAGGAATAGCAATCATGGTGGAATTTCTATGCTCCATACCATCTCCTTTTACATAAGGATTTATACTGGCTATAAAAGTATAAATACCATAATCATAAGCAGGTAGTTCGCCAAAAATTACTTTTGCCTCTTGGGTAATTATTTCTATTTTTTTGGCAAAGCCCGCAGTAGTTGTATCGTTTGTTTCTGCTTCTAATGCCAACTCAAATTGATAGGATTTTCCATCGGGGTTTTTAAGTACCCAATTTTTACGATTTAGTACGCCAATTTTAGTGGGACTATCCATGAAATACTGCAATCCAGGTGCTGTAAACCTATTGTTATCACCAGTAGGTTTAAGCTGTGTAGCAATACTCCATTTTTTATCTTCAGGTAGATCAAACTGAATATCAATAGGAACTTTATCTGCCCCCTTTACCCATATAAATGATGCTGGCATATTCATGTGTACACTGGATGCATCTATACCTGCATAAGTTCCATCGGCATAATTGGCATACAGCGTGTACACCACTTTTACATATCCAGTATAATTAGGAACTTCATAAATATCGCCGTCTACCCTATAAATAGGAAGCAACTTACCCATTTTATTATATGCTTTTACATCATAAATATTTTTCCCGAATTCATGCGTTGCATAGCGACCGGGTGAAGATCGGCTCATCCGAAATACAACAGTCTTCATGGGCAGTGTTTCCGCTACAATACTAATCTCTGCCTCATGATGAATAATATTTGGAAAGGATACTCGGTAATGTATGGACTGACTATTTGCAGTAATACACATGAAAATAACAGCGGATAAAAGAAAAATATTTTTCATGAATGAGATAATTTAATTACAAGATAGGAAAATAAATAGAATGGCTATTCTACTTATTAAAAGGGTTGCCCATGGGTTTGTTGAATGAGTTTTTTAGATAAGTAAGTGGACTTACTCATGATCTGTAAAAAAACTGTTGTACTAGCACCGCCGAAAAAATTTTGTACCCATCTGCCAGTAGCGGTTCTAAATGCAAACTGCTTTTGCCAGTTTTTTTGATAGTTCAATTCCATCTCCTGCCTACTAATATGCTTATTCAAGTACAATTGAATTTGCGCCAATGCCATACAACCCGATTGCATAGCCATACTCATCCCATTGCCGCACAATGGGGTAATCATTCCTGCCGCATCTCCTACAAATAATATATGGTTGTTTACCTGCTCTTTTTTGTGAAAGTTTATTTGTGAAATGGTGATGGGCTGTTCGTATAAAAAACGTGCATTAGAAAAGATAGCCGCTAGCTGTTTATTTTTTGATAAGATATTCTGTTCCATAGCTGTAATAGAATTACCAGCAGCTATTAAATTTTCTGCAGTTGTTAAATAACACAAGCAACACTTATTATTTTCAATAGCTGAAATACCGCAATACCCATTTGCAAAATTATGCAATGAAATATTATCTATTGGATGCGGATACTCTATATGGTATTTTACACCCAGATAATTATTCATTTTAGTGGGCTTGTGTTGAATAAAATCCCTACTCCACTTAACATCTAGATTTGCTTTTTTACCAAATGCACCAACCACCACCAACGCCGAGACCGTTGTAGTATCTGAGTTGATATGAAAAACTTCATCTATTTTTTTTACATCATTTACTTTTGTTGCTGTGTAAACTGCTACCCCTAAACTTAGGGCTTTTTGATACAGGCTATTGTCGAGTTTATAGCGACTAACACCAAAGCCTCCCAAAGGCAATTGAAAATTAAATGGCTTACCAGATGATGCAGATATAGTAAGTTTATTTATTTTAGGCAGTTCCCATTCATCCAATGGCACGCCACAACGTTCTAAAAAATTCCAACTTTCATTACTTATATATTCTCCACAAACTTTATGAAAGGGGTATTGCTCTTTCTCAAACAACACTACACTATAACCTTGCTGCGCCGCCTGAATAGCCAGTGTTAGACCCCCCAAACCACCTCCTACAATTCCAATATCATAATCTGCTGCCATACTAATTATTCAGTTGTTTGTAAACAATTAAATGCCTAAATGCCCATTGCCAGCTAATATTATAATTGGCGATACCTGCTTGTTTAAAAATCACCTCCCACTCTTTTTGCAAAAATCCTCGCTGTACACTAAGTGGCGCATCATTTTTTACTAGATATGATTTAGAAAAAAGTTGCGTAAGCAATTTAATAGAAGCATAAGCCAACCAATGCCGATGCAAATCGTTGATAAAAAACCCCAATTTAGATTGCTGCCGCATCCATTGCAATTGTTGCACCAGTTGTATTTCTATAAAATGGTGACAAAATAAACTAGAGAAAATAATATCTGGCTTTTCATCAAAATGCACCAACGCATAATCGCTACAAATAAATCGAGTATTATTTTTTAATACGGAATGTTGCTTGGCAACTTCAATACAGGATGGTTTTAAATCTACTCCAATCAATTGAACTGCGATATTATTTTTTTGACAATACTTAAAAACTGCTGCCAAATTATCTCCCCCACCACAACCTATTTCGCATACGGTAATTGTTTTTTTATTTCCAATTAACTGCTTCAATCCTTTAATGGTAATGGTATGCCCTCCCAGCAAAGTATTAATGGTATTCAGTTCTTGCATATTGAGTAGAATAGCTGGAAATGGAATTTCATCGGCATCAAGCAATTCTGATTTATATGATCTTGTAGTGCTCATTAACTATTTTTCAATGTAAAAGTCTCCATGGTTAATCCCGGCCCAAATGCCATTCCCAAAATCACAGCTCCAGGCTGATCAATTGCATCCATTATTTCTTTTAACACAAACAATACGGTGGGAGACGACATATTACCATAATTGTACAATACTTTTCTCGCGTACTGTAAATCAGATTCTGTGAGCTGCATTTTTCGTTGAATGAGATCTAAAATTCTTTTCCCACCGGGGTGAATACACCAATGTGTAATATCGCTTTTTGTGTTGTTACCTGCAGCTAGAGCTTTTGAAATTAGTGCTTCAATATCGTCTTCAATAAGCTGGGGAATATAGCTGCTTAGCTTCATCAAAAATCCTTTGCTACTGAGGTTCCATGCCATATCTTCTTGACCGTTAAATGCCACCTGCGCGTAAAAATTTTGGATGGAAAGTGATTTTGGGGCATTAATACAATTGCTTACTAATACTGCGGCAGATCCATCTGCAAATAACAAACTGCTGGCAGCATTGTCTTCGGTAAATTCTTTTTGAAAATGCAGGGTACACAATTCTGTCGCCACTATTACTACATTTGCATTGGGTGTACTATCACAAATCATTTTGGCCAATTTAAGTCCATGTACTGCTGCATAGCAACCCATAAAATTAATAGAAGTACGAAAAATGGTAGTCGGTAATTCTAATGCCTGCATAATTTGCAAATCGAGCCCAGGCGCACTCATACCAGTACAACTGATGGTAATTAAATGCGTGATCTGGTTAATGGGCAAAAATGGTTCAATACATTTCTGAATAGCTGCTATGGATAAGTTTAATGCATGGGCGTCAAAAATTTCCATCCTTTTTTCTAGCAACGGGAAATCGGCATTTGTATCAGCAGGAATAAAATCTCTTTCTGCTTCGCCCCCAAGGTAGTCTGCAATGGCAGAATACCTTGTATGAATACCACTTTGGTGATAAAGGAATTTTAATTTTCGCTGATCAACTTCATTCAGTTGATACACGTTTTGCATAAAATTAAGTATATCCAACTGTTGGTGGCAATAAGCTGGATTTGCTGTTGCAATAGAAATAATATTAGCCAATTTTTTGTACAATTAATATCGTTATAAATGCCGCATTTGAACAAAATGATGCCAGCCAGTTCATTTGCATGGTGTGTTTAAAGTTGGCATTCTTTTCATCTTTCCATACCATTATACTCCATACTATAAAATATACTATAACGGGAAGGAAAAAGATTTGTAAAAGAAAAAATAAGCCCTGTTGATTCAATTTAGAAAAATAGGCAAATAGCAGACCAAACGCCGCTGAGTAAATTAATCCACAGAATATAAAAGTCCCTTTTTTTCCCAATAAAATAGAAATGGTTTTTACGCCATCTGCTTTATCCGATTCATGCTGATAAATTTGGGTGATGGGATAAAAGCCTCCGATTAATAAAGCAGCAGCAATGGATGGCAACAATAGTTGAGCTGTGAATGGATTATTTCCTGCTGCAAAACAAACCATGCCAAAAACCAATAATCCTTGGTTTAGTACTACGGTGAGGTAACCAATGATGGGATATTTTTTAAGTCGCACCCCCCTATAACTGTATAAGCGCGAGAAAATAATGTAAACCAATAAAAATCCTGCTACGGTAAATGAAATAAAGCAGGCCAATAGTATTGCCAATACATCCATGATTAGGGTAACCATCCAAAGTTCTTTTTCGGGTGGAGGTGGTTTTTCAATACCACCAATACTAGATTCATCCCTGTCCATATAACTATTGTATCCATTGCTAGATGGGTACACCAATAAATGAAGTATAACAAACAACAATAAAACAGCAGGCCAATAAATAGTGGATTGTAGGCTTAGGGCAAACCAAAATACAGGCATTAGAAAAAAAGAAAAAGGAAAACGCAGCAATTGTATAGTAGAAACTTTCAGCATGTAGATCAATGTTAGTAGAAGGTACAACAATTTGACTATATCAACTCAAATCGTTCATGCATGGCTGGAATTTGTACATCTGCAAAATGCTTTCTGCTTAATCGTTTGGCAAAATCTTGCTGAACGTTGTACTCGCCATGCACTAGAAATAAAGTCTTTACCTTATCAGGATTTTGGCAAGCTAGGAATTGGCATAGATCATCATAATCCCCATGTGCACTCATACTGCGCATAACACCAACTTCAGCTTTTACTTGGTATAATTCGCCGAATATTTTTACTTCTTTTGCGCCATTCGTTAACCTTCCACCCAATGAAAAAGGATCGGCGTAACCTACCATTAAAATGGTGGCACTTGCATTGCCAATATTATTCATAATATGGTGCTTTACCCTTCCTGCATCGGCCATACCGCTGGCAGATATAATTACACAGGGCTGGGGAAGCTCATTCAAAAACTTACTCTCCTCCACTGTTTTAATAAATTTCAATCCTTTAAAATCAAATGGATCTGAATCGGTCTCCATAATTTTCCGAATTTTTTGATTAAAATTCTCTGGAAATTGTTTGAGCAATTCGGTCGCCTCTCTGCTAAGGGGGCTGTCCACATAAACAGGCACTTTGGGCAATCTATTTTCTAATTCTAACTGATTGAGTGCATATAAAATTTCTTGCGTTCTACCCACGCTGAATGCGGGTATGATTAGCTTGCCTTTTTTATCAATGCAAGTATGGCGAATCCATTTCTCTAAATTGTCGGTAATGCCAACTACATCATCGTGTAATTTGTTGCCATAGGTACTCTCCAGAATAATATAATCTGCCTGATCAAATTCAGCAGGTGAACGTAGAATGGCGTCATTATATCTACCCACATCTCCGCTGAATGTAATGCGTGTTGTATTTGACGATTCTTTCACTTTAAGATGAACGGCTGCACTGCCAATTATATGGCCTGCATCGGTAAACAATACTGCTATTTCATCATCAATTTCAGTCCACTTGTTGTACTCCACTTTTTTAAACAATTCAATGGCCAATGCAGCATCTGCGATATCATATAGTGGAGCATAAGGTGGGAGTCCTTTTTTTGCTCTTCGCTTATTAATAAATTTCGTATCGTCGCGTTGAATTATCGCAGAGTCTTCCAATAAAATTTCTGCCAATGCCAATGTAGCAGGCGTAGCATAGATAGCACCCCTAAAGCCTTCTCTTACCAATTTAGGAATTAAACCGGAATGATCAATATGGGCATGTGATAAAATTAAATAACTGATCTCAGCGGCCACAAAACCAAATTCAGCATTCAGCTGATCGGTCTGTTTGCCCATACCTTGAAAGAGGCCACAATCGAGCAGTACTTTCTTTCCACTTTTTAATTCCAATAAATGCTTGGAACCCGTAACTGTGCGTGCTGCGCCATGAAAACTGATATTCATAATTGTTTGACTTTAAAACTCCAAGTAATTAAAAATTCTGATACCAGTTCTCCAGCTTCATTGGTACCGGTTGATTTACAAACAACTGTTTTACTTACTCCCGTTGCAATGCTTTCATCAATAGCATCACTTACCAATTTACCATTGTTACAGGTAAAAGCAATAAGCCCTGTTGCCTTCTTAAAAAACTTACCTTCTACACTTACTACCAGCATACTAATTGGCGGATTGCGCTGATAGGTTTGCCCCACTGCAAATAAGCCAGTACTCATTTCTGCAGCCATAGATTGCACTGCAAAATACATTGACTTGAAGGGGTTTTGGTTTAACCAATTATAGCGAACGGTAACTGTAGTTTTTTGGGCATCAATATATTCAATTTTTAGCCCTGCAATAAATGCAGCTGGCAATTTTGTTAACTTAAAAAAAGCAAACTTTAAGGGATGGGTAATAACTTGTTTAAAGCGCTCGAATTGCGGATTCATATACCTGTAAGATACAGAAAATACTTAGAGCAACAAGGCGGCAAGCAGATAGTCGGCCACTAAAATAAGAATACAGCTTACCACTACAGCGCTGGTGCTGGAGCGGCCAATTTCAAGCGCGCCTCCCTTTACATTATACCCATAATAGGCAGGAACACTACTGATGATAAATGCAAAGGTATAGGCTTTGTATAACGCAAAATTAATATTAAAAAAGTTCAAATTCTGTCGTAATCCAATATCAAAAATATCAGCAGGTAAAATACCAGCCATACTACCAGCGGTTCTTCCACCCCAAATACCCAATACTGCTGAAATAACTATTAAGCAAGGTATAACAACCAATGATGCAAGTATTTTGGGCATTAATAAATAACTTTTGGTATTAATACCCATAATTTCCAATGCATCTATTTGTTCACTGATGCGCATATTACCGAGTTCACTGGCAATTTTACTACCCACTACGCCCGCTAAAACTACACTTACAACGGTAGGAGATAATTCTAAAATCATACTGTCTCTTACAATCTGCGCAATGGTAGACTGAGGCACGAGTGGACTTACCAGTTGATAAGCAGTCTGCACCGTAGTTACTGCACCTAAGAATAGCGAAATAATAACCACAATAGGCAATGCCCCCAATCCAATTTCTACACATTGGTGCATGAATTCTTTCCAATACATCCGCCAATTCTCAGGCTTGGAAAACATGCCTTTAAGCATGAGTAAGTAAGAACCTAAGTGGGTGAAAAAATTCATGGAAGATTGGGTCTAAAATTTAGCAATTGGGTTTGAATAAATGCTTGGTGAGTTAAGCAGAATAAAGGTACAGATTAAAATTAGTAAACCAGTCTACGGTCTACCCTCCACCTTCCTCCTACTCTTCCACCAACTGCTTTTTTTCACTTGTTCGGCAGTATCCACCCGATTTTTCAGTTGAGCGTCTACCACTGCAAGCAAAGCCATATTCACAATATTTCTTACGCTGCTGCCTAATTGAAGCACGTGAACAGGCTTTTTAAGTCCCAATAAAATAGGACCAATTGCATCGGCACCGCCCAGTTCTTTTAGTAAGTTATATGTGATATTACCTGAAGTAAGGTTGGGGAACATGAGTACGTTTACTTCTTCGTTTACCAATTCACTAAATGGATAATTATCGCGTAAAATTTCTTTATTAAAAGCTAAGCTGCCTTGCATTTCACCATCTACAATTAAGGAAGGATTGCGTTGTTTTAAAATTTTGGTTGCTGCTGCTACCAATTTGGCTTCGGGAGAGTCACTGCTTCCAAAATTACTATAACTTAACATGGCAATTCTTGGTGTAAGATTAAAGTTGCGTACTTCTTTTGCAACCATCATGGTAATATCTGCCAACTCTTCTGCGGTGGGATTAAAGTTTACGGTAGTATCGGCCAGGAACAATGGCCCTTTTTTGGTAAGCAACAAATACATACCAGCAATTTTCTTCACCCCATCTTCCGTACCAATAATATGCAAAGCGGGACGAATGGCTTCTGCATAATTCTTTGTTAGTCCAGAGAGCATGGCATCGGCATCACCAGTCTCCACCATCATACAACCGAAGTGGTTGCGATCTTTCATAATTTTCAAGCTCTCATGATGATTGAAACCTTTGCGTTGACGCTTGCTAAAGAAGAGCTCACCATAAGATTCTCTTTTTTTCTCCATTTCATTGCTGCGTGGATCTACAATGGGAATATCCGATAAGTCGATACTGTTTTCTTCTGCAATCCTATTTATTTTTTCAGGGTCACCTAATAAAATAGGATAAGCAATCCCTTCATCATAAACAATGGTGGCTGCTTTTAATATTTTAATATTGTCTGCTTCTGCAAAAACCAATCGCTTTGGATCTTTTCTAGCTTTGCTACTTATTACTCTAAATAACTGGTTATCGAGACCAAGACGCTTATTTAATTCCAGCGCATAGTCGTTCCAATTGGTAATATTTTTTTGGGCAACGCCACTGTCAATAGCTGCTTTGGCAACAGCGGGGGCAATGGTAGCAAGCAAGCGAGGATCGAGTGGCTTGGGAATAATATATTGCGGCCCGAAACACATATTGTTTTGATTGTAAGCCATATTTACAATATCGGGAACTGCTGTTTTAGCAAGTTCAGCCAATGCCCTTACAGCTGCCAGTTTCATGGCTTCATTAATTTGCGTAGCGCGCACATCCAGTGCACCTCTGAAGATATAAGGGAAGCCCAATACATTGTTCACTTGATTGGGATAATCTGATCGGCCAGTAGCCATGATGATGTCTTTACGAACAGCAATGGCATCATCGTAAGTTATTTCAGGATCGGGATTGGCCATGGCAAAAACAATTGGATTTTTAGCCATTGTTTTTACCATTTCTTTGGTAACTACATTTCCTACACTTAATCCTAAAAACACATCGGCATCTTTGAGGGCTTTAGTCAGGGTCCAATCGCTTTTTTTGACTGCAAATTTAGTTCGAATAGGTCCTAAATCGGTTCTTGCTTCGTGCAATACTCCATCCTTATCAAATACAATAAAATTTTCATAGCGTGCACCCAATGCAACGTACAATTGTATGCAAGCCATTGCTGCTGCGCCTGCACCGTTGATGACGAAACGGACTTTATCTATTTTCTTTTTTTGCAATTCCAATGCATTCAGCATGGCAGCACTGCTGATAATGGCAGTTCCATGTTGATCATCGTGCATTACTGGAATTTTCATCTGGTCTTTCAACTGTTGTTCAATATAAAAACATTCGGGTGCTTTTATATCTTCAAGGTTAATGCCCCCAAAAGTTGGTTCTAATGATTTTACAATTTGAACAAATTTTTCGGGGTCTTTTTCATTGATTTCAATATCAAATACGTCAATATCGGCAAATATTTTAAAGAGTACAGCCTTGCCTTCCATTACAGGCTTACTGGCTTCAGCACCTATATCACCCAATCCCAAAACAGCAGTACCATTGGTAATTACCCCTACCAAGTTGCCTTTGGCAGTGTACTTATAAATATTTTCTGGGTTGTCTTGAATTTCTTTACAAGGTGCTGCAACACCGGGACTGTAAGCGAGCGATAAATCGCGCTGTGTTTTTGCCTCTTTGGTGGGGATGACTTCTATTTTTCCGGGGCGGCCACTGGAATGATATTCTAATGCCTGTTCCCTTCTTAAATTGGTTTGTTTAGCCATAAGGGACAAAAGTACAGATTATATTAAAAGGGAGGCTAATCTTATAGTTTATTGTCCCAAAACGTATATGGTTTGAGTTTGTATGGCACCGCCAGATACCTTAGCAATTTTTGTGAAAAATTTGCGCCTCCTTTTTTCTCAGCACGATTATCGTTTTCTTTAGAGCTATCTGTAATGGCTGAAGAATCCTTTGCAGTATCTTTCTTTTTATTAAATAATTTACCAAACTGTGCTTCTCTCAAAGCAAAAGAAGTTAGCCTAATTATTAAGCTAACTTCTTTGTATTTCATAAATATTAAATTTTAAAAGTTAGGAACAATATCATATATATCATCGCCCATAAACTTCCAATTTACATCGGTAGAACTGGCAGCTCCAATAGTAATTAAATGGCATTGAGTGTAATCTGTTGTAGCACCACGTGGGCTTGTAAACTTACCAATATAGGCTATTAATTTATCGGTACCATTTAACCAACGTAATTTAAGATCATTAGGACTAACACTTGTAATATCGGCTGGCACGGTTATACTATAAACCAACTTGCGGGCAGCAGCATTTGCTTTGGTTTCTTTGGTATAAATATCAAATTTAGTAGCACTAGATAGTACGGCAAATGCTACCAAACTTCCATCATTTGATAAGGTAACAAAGCCGGCTTTGGTTGCATCGTTAAATACATCTGTTGAATTCTCAATTACTCTCTCACTAGTAACAATGCCTGTTTCTGACCAGCCCAAATAACTAATCGTCCTACCCATATAACCAGTTCCCTGCGCAGGTGGAGTAGCTGAATAAAAAATTATATCCCTTGCTGTTTTAGACAGATCTGCGCTGCTAGAATAAGAAACACTAAAACCTGCTTGTGTAAATGCTGTTTCGCCAGTACCATCTTCATTTATGGTAAATACGCTATTTGCTACAGCACCACCACCAAATGTATTTGTACCCACTAAAATTTTACCATTGGCCAATACTTTTAAAAAATTGTTGTTTTCATTGGCACCAAATGTTTTTAATACTTTTTTATTGCTGCCATCTAAATTGCAACTTTTAAGGGTACGTACACCAGGTGTGCCGCTAAGGATGTGATTATAAATAAATTTTGTACCATCGGCACTAAACTGTACATCTCCTATATACTCGTTTACTGTTGCTGTTTCGGCTGCCACAGCCAGTTTTCGGTTACCGCCAGTAAGGTCGGTTGTAAAAATTTGGGCGCTATCTACATAGGCCAATAAAGTAGTAGCTGAACCACTGGCTCCACCACCGATAATATTAATCACCTCGTCTTTTTTGCAACTAACAATTGCACTTAATGCGAATGCGAGGAATAAAATTTTTTTCATAATTATACTTTTAAATTTGAATTTATACGGTAAAAGTAGGGTTCGTGTATTCCCCCGCAATACCGTCTGTACGGTATAGGCTGCTTATTCATGATTCCCGTCCTTTACACCAACACCATTCTATAAAAATGAAATATTTTTTTTTAGCACTATGCTATTTTATAGCATCAACCATAATCACTTGGTTCTTTATTGAGCAAGGTAGAATATTGTATTTTTCGCAGACCCAAATGCTATTATCTTGCGCAATTGCAGGCACAAAATGGGGTATTCAGATTCTAGCTGCATTGATTTTTTTGAAAACAGAAAAATGGATTTTCATTCAAAAAATTGGATTTACTTGTTTTATAGGTTCTTGCATTTTATTGCCGTATTGCTTTTTTGAATGTATCAGAACAATAGAAAAAAGTTTCCTAATCTCATTAATTGCGGCTGTTTTGGTTATGATTTTTATGTATTTCAAAGTGATCACCTCATTGAAACTTTCTAAAAATTGGTTTTGGGGATGGATCTACTGTCTTACGATTGCAATAATTTTACAGATGGTTGTCGTTTTCAAAATAGTTTAAATCATTATACTTTTTCTTTACAAATAGAATCCCGTTTATTAGATATTTTTACTTAATCACTTCTACCGGAAAATCATTTCCAAATCCATAGCTGGAAGGCAATTGTGCAGAGCCGTTATATTTTTTCATTAGTGCAGGCACTTGCACTTGCAAAAAGGTTTTTAGCCCATTTATAGTAATCATTTTATTACTAGCAGCTTCTCCATTTAATGCCTGTAACAGAACGTAAGTAAATGCTCCATGCCCGAGTGCAGAAAATTCAGTTGCATACTGTTGGCTACCACTTGCTGCAATCCAGTGCGTACCAGTACTTCGTGCTACATTGGCAATATTCTTTTGCTGTGTTGCATCTGTAGCAACCAACTGCTCAAATGCGCCAGCACTCTGGCAAGCGTCTAGTATAAATACTTGTTTTTGTGCAGAAATATCAATGGCATACTGCTGCAACATTTTACTGGATATACCATTTTGTTGTAATGCTACATCAGCATTTTTTAAATCAATAACATCGTTAGGAACTAAATAAAATTCCTTATTCTTTTCTGATATCACCCCATGGCCTGCATAATAAAATACAAATACATCTTGTGGTTGTGTGCTTTTTTTAACATTATTGAATGCAGTGGTAATACCTTGTTTATTTGCATCTTCATCATACACTAGGTAAGTCTTTATATTACCGATTACAGAAGCTGCATCTTTTTCTATTTCAGCCTTAAATGCTTTTGCATCTGCCATTGCATAGTTTAAACGCATAGCTTTATTCTGATATTTATCTATCCCAACCACCAGTAGGTGTAGCGTAGCATTTTTATCAATTGGATCAATAACTTTATTGTTACTTGTTACAAGAGGAACAGACGCAGCTTTATTATCAGTATATACCACTACCATTTCATCAGCTTTACTTTCTGTTCGTTGGGTATTTAATGCCAATGCCTTAAAGCTATTGTTGCCAGGTAGCAGATTGATTGTGTACTTTTTTGTTTCTGCTCCAGAGGCATCCTCTGTTACAAAGAGTCCACGGGTAGCTAAGTTTACAATTTTACCATTATGAAACAAGCGGATCTCATCAACCTTATCAGCAGGAGCGCTAGCTGATACAATTAGGGTTGCTACACCAGAAGTATTTTGATAAGTTGCTACATCATCTGCTACAGTCAAGTTTCTTTGTTTTTCTTCATATTGTATTTTTATGGTTGGGCGTATATTCAGTTCGCTTATATTCTTTACCAACGGTAAATTCTGCTTACTGAGAATTCTGGCTAATAAATTGGGAGTATAGTATATTTCGAAGAAAGAAGCGAGTGGGATAATTTCTTTGGATTTAACAAAATACATAGAATTTATGGCTTTTTCGGTACCATCAAAAAGTCCATCAGGAGTAATAACAATATATTCATTGCTATTGGCATACATAATTATTTTAGCTAACTCCTTTTTCAAAAATATATCATATATTTTAATTCCCTCATTGGTATTGGCAATAACCAAAGAGTCATTTTTTAAAAATTCAACACTATTATACAATTCTGGAATTTCAATTATTTTTTCTTTTGTTCTTACATTAAATATATTTCCTATAGAAGATATCATTGTTTTTTTCCTGTTCATAGAATTTATCAGCGGCCCATCACTGGGGAAATCCACTGAATTGAGCACTTCGCCAGAAAGTGGATTTAGAGTCATTAAAACAGGTGGTTCATTTTTATTATATGAAAATGAACCGACAAATAATTTATCACCACTCTCGTTGAGTTGCATATAAGAAAGCATTAAATTAAGCTCCTTATCCCACAATGGCAATCCGGTAACGGATGATATGGCGGTTATATGATCCTTATTATTTCCTGGCAGTTGATACGTTGTAAACAATACACTTCCATCAGGCAGCATATCAGTAATGTTCGAAAACTCCCACACATTATTATTTTCCCCTTTAACTGAAATTGTTTTGGTGTTTTTTTTATTTGCCACATTAATTAATTGTATTTCATTTGTACAAAAAACTGCTAATATTTTACCATCAGCTGTAAAAGCAATTGATTTATTATCCTGGCTTATCCCATTAGGGGTTTTAAAGTACACTGTTTCCTTCGGACTTTCTGCGTCACTTAAAATCAGTTCGTTATCAACACCTCTACTATCACTTGCAGCTATTAACAGTTTCCCATCAGGCGAAAGTATTGGATTCCCATATGTGTTTTTTTGATATGCATGAATAATACCTGTGTTTAATTCAATACTATCCCAAGAGTTCATGGTTACTTTTTGCCGAGAAGATGAAATTTGAAAATAATTAATTTTTTCAGAAAATCCATTCGCAACTACAAACCCATTATTATGCCTTGCGGGGTATATTTTCATTGGGAATAAAACAACCTCAACAGGTGCTCCGAGCAATATATTTTTGGTAATATCATATTTCTGAATACCTAACTTTTTATTCATACGTCCATACCCCAAGTAAAAGATATCAGGATTGCTTGTTGTTGTAATAGAATTGACCCCAGAAAATGGAAATTTTAGCAACGTTTTAATAGTGTTATTTGTAAAATCGCATACTATAATTTCCTCACTAGTAGCAACAAATAGTTGATTTTTTCTTTCATCAAAACTCCAAAAATTAGTACTATAATTATCTTGTAAATATAAGGATATATAGTTACCCATTCTTTTATCGCGATCATCAGTAATACTCATAATTTCCTGCATTGTGCTTGGATTGTAAAAAGCCATTTTAACTGGTGATTCAGCAACTTTACCAGTATATCCAAATGAAAAAATAATTCCATTTGGCAGTACATCCCTAAAAAAGCTTACGGAATGCTCAGTAACCGTTTTACTCACTATATTATACGAATGCATCAGTTTACCTTTTGTGCCAAAATGAACAGTCTTTCCGTTTTTATCTAGCGCTACACTAAAAAAAACATCCTCATTCAAGGTTTTAAAAATCTTATTCTTGACTTGCGTAGATAAGTCTATTTTATATGCTCCTTTATATCCTGCAACATAGATATAGCTGTCGTTTTCACCAAAAATAGCCTTGTTCGTCCCAACAAAATCTATTGTTCGAATAGACAAATCACTTAATTGTAAAATTTTAATCTCCTCTTCACTGGAAATTATAACTTTCGTTTGCATTTGATTGAAAGCCATTGAAATATGGGAGGAAGGACGATATTTGATTGAAAAGGCCTTCAGTAATTTATTTATTTTTAAGTCATAAAAATTAACAGTCCCAGAACCACCGCTTAACATATACCTACCATCTTTTGTAGTTAATAAAACGTCAACTACATCTGCGTGCCCTTTTGGTATAACCAGTTCCATCTTGGATTGTGAAATAGCACTACAATAAAAATGCATTAAGGCTACTACAATAAAAAACTTCATTTTCATAACATAATTTTTAAATATTTCAAAAAAAATCTACACTTTATTTACTTAATCACTTCCACCGGAAAATCATTCCCAAATCCATAGCTGCTTGGGTACTGAAGTGTACCGCTGTATTTTTTCATCAACTCGGGTACTTGTATTTGCAAGAAGTTTTTTAATCCATTTACCGTAATCATTTTATTGGTTGCTGCATCACCTTTTAATGCTTGTAATAGCACATAGGTAAATACTCCGTGACCAAGTGATGAAAACTCATTGGCAAATTGCTTGCTCCCACTCGCTGCCATCCAATGTGTACCTGTACTTCTTGCCACTACCGCCAAGCTCTTTTGCTGATTTCCATTATCACTCATCAATGTTTCAAATGCGCCCGCACTTTGGCATGCATCTAAAATAAATAACTGCTTCTGCGCTTGAATATCTACTGCATAAGTTTGCAATAATTTAGAAGGTATTCCTTTTTGCTCCAATGCCGCATCTACATTCTTCAAGTCAATTACATCCGTTGGTACCAGATAAAACTCTTTATTTTTTTCTGATATCACCCCATGGCCTGCATAATAAAATACAAATACATCTTGGGCTTTGGCATTTTTCTGTACTTCTGCAAATGCAGCAGTAATACCATTTTTATCGGCCTTCTCATCGGTTACAAAATAGGTTTTTACATTGCCTAATACTGTTTTTATGCTGCCTTCAATCTCATTTTTAAACGCCGTAGCATCGGCTAATGCATAATTAAGGCTCATCTTCGTATTCTGGTATTTATTAATGCCAACTACCAATAAATGAAGGGTAGCGTTTTTGTCAACCGCATCAATTGCAGTTACACCTACAGTATTATTAGGAGTATTTTTTATGGGCTGATTCCCTAGCTGATAAGCTACGGTAATTTCATCTGGATCACTTTCTGTTCGCTGACTATTTAGTGCTACTGCCCTAAATGTATTTTGACCGGGTAATAAATTGATAGTGTACTTCTTTGTATCACTACCATCATTATCCGTAACAAAAAGTCCGCGAGTAGCAAGGCTAACAATCTTTCCATTATGAAACAATCTCATTTCCTCCACTTTATCATCCTGTGCAGATGCATTGATGGTTATTTCTGCAACCCCTGTGGTATTATTATAACTCGGCCTGCCCTCCTCTTCCACAATAAGATTTCTTGTTTTTTGCTCATAACTCATTTTTACCAATGGTGATGGATTGATATTAATATTAATGGGAGAAAACTTTTCTCCATTCACCAACCGCTGGTATAAGTTGGGGGTATAAAATCTTTCATACACCACATCGAGGGTAAGTTTTTTTCGCTTGTCAAAATAATATAATCTTTTTATGCCACCGGGTGTTCCATCAAAGCGGCCGTCTTTACTTACAAATACATAATCTTTCCCATCATTAAAAAGATAGAGTGTTCCAAGTAATTCCCCTGTTGATGCAGCCCATGCTTTTATTGTTTGGTCGTAAGAAAGCGTATAAAATATTTTATTGCCATTCGCAAAAAGTATGTTGCGAACCGCTGCAAGGTGTGCTTTAATTTGAAATTGTTTTTTGCCACTGCCATCAAAAGATACTAAGTCTCCATTTCTAGATCCTATTATAAATTGATTAAGGTTACTACTAACTCCATTAGCACCAAATTTATCTAAGCTGTTCATCCAACTACTGGCAGATTTTTCAAAACTAACCTCATCAACCAGTGCTTGACCTGAAGGATAGCTGTAAAGTGAAAACTTATCTTGATGAGCCAATAGTACTTTTGTTTTATCCGCATCTATCCTTATATAAATTTCATCGGGTTCCACATACCTGCCAAATTCATCCATTCGGTTAAAATCCTTTTCAAAGGTTACTTTACCTGTTTTTAAATCATAAATCCTGCACCGGTGAACAGGTTTTTCAAAACCGCTTAGTATTAATTGTAACAAGGTTTTATCAGCATTTACTGTAAGGGAAGTGATAGTATTGAACTGTATCAATTTTTCTTTGGTATTGGCTACTAAATCCAGCTTCATTAAAGCAGGCCCTTCATTTTTCAATGGAGCTAAAAGATAATACAATGATTTACCATTGGGACTGAAGAAAAAACCATTAGAATGCAAGGTTTCCACTTCATTGATGGTAGATATCTGCCGGATGAGTAATCCAGATTTAGTATTTTTCAAAACTAGATTTTTACCATTAAAAGTTGCAACAGTATCACCAGTAGAAGTGAAGCAAACAGCATCTGACCGTTTTTTTAAATTAACATGCTGCAACACCGTCATTCTTTCAATGTCAATTGTTTTACTTAATGAATCATCGGTAATAATTTTTATTTGCCCAGAACTATAATTGTATTCTGGGTTTGCGTACTCTGGACTTATTGCTCCTAAGTCAACAACCTGCCTAGTGTAAGCAAGCAGATTACTATTTTTTTCAAGGCTGTATTTATAATGGTTAGCACCATTGCTTATTAAAAATTGCTTACCACTGCCTTCAAAAAAAGCTGTGGTAATTTGAAAAGCTGGTTTAAATGTTTTTTTAAGTGAAAAATTATCAGCACTATACAATAGGTATTTTTCACCTTCATATAAACCTGCACTTATAATAAACTCATTGGTGTTTTCTGCTGCAAAAAATTTAGCCTCTCCTTCGGGCATATCAAGCTTTTTTATCAAATCACCATTTAAAATATTATAAAATTCAAACTTTGCTGTTGCGTCATTATACATAGCATTCTTGCGCACTACTATATACTTCATCGTAGGCAAATAATAGAGGTAAAGATTTTCGCTGCCCCATTTTTTTTCAAATAACTTTTGCTTAGATGAAAGATTCCATAGCTGCCACCCATATCGGTTTACAATGGCAACCGTATTACTATTTACCATCCAAACTTTTGCTTCGTAGTTATCAAATCCGTCTTTGGAAATGATGTTTTTTACCCCTGTAACTGCATCAATTTCTATCAATCCGTCGTAGATCGTGTAAAGCTTTGACCCATCGGTTGAAAATGCAATACCCTTTCCAGTAATATTTGGAAAACTGAGCTTACCAGTAATTGTACTTTGACAAACCACCGTCCCATTTGCAAAAGCCAGTAAATTACCATTAGGACTTATCGCCATCTGATTAATATCATTCCCAGATAAAAGTGTATATAGCTGTTCACCAGTTTTAATATCCCACATCACTATTTTGTCTGCATCGGCAGTGTAGGAATATTTTCCCTGACGATCTGCTATTGTTTGGCTTATGAAACCACTATTTCCATCAGGGATAACAATCTTACCCGTTTGTCCAAAGCAAAATTCAGCACACAACACAATAAGAATAGAAAATGCAATATTTTTTTTCATAGTTTTTTATTTTATATACATTCTACAGGTGACTGATCTCTATCATCAACGGAACTACAGTTCCACTTGTGCTTCTATCGTCTGACTTATCATCTGATACCACTAAATTTCTACTGCCTTTTTTACCAGCTACTTGAAAGCCTGGCTTTGTTGCATCGTATTTTATAAAATCTTTATCAATCAACTTATCGCCCAATACCACTTTTATTTTTTTGCTCAAGCTTCCACTCATTGCATTCATGGTTGCAGCCATATTTTTAGCATTTAATTTCTCTCTTGAATAAATAATTAGTAGATAGTCCGTTCCCCGCTGCTCATCCATTTTTATTACTTTTTTATCCGATGGAAATGCTACTGTTGTATTGGCACCTATATGTGTGGATACCATATCATCAAATGGTAGTAATAAATTTACTTTCCCTGTAAGATCAGTAGCAAATGCATATAAGTATACTTCTTGATCGGTATTGATGTAAAATCTAAACTTGGTACCAGATGTATATTTATCATTCATTCTATATGCTACCAGTGCCTCTTTTTCATTTTCTGCCTTATCCTCATCTACCACTAAATTTCTGGTAGATATTTTACCAGCTTCCATATTGGTTCCATCATTCAATTTAAACTCGACACTTCCGCCCAAAACAAAAATATTATCGCTCACAGGACTTGGCTTGGGAGCGGGACTGGGAACTGGCGTTGGTGCAGGCGTTGGCACAGGCTTTGGTGCAGGTGGAACTGGCTCTTCTTTTTTCTCTTCAGGCGCTTTTGAATAGGGATTACCAAATGGCTGTAATGCCACTGTACACCACTTATAAAAGTCAGCATATTTTATCCATATCAGTCCTTTATCACCCCAACTTGTACCCCAACTATTCATGACCCTAAATGCTCCGCCTGCAATATTATCATCATAACCTATTACGCACATGGCATGGCTATTGTGCTTCCAATCACTAAATTTTTCATTAGGATCCGGATTCCAAATAGCTGATTTAATTCCAAAGAAACTTTTTGGTAAAGTGAATGAAATACTAATGGGACTTCCGTCTATCAATGCCTTTTTTGTTAACTCAATAGCTGCTGCTTCTTCCTTAAAATATTTGTCCTCTTTAGACATTCCTTTTGCAGCAAATAAAATTGCCAAGTCGCCAATTTTATAATCCAAAGCCTCTGTGGTAGCATTCTCTGTTGCTTTTATTCCGCAAGTATAAGGCACCGTTTTTAACCTAGCATCGCCCTTGGTAATCAATGTAATTAAAGCTTTTACAGAACTAGATCCTCCTTGACAATTATTATCGCTTGAATCTTTTATTTGTTCATATAAAAAACTCGGTGAAAATGCGTACTTGTTAATCAAAGCCTTGTCCGTTAACTCATGCGTTTTTGCATATAGTATGGTAGCAACCCCATAGCCCACAGCCCAAGCAGTGCAGGTTCCATACTCGCCTTGGTCGCCCGGAGTAGGCGCATATTTTTCCAAAGAAATACTAGTAGGCAAATTGGTAAAACTTCTTTCAGAGATTTGCATCTTTTGAGGTGTTTTAGCTATTAGATCTAGGTCTATCACTTCCCCTAATCCCCTTTTCTGTTGCGCCATCAAAGTCATTGAACTACAAAATACAAATACTAGTATTATACTTTTCTTTATCCGTTGCATGATTTATTTCTTTAGGCAATAAAAATAAGGCTGGTAGCTTATTCAATATATACCGTTCAAACGGTATATATTGTGTTTAAGTTGCTTAATGGAAACTGAAAAACTTCATCATAACCGAATACTATATGGATATTAAACTCTCCTTGAAATACTCAATCGCCTTTATGGCATTGACTTTTGTGATGCATGAAGCGCATGAAATTGTTCATACCACCGTTGGAAGAATCATCTGTGGCTGTTGGGGGCAAAGAGATTTTAATGTTTGGGGACTTTGTGATGGCTGCATTGAAAAGCACCCCATTGCCTTAGCATCTACTTTTGCTGGGCCAATTTTCACCTTTATCATGATTTGGATTGGCACTTCTATGCTAAAAGTGAGCAATAACAATAGCAAAAAAGCATTTGGCTTTTCTTTGATCTTTGCCAATATGCCTTTCGCAAGATTGGTTCTCAATCCCGCTTTAGGTGGCGGTGATGAAATTTATGGACTCAACCAAATCTTGCACAATCATTCACTATCTACTATTATTGGGGTTATAATACTAACAGCAATTTTGGCATTCCCACTTTACAAAGCTTTTAAAACAATTAATAATAAAAGAATTGCTTATTTTTTACTTTTCTTATTGGCACCTATATTAATTGACTTATTAATGGTGCTTGGTGTAATGAATGGTTTACTAACCAATGGCATTTTAAATGACTATTGGATTTTGGGCTCACCAATACTAGTAACTATATGGACCATTGCCGTATCCTTGATTTTTATATTTACCCGGAAAAATATTTATAAATTGGCTGAATAATCTAACAGATCCTGATTTAGCTAAAACTAAACTTTAACCCAGCACTTGAGTTCTTCATCAGTGCTGCTTACTGCCACTATATGATAATTTGATGGCATTTCATTTTCTGTGCTGTGGTATGTAGCCAGCCGAATACCTACGGGTAAGGATTTTAGTAACTTATATAATTTTAGATTGTGCCTATTAAAGAGATCAGCCGATTCAATATTATTCCCATCATTTGAATCTTGCGCTATTAGGTTTTCATAAAATGAATTAAAAAAATACAAGTGAGTGTATTTTGTAAAATCTATCTCCGTAAAATCTCCTAAAAAAAATGCTGCATTATCAATTGCAAGTATGGCTTTTGTATTTTGAGCAGCCGCTACCAATTCAATCCTTTGTTCTATACCATCTATTTGAACTGCTGGATAAAACTGCGCTGCTGTAAAACAAAATTTTCCAACACCACTCCCTATATCTAAAATACGGTCGCCTTGTTTTGGCGCTAGTAATGCCATTGCTTGCTTTGCTATTGCTATTGGCGTCCAGTGGCGTGATGCCAATGCCCTTAGGTTTTCTGGATAAAGTTGATCAAACAATTGGTCAGAAGAAAACCAATCATTACCGGAAATAACTTGATCCTTATTCAGCATGTAAAAATTATTTTATAAATAACAACTGATAATTACTCATGGTCAAGAAAATTTTTCCTGTTTTTGTTCCCGCTGCCCTCAACTTTTTTCTATCAATATCGGTATCCTTACCCATAAAGTTAATGGGGATTTTTAATTTTTCAATCTCGAAATTCACTTCTACCCTATCAGGCAATGCAGTATATTGATCGGTATAGTGCATTAATAAAATATAAGTTCCATCTTTTTTGGTATTGATTTCAGATTCTATCACTCGCCTATTTTTTGTATCTAGTAATAGGGTGGCAATAGAAAAGTCAGCTCGCTTATCGGTGGGTATAATATTAATTACTTTTAGTAATTGCCCATTCCTCTTTTCCATACCCCTATCAACCGTTATAAACGAATATTCAAAAATTCCATTCAGTGAAAAATCCAACCCTCTTTTTGGAATCAGCACAAAATCATTAGAAGAAAATTTTATTGCTGCTCCTTTCTTATAGCTCATACGCGCTGTTTTAACAGGCATATTGATAAAAGAAATATCCACTTCCAGCTTGAGGTTTGTAGAAAAAGACACAATTGAATCCATACGTTGCTTGATACTTAATAAAGCTGGATCAATTAATTGAGCCGACAACCCATTCAATCGAAGAAAAATGAAAAGAAAGATGAACAAAATATTTTTCATTACCCAATATCTTTTTTATGAAACAAATAAATTCCAACACCCATAAATAAAGCAATATAAATACACAACAATGCCATATTCTGGTAAATCATATTCCAACCAATTTCAAAATAAAAAAAATATTGCCAAGTATCATTCAGTTTGGCAAAGAATAACTCATTAAACCAATTATTACCAAAATCAACCTTCAATAGAATATTAGAGAAGATTAAAAAGAAAGCCGCTACAATCCATGTTTTTGTGGCTTCCTTAAAAATCACAGCAATAGTAAGGCTGGCCACAGAAAAAAATACCATACTCAATCCGCCTGCTACAAATGCCCACTGTAAGCGATATGCAGCTTCTTTGGCTGTAAAAAAATTAAGGGTATTGAGATAAACAATTAAATCTCCTTTTCCAAAAATTGCATACGAGCAACCAAAAGCAGTGACCGCCAATAACAACACTACTAAAATGGTAAATAGTATTGCCACAATATATTTACTGAGCATAAATTTCCACTTGCGCACTGGTTGAAGCATAATGGTTTGTATAGTCCTGTCTTTATATTCGGCTGTAAGTGTACCCGATACCACAATCATCAAAATTAAGGGTAGGTGAAACCAAAGTGTATTTAAAATCAGGTATACTAATAAGTTACCATTCAAAAGTGTACCTTCAAAATAAAAACTTTTTTTAAGGTTCTCCAACAAAAGGTCTATAATATTAGTTCCTTGATAGTATGCACTGAATAATATAACAGCTTCAATTAAAAACAATGAGCCAAGCGCATAATATGTTTTTCCTTGCTTTAGTAATTTTAGTATTTCTGCCCTGATTAATGATTTCATAAGTCGGTTATTTCAAAAAGTTTTTCCATACTTAATTCAGGGGTACAAGCTGTAATATAGATAGATTCCTTGTATAATTCCTGCACCAAATCGGGCACTTTATCAGCAGCAATTTTTACGTATGCACAATTTCCTTTCAGCTCAAACTTATATGCACGTAGTGCAAGCGACGATTGAATATTGACTGCACAAATACTAAAAGTATCGGTATTATCGGCAATTAATTGTTGTGCTGGACCTGCATTTACCATTTTTCCGTCTTTTAAAACACAAAGGGTATCACAAATTTTACTCAACTCCTCAATAATATGCGAGGAAAGAATAATGGCCAGTTTTTCCTCCCTAGCCAAGTCAGCAATGAGCTTGCGCAATGCTGCAACGCCAAGCGGATCGAGTCCCGTAAATGGTTCATCTAAAACCAAACAGGCAGGATTATTCAACAAAGCAATGGCAATACCCAAGCGTTGTTTCATTCCCATAGAATAATTGCCTACACCGTCTTTTCTATCGGTTGGCAAGCCCACTTTTAATAAAATTTGTTCAATCATAAATGGGGTACACTTCATACCCTGTATACTTGCAAAAATATCTATATTGTCCCAAGCATTTAAGTATTCGTATAAAGCTGGCTTCTCAATAATACCACCAATTGGTTTGATATGATTATTCGGCAGAATAACTTTACCCGAATCGGGAGTAATTAGTCCAAACAAAATTTTAAAAAGTGTGGTCTTCCCCGCTCCATTTGCACCCAATAACCCACAAATTTCGCCCGCGGAACATGCAATATTCACTTCATCTAATACTTTTCGTTTTCCATAGGATTTACTCAACCCAATACCTGAAATAATCATGCTTGCAAAGCTAATTGATAAGAAGAAAAATCGAATCGAGACTTGTAGTTGCCTTCTAAGAAAGTGCGAGACCAAAATTTCTTTTTAAACCCAAACCAAGGATCTCGAATCATAAAATAAGGTATATAATGATACCACTTAACTGCTTTAGATTCATAGTATGCAGCAATTTCCTCGCCTATGCCCAACTCCTTAGCTGCTTCTATGGCTGCCATGCGTTGGCATTTAGATCCCATATAAGTATCTGCAATCCGACTCCTAAAACCATGCACAAAGAATTGATCTTTGGCTCGTTTATAATTCTGGTATCGCGACCAACCATCTGCCAATACCAGAAATATATGAATAAAGGAAAACATAAAACTCCAAGCCCAGAAAAGTATATATGGAATCATATCTGCAGTATATGCAGCTTTCAGCTTAACCCAATAGAACCAAGATTCAACAATAAATATCGTTAAAGAATAATAAAGAAGCCTCCCTACCCTTAGGTAAGATAGTACTGGATGTGGTTGTTTTGGTAGAAAAGTAAAATACATTGCACTAAAGTTAATCATCCCTCAAAAACAGCCAAAATAATTTGAAAAGGAATTATTTCAAATTACTTGTATCTACCCTACTGGGTGTTGATTTACCGTTGATAATACTCCTAGCACTGAGTGCAATTGACTTAATAATCTCCGTCATATTGGATATATCAAGCGTACTTACTTCATCTGAGAATTGATGATAATTGGGTTCACTGTCCATTTTAGAAGTAGAAATGGTATGAGCAGGCACTCCCAAACGAGCTAGGGTTGCATTATCAGAACGATAGAATAAATTTTGATCGGGATAAGGATCGGGATAAAATTTAAATGCTGTTCCAACTAAATTCTGTTCCAATATTTTTCCCATATCTGTTTTATCAAAGCCAGTAATATAGGCACTGTTTTTACCCCATTTACTTTCGGTTCCAATCATTTCAATATTAAACATCGCTTTTACTTCTGCAGGATTCAATTGTTGACTGAAATAAGTAGCCCCATAACCGCCCATTTCTTCTGCCGTAAAAGCAGCAAAAATAATACTCCTTTCATTGTCTCTTTTTGCAGCGTAATATTTTGCCAACAGCATCATGGCAGTAGTACCAGCGGCATCGTCGTTGGCTCCATTGTAAATACTATCATTATTCACAGCATTCTTACTATTGATTCCTAAATGATCGTAGTGACCAGAAAAAATAACGTACTCATTTGGCAAAGTTTTACCGGGCAATATGCCTACCACATTTGCCAGTGACATTTCATTAATAATATGTTTTGCTTGAATGGTATAAGTCACCGGTATTTGATTGGTGAGTATAAATACAACTGATTTATCTGATAAAAAAAGGGATGATTTTAGTTGGGTTAGTCTTCCAAAACTTGTTGCAAAAGAGCTGTCCACCAGCACCACCCTATTTTTAGAAAGGTTGCTGTATTTACGCGCTTCTGAGGAAAAATTATCCCCTTTAACTATCCGCACCAACTCATACCCCGATTGTTCATTTATTAGTAGCTCGGATTTACAAGAAATTACAATTACATTTTTAGTGGCAACAGGAAGTAGATCTAGTATTGCTGATGCAGCAACAAATTTTGGTCGCACCATTTTAAAGGACTGCAAGAAATTACCGTTCCCATTTAAAGTCTGCAAGCCAGTCTGCTTAAATTCATCCGCAATAAATGCTGCTGCTTTATCAATCCCTTTTGTAAAAGTCTTTCTACCTTCCATATCGTCCGAAGCCAATACACCAACAACACGGGCTACTTCTGTAGTACTAATAATTTGATGAATATCCTGTGCTTTAGCAGCGTGAAAACTCAAAGCTAGAAAGATAAAGAAGCGTAGATATTTGTTCATACATTAATATGTTTATTTTATACATTCATTCGTCATTCGTCTACCACTTAAAGGCTCATCATTTCTTTAAACTTGACTGTTTGTCTACGGCTGACTTCAATTTTTTCTCCTCCTTTTAAGTCAAGAATTAATCCACCATTAAAGTAGGGTTCAATTTTTTCAATCCAGCGGAGGTTGATGATATGTTTTCTATTGGCTCTAAAGAACATTCTATCGTCTAAGCGCTCTTCCAATGCATTCAGCGACTTGAGAATTAGCGGTTTGTTGGTGCCGAAAAAAACTTTGGCATAGTTGCCAACACTTTCAAATAAGCGAATTTCTCCGAGTTTTACAAACCAGCAACGCTCACCATCTTTTACAAAAACTTGATCTAATTCGGTAAGCGGGCCACGATTGTTGCCATTGAGTCCTATTTTTTCTTTAAAAATTTCAGCCTGTAATTTTTGTACTGCATCGGCAAGTCGCTTCGGCTCAATTGGCTTTAGCAAATAGTCCAAAGCATTTACTTCGAAAGCTTTGATGGCATACTCATCATAAGCAGTTGTAAAAATAACTTTAGGCGCTTTCTCTACTTCAGCTAATAAATCAAAACCAGTCTTTCCTGGCATTTGAATATCAAGGAAAATAAGATCCGGGTTGAGTGTCTCAATTTTTTCAATCCCTTCATCCACATTGGCTGCTTCATCAATAACCTCAATATCTCCATGTTCTAGTAATAGTTTTTTGAGTTCATTCCTAGCGAGTCGCTCATCATCAATAATAATTGCTTTAACTGCCATAATTATTAAGTTTAAAACTTGAATTTAAATTCTTACTTGTTGAATAGGCATTATAATTTTAGCTTCAACCATTTCCGCATTTTCCGAAATTGAAAAGCCAGCGTCTTTCCCAAACAACAATTTAAGCCTATTCCGAGTACTGCTCAAGCCAAATCCTGCTCCATCATCTTGCAGAGATATGGTACCAGAATTTTGGACAATTAATTCATGATGGTTATCACGATAATCAGAAATAACCCTTACCAATCCACCCAATTTGTGTTTACTAATACCATGTTTAATGGCATTTTCTACCAATATCTGAAGCATCATAGGAGGCACAGGTTGATCAAGCGTATCCTCATCAATATCATACTCAATCTGTAAACGATCCTCAAAACGAATATGTTCTAATGCAAGATAATCTTTTACAATATTCAACTCACGTTCCAATGAAACCGTCTCTAATTTCTCGGACTGCATACTACTTCGTAGAATATTACTCAACTCCGTAATGGCAGTTCTTGCTCGCTCCGGATTTTCATCAACCAATGCACGAATGCTGTTCAATGCATTAAAAATAAAATGTGGATTAATATGACTTTTAATGGTTTTTAGTTCCAACTCTTTTACCAGGCTTTCTAGTTTTATTTTCTGTACTTCAGTTTGTGTACCCAGCTCAATATAATGCCAAATATAATATACAGATACCCACACCAAAATCAATGGGGAATCAGATACCAAATTAATGAGAAAACGTTTGTCAACAGAAACTTTTGTTTTAGGATTATACAGATGCAACCACTCTGCAATAGCACTATTTGTAAGGTTGAAGGCAACAAGTATAATAATTAAAATTACAGTTAACAACCACCATTTTTGAGACAGCGTTGGAGGGCGTAGCCCAAATACCTTAATAAATTCCCGCAATATATGTGTGAAAATTAGTCCAGAAATTATGATGACTAGTATTTTGGGGTAAAATATACTATTGATCTTACTATCAAATATAAACGCAAAGAAAACCATGGTAAGGCCATACAATAGCCAACCACCTAGTTGGCACCACCAATATAGTACTGCTTTCTTCCTCATGTTCTACAAATCTAACCTAAGCAACCCGCCCAATAATGAAAAAATTGGATTAAAGGTAAAATTTGCGGCTAACTGGTTTAAATTATTGTATAAAACCAACGAACCATCTGTTTAATCTTATGTTCTAATGTATATGGCTATTTTGAGCCGTTAAATTTGTATTTTTACCGCCTAAACTAGTCATTCATGGAGTTTATTCCAGGACCATTATTACAGCAGATCAATAACCCAGACGACCTTAAAAAACTGGGCAGAGAGCAATTACATCAGGTTTGTGATGAACTTCGTCAATATATTATTGATATTGTAAGCGTACATGGCGGACATTTTGCTGCCAGCCTAGGCGTTGTAGAACTCAGCGTGGCACTGCATTATATCTACAATACCCCTTACGATCAGTTGGTTTGGGATGTAGGGCATCAGGCCTATGGACATAAAATTTTAACAGGTAGAAAAGATAATTTCGCCACCAACCGGAAATACGGTGGGCTAAGCGGATTTCCCAAAAGATCTGAAAGTGAATACGATACATTTGGCGTAGGACATTCTTCTACTTCCATTTCTGCCGCTTTGGGAATGGCAATGGCCGCTAAATATAGGGGAGAAAATAGGAAGTCTGTCGCCATTATTGGGGATGGATCCATGACCGCAGGTATGGCTTTTGAAGCCATGAATCATGCAGGCGTTGCAGACAGTGATGTATTGATTATTCTGAACGATAACTGTATGAGTATTGATCCCAATGTAGGGGCGCTCAAAGAATACCTAACCGATATCAGCACTTCTCCAACTTATAATAAAGTGAGAGACGAGGTTTGGAATCTAATGGGGAAATTACCTGTGGGCAAACAGTTTTCCCGAGAAATGGCTTCAAAATTAGAAGCCAGTCTCAAAGGTGTGGTTAGCAAAAGCAGCAATTTATTTGAAGCACTAAAACTGAGGTATTTCGGACCGATTGATGGTCATAATATTACCAAACTGATAGATACTTTAAAGGATTTAAGAGAGATCCCAGGGCCCAAAATTCTACATATTGTAACCGTAAAAGGAAAGGGTTACGCGCTGGCAGAAAAAGATCAAACAAAATGGCATGCACCTGGATTATTTGATAAACTTACTGGTGAGATTTACAAGAAAAAAATAGATACCCCACAACCGCCCAAATACCAAGACGTATTTGGACATACCCTTGTTGAACTGGCAGAAGCAAATGATAAAATCATGGGTATTACACCTGCAATGCCCAGTGGATCTTCCTTAAAAATAATGATGGAGAAAATGCCCAAGCGTGCTTTTGATGTAGGCATTTGCGAGCAGCATGCTGTTACAGTAAGTGCAGGTATGGCAACGCAGGGCTTGAGGGTATTCTGCAATATTTATTCTTCATTTATGCAACGTGCTTACGATCAAGTTGTGCATGATGTAGCCATACAAAAATTACCCGTGGTATTCTGTTTAGACAGAGCAGGATTAGTAGGTGAAGACGGCCCAACGCATCATGGTTGTTATGATATTCCATATATGCGTTGCATACCCAATATGGTGGTGAGCGCCCCAATGAATGAAAAAGAATTGCGCAACTTAATGTACACTGCCCAATTAGAACACAACGAATCTCCATTTGTAATACGTTACCCCAGAGGCGAAGGCGTAATGCCAGATTGGAAAACTCCTTTTGAAGAACTCATCATTGGCAAGGGGCACAAATTAAAAGATGGAAAAGAAGTAGCTATTTTAAGTTTTGGGCATCCCGGTAATTTTGCACAAGCTGCTATTAGAGATCTAAGAACAGCGGGTATTGATCCTGCACATTATGATCTTCGGTTTGTGAAGCCGATTGATGAAGACTTGTTGCACGAAGTATTCAGCAAATACAATAAAATAGTGACCGTAGAAGACGGAACTGTTGTTGGAGGATTTGGATCTGCGGTATTGGAATTTATGAATGCCAACAACTATAAAGCCGAAGTAATTATATTGGGTATTCCCGATAGATTGGTAGAACATGGGACCCCAAAAGAACTATACAGAGAATGCGCTTATGATGCAATTGGAATTGCAGATGCAGTTAAGGAATTAATGAAAAATAATGTACAAGTGGTGAACAGCAGTTTTGCGGGTTAACCCCTTCTTTTTATTGCCCTTCATGCATCATTCGATCTTCATCGCTTAGACCTTCATCGGCTATATCGGCATCGCGGTTTTCATTCCATTCTACAATAAAATTATTCATACCCTGCCCCACCAGTAGCTTCATGAATTTTTGTTGTGAGAGTTCTAGTATAGATAGGAATAAGAAAATTGCATGAATACGATCTTCGCAGTTTTCAAATACCTTTTCAAACGCTACCGTTTTTTCGCGACCCACAAAATCAAGCATATAATCTCTACAGCCTTCCATGGTATAATTATACCTTACCACCGTATGCACTGGTTTATTCTGCCGGTCGTGTACACGCTGCATTACTTTTTCAAAAGCTTTCATGAGCTTAAATAAAGTAATATTCTGTATCTCCGTACCTTCAGAAGCGTCTTCCCCAATAGAAGCTATTTCCCTTTGTAAATTACCTCGCTTAACCATCAACATACGCAAGGTTTCCATCTCTGCCATCTCAACGGCTGCTTCTTTAAAACGCTTATACTCAAGAATTTTATCAATCAATTCTTGACG
Organism: Sphingobacteriia bacterium; assembly: GCA_031369485.1. Lineage (GTDB taxonomy): Bacteria > Bacteroidota > Bacteroidia > Chitinophagales > Chitinophagaceae > Sediminibacterium. Next base: position 40,759 of record JANMOT010000012.1, read on the forward strand.
AGGATCTATTTCATTTCCCGAAGCATCTATTTCTTTTCTTGGCAGTAATAAGCGCGCTTTAATACGCATTAATGTAGAAACAAATAAGATGAACTCACTGCTGAGTTCTATATTTAGCTTTTCTGAACCATGTATAAAATCGAGAAAATCATTGATGATTTTAGTAATGGGGATATTATAAATATCTAGTTCATCTCTTTCAATGAAAAAAAGCAATAGATCGAAGGGACCCTCGAACTGGTCTAGTTTAATCTGATAATTTACAGTACTCAAGCTGGTATTTTTACAAAGAAAGGGATTTTAGTTGATGGATCATTACTCACAGCAATTCAGTTTGCCATAACCAATGATCCATACCTCTATTTTTTTAAAGCATCCCTGATCTCTATTAAAAGCGCGTCTGTTGACGAAGGCCCTGCCGGAGGTGCTGCTGCTTCGGCTTTCTTTGTTTTATTAATGGCTTTGATGGCTAAAAAAACCACAAAAGCAACAATCGTAAAATCAATTACATTGGTGATAAATACTCCGTACTTTACAGACACTTCTGTTATTTCGGGCGCAGTTACCCCACCAGATGCATCTTTAACAGCAGCTACAGCTTGCTTCAGCACCCATTTTTTATCATTAAAATCAACGCCACCCGTAAGCATTCCTACCAATGGCATTACCATGCCATCTACAAAAGCAGACACGATTTTACCAAAAGAAGCACCGATAATAAAGGCTACTGCTGTATCTACTAAGTTGCCTTTTATGGCAAATTCTTTGAATTCTTTAATCATTCCCATTGTTTGATATTTATGTTTAAAATTATTGATTATTTTTTTAATCCGGGATAGCGCATATTTAAACTTTTCAACAAATCATACATGGCTTTTGCAACCAAATATTCCTTGTACCAGTTTTGATCAGACGGTATTATGGCCCAATCCACTTTATTACAGCGATTAAAACAGTCATTATATGCTTTTTCATACAACGGCCACAATTTGGCTTCTTCAAAATCATTTTCGTTGTATTTCCACTGTTTGGTAGCATCATTTAACCGCTCTTTTAGTCGCAATTGCTGCTCCTCTGGAGATATATGAAGATAAAATTTAAGTATATGGGTATTGTTGTGCTGTACCAACAACGACTCAAAATTATTAATAGCAGCTATACGCTCAGTCGCCAGTTGATCATTGCACCATTTGTGTACCCTTGTAATAAGTATATCTTCATAATGAGAGCGATTGAATACTTGAATCATGCCCTTTGCAGGTGCGTGTTGGTGAATTCTCCAAAGAAAATCGTGGGCCAATTCCTGAACAGTTGGTGCTTTAAAAGACTGAACCTGAACACCCTGGGGATTTAGCGCACCAAATACATCTCGTATCAGTCCATCCTTTCCACTAGCATCCATTCCTTGAATTACAACCAGCAAGGAATGCTTTGATTCTGCATATAATAAGTTTTGTAATTCACTCAATTCCAACAACAATTTGGCAGTCTTTACTTTTGTCTTTTCTTTATCCCAGCCTTTTGGGGCACGAGTACTTATTTTAGCCAAATGAATAGCAGCCATACAATCGATTTTCCTAAAAGTATTTATTTAGAACGGTAAATACAACATCTTTGACTAAATATTTTTTGTGACCAAACAATTTTTGAATTGGGGACTCTTTATTTTACTAAGCCTTATTTGGGGTAGCTCTTTTATTCTGATGAAGGAAGGCATGAAAGTATTAACGCCTTATCAAGTAGCATCACTGCGCATCATCAGTGCTGGCTTGGTTTTGATTCCATTTGCCGCAAAAGCTTTTCACAATATCCCTTCCAATAAACGGGGCATGGTGGTACTCTCAGGTTTGCTGGGCAGCTTTTTTCCCGCTTATCTTTTCTGTATTGCAGAGACAAAAATTGACAGTGCACTTGCTGGTATTTTAAATGCACTTACCCCGCTTTTTGTAATCTTAACGGGTATTTCTTTTTTTAAACTACAAATAAAATCAATTCAAATAATAGGGATTGTTGTTGGCTTTGTAGGGTTATGCCTTTTAGTAGCCGCCGGTGGCAATATCAGTCTATTGTATTTTTCTTATGCTTTGTTGGTATTATTAGCTACCTTATTTTACGGCATAAACGTAAATATGGTCGCAAAACATATGCAAGGAGTTGGGTCACTTGAGATGGCTTCCTTGGCCTTTGTATCCCTGCTACCACCTTGTTTGGGAATACTTTATTTTACAGGTTATTTTTCGCTGCCTTTACTACAAGAATCTTACCTAATTTCAACGGGTGCATCTGCTATATTGGGAATATTTGGTACCGCAATTGCCTCCGTACTTTTTTACATGTTGGTAAAAAGGGCAGGCGCACTATTTGCCAGTATGGTTACCTATGCAATACCATTTGTTGCAATCGGTTGGGGTATTTGGAATGGGGAACTGGTAAATTCAATACAAATTTTTTGTCTAGCTATTATTTTATTAGGCGTATACTTAGCCAATAAAAAATAATTTAAACAGACATCATTTCTTTTTCTTTAGCCGCCAAATGTTTATCTACCAATAAAATATGCTTATCGGTTAATTCCTGAATATTCTTCTCAGCATCTTTGGCTTCATCCTCACTTAGCCCATCTTTCTGTAATTTCTTTACCTGCTCAATTGCATCTCTTCTGATATTCCGAATAGATACTTTGGCAGTTTCACCTTCGGCACTGGCCTTTTTAAACAATTCTCTCCTTCGTTCTTCGGTAAGGGGCGGCATATATAACCTGATCTGATTGCCATCATTTTGAGGAGTGATACCAATATTAGCAGCCATGATGGATTTTTCTATTGGTGCCAGCATATTTTTTTCCCAAGGCTGTACACTGATGGTACGTGCATCTAGTACAGTTATATTGGCAACTTGACTAATAGGCGTTGGCGCACCATAATATGCAACACTGATGCCTTCCAGCATAGCTGGGTTGGCTTTACCTGCTCTAATTCTTACCAGTTCTACTTCAAGATGAGTAATGCCTTTCTGCATATTATCTACAGCATCTTCTACTATCATTTCTAATTCTTCCGACATATACTTATTTTAAACAGCAGCAAATCTAACAAATCCTTTGAACAATTCCCTTGAAACAAAACACGAGATCATATCATTATCATTATTCCTTATCTACAGTAAGTGCATCACCTTTGCCAAATACACCTAGGTTGCGATAAGCGGTTTTTATTCCAGCCACAGATCCATCCAACTTATTGCCTTTGATTACTTTTAATTTTTTGGACTTTGTAGGCCTACTGTATTGTAAAAAAGCAACCCCTCCAAAAAATCCAACCACCTGCAATAGTACTACTTTAGTAGTACCAATGGGTAGTAAGAAATAAGTAATAAAAATTATCAATATAGCAAATGCAGATAGAATTACAGTAATACTCATATGAGATAATCCCCTATCTAATAATAAATGATGTAGATGATTTCTATCCGGTGAAAATGGAGATCGTCCATGTAAAATGCGAATGGCAAAAACCCTAAGTGTATCTAAAAGTGGCAGGAGCAATACCCCAAAACCCATTGCAGGCGAAGCCAACACTGGAAGTATTTTGGTGTTTTCTGCCATATTAATAAAGTGAATTACCAGTATGGCATTCACTACCCCTATTAACATGGCGCCAGTATCTCCCATAAAAATGCGAGCAGGGGTATAATTATATATAAGAAATGCGCCCAATGATGCAGCAAAAGTAAATCCAATCAATGCATAGTAATACTCGCCACTCATCAACCCAAAAAAAGCGAAAAAAGAAGAGGTAACAATACCCATACTCCCAGCCAACCCATCTACTCCGTCAATTAAATTAAATGCATTGATTACTACAATGATGGTGAAAAAAGAGAGGCAACAGCCCATGGTATAATCAATAGTGCCGATCCCCAAAAATCCATGCATACTGGTAATTACCAAGTTTGCTTTGAAAATTAAAATAACTGCGACAGCCAACTGCCCCAAAAATTTTTTGAAAGGCGTAAGAATTAGAATATCATCTTTAATACCAAAAAAGAATATGACCATACAAGCAGTCAAGTAATACTGAAAAGTAGCCGCAGCTTCTGCATTCGTTAAATCAGCCATCAATAATAATCCCACCATAAATCCAGCAAAAATACCCAGTCCACCCAATGATGGTATGGGGTCTTCGTGTATCTTTCGCTCGCAGGGTATATCAAATAGTTTCTTCATATTCGATACCTGAATGATCACGGGTATTGCATAGAAAGTGATCACAAAGGCGAATATAGATCCCAACAAAATATTTTCCATATAGGTTTAGATAGGTTGACTTTAACTAGGTAGCCCGCAAAATAGCGCTAGTTTTTTACACCAAACGAAAATAATGATCATTTCATTGTTAATAACTACCAACAATACTGTATTTTGTATCTATTTATGATCCAAATGCTTTTATCTTCGCTGCCTAATACAATTATATGTCCAGTATAGCAGAATTAAAGCAAGTGTCTTCCCAAATTAGAAGGGATATCGTAAGAATGGTTCACGGAGTGCAAAGCGGTCATCCAGGTGGATCACTTGGCTGCGCAGACTATTTAACTGCACTCTACTTTCACAGTATGAAACATGATCGCAACTTTAGTATGGATGGTAAACAAGAAGACCTATTCTTTCTTTCTAATGGTCATATTTCACCCGTTTTCTATTCCGTATTAGCGCGCTCTGGTTATTTTAACGTTAAAGAATTGGCCAGTTTCAGAAAACTCAATACCAGATTACAAGGCCACCCTACCACCCATGAACACCTACCTGGGGTAAGGATTGCCAGTGGCTCACTAGGTCAGGGAATGAGTGTAGCTATTGGCGCAGCACTTACAAAAAGACTAAACAATGATCCACATTTGGTTTTCTCATTGCATGGTGATGGTGAACTGCAAGAGGGACAAAACTGGGAAGCTATTTTATTTGCAGCCCACAATAAAGTAGATACATTAATTGCCACGATTGATGTAAACGGGCAACAAATTGATGGTTCTACTAAGAAAGTCCAAAACTTAGACAGTCTTCGTAAAAAATTTGAAGCATTTAATTGGACTGTTCTTGATATGAATGGAAATGATATGGATGATGTGGTTGCTGTGCTAGACAAAGCCAAATCAATGACTGGTCAAGGTAGTCCCATCTGCATTCTAATGAAAACAGAAATGGGTAAAGGAGTTGATTTTATGGAAGGCAGTCACGAGTGGCACGGCATTGCCCCAAATGATGAACAACTGGCAAAGGCATTGGCTCAATTACCAGAAACTTTGGGTGATTATTAGTACTAACAATTGCCACTACCTTAATGCATAAAGTTGTACGCTTGCTTTTCTTGCTGTAAACCATGCGGCAGTAACTGCTATGGCAGTAACAGTACCAAGTACTAATAAATAATCTGTTGCATAACTCTTTACGGGGTAGTGGTCTATGATAAAAGTTGAACCGCCCAACTTTAAGAGGTGAAAATAATCCTGTAATAAACAGATCGTTCCCCCCAACGCAAAGCCTACTCCAGTTCCAATTCCTGCCAATAGCAGTCCCTCTAGTAAGAATATGGCTCGTATTCTTTGTTCATCGGCACCCATTGCTTTCAGCACTGCAATGTCTTTTTGTTTCTCC
>JANMOT010000026.1:0-41060 GCA_031369485.1 Sphingobacteriia bacterium
AGCCGCTCCAACGAATGATGACCCGACGTTCCGACGAATGAGGTTCCAACGAATGACGCTTCTACGTCCCTTAAACAGTGTAAGCAACTGTTGCAATACTGAGCTTTACCCCTGAAATTTTTAGAATAGCTTCCCCGCAGGCTTCTAAACTAGCACCTGTGGTAACGATATCATCTATCAATAGTATATGCTGATTGGCCAAAAGTTGTGGTTGGGCTATAAAGAATACGCCTTCCATATTTTGCCACCTGCTGATTCTATTTTCTTGGGTTTGTGTTTTGGTATTTACAAGTCTAATTACCGCTTGTGTAATTAATTTTTTTGACCATACAGCAGCAATGCCCTCCCCAATTAAACTGGCCTGATTGTATCCTCTCTGGAATTCTTTTTTAGGATGAAGCGGAAGTGGAATAATCAGGTCAACATCATCAAACCGATTGGTATCTTTTAAGCGCAAGCCTACCTGCCTACCCAAATACCTTCCAACGGCGGGATTGTTTTTGTATTTAAGTTGAATGAGCAAATATTGCAATAAGCTGGTCTTGTGAAAATAAAAAGCAGCACCAGCCGCTTGAAGCGAGAGGCGACCATAAAATATTTTCTCAACGGGATTTTCGGGAGTGGCAAAAAAATGGGTTTCAGGAAGTGCCGAATTACACCTGGCACATAAAAACGAATGAGGATGAATATGGTCTGCCCCACATCCACTACAGATATGCGGAAAAAATAATTGTTGAAATGCCCGAAGGTGATTGCTGATATGAATTGCCATTCCTTAAAACTAGTGGGTTGTTTTTTGGTTCAAGCAGGTATTTACCGCAGTTTGGCCTGTTTTTTAACGGTATTTTAGATCAATTCAAAACAAATAACCCAAATAGCTTCTAAGATCAGATGCTATTAAATATTGGAATTTTGCCCAATAAAAATTCCCTCCAATACATTTGCAAAATGCCGATGTTCCAATTCGTGCACTTTATGGGCAACCATTTCAGCACTATCAGTTGGTTCAACAGTGCAAGTGGACTGGAAGATGATGGTTCCTTCATCGTATGCTTCATTTACATAATGAATGGTAATACCCGTTTCTTTTTCCCCTGCATCAACCACCGCTTCATGCACTTTCATTCCATACATGCCCTTGCCACCAAACTTGGGTAATAATGCGGGATGTATATTCACTATTTTGTTGGGGAATGCGGCAATAAGGTATTCGGGCACTCTCCATAAAAAACCAGCTAAAATTAAAAAATTAATCCCCCTTTTTTTCAAGTCGTTCAAATATTCATCGGTCTCATAAAAAGCTATGCGTTCTATTAACAAAGTATCAATATGATGGGTTTTGGCTATGGAAATTACACCCGCATTGGATTTGTTCACCACAATTAATTCAACTTGTACGCTATTACCCCGCTTAAAATGCTCAATTATTTTGGCAGCATTGGTGCCGGTACCTGATGCGAAAATGGCCAATTTGATCATGCTGAAATATGATTTGGATTATTTATTTTTTGCCATCTTACCCCAAATTCTTGCCAAATAACGCTTGAAAAAAGGAAATTGCCCAAACGGAATACTTACAATCAATACACAAATAGGCCATAGTGCGGTTACCAATATAATATAGATGAAAAAATAAAGCACTCCTTTCTCAAGCGAACTGAATGCCAGTAGCGTTCTTCCAATAAAACCGCATAAGCTGCCTCCCAACGCAAACGTAGAAAAAATAAGGGTGAATTGCCACCAGTTTACCTTCCATTTATCTTTTAGTCGATTGAACATGCGCAAAATTGCTTTAAAAATTTGTTTTTTTCATAATAAAAAAGATAAATGCAAGATTTGAATAAGTTTTGCCCATACTTGTGACAAAAAGTTGAAACGATTAATAAAATGATCTAGAACATAAGCAGGATAAGAATAAAAAAAAATAATACTGAATGTGTTTTTGTCAGCATCCTGTCATATTTTTGCATCCGTTCACGGATATTTTTCCCCACCAGAACCATCAATGTGTATATGATATTGAATAGATCTATAGTAAAAACCAGTATTACTGTCTTTTTATTTTTCGTTGCTATAAGTTCCAGTGTTGCAGTTCATGCTCAGGACGGGAAAGCACTTTTCAGTGCCAATTGCGCTTCCTGTCATGCTGTTCACAAAAAATTGACTGGCCCTGCCCTAACTGGGGTTGAAGGTCGTTGGCCCAACAAAGAGCATTTGTACGCTTGGATTAGAAACAGCGCAGCCTTCCTAAAAACAGGAGATCCTTATGCCAATGCACTCTATAAAGAGTACAATATGGTGGCAATGAACGCATTTCCAAGTTTGAAAACAGAAGAGATTGACGCTATTCTTGCATATATTAATACCGTACCAGATCCATCCAAAGCACCTGCTGGAGGAGCCGCTGGTAGTCCCGCTGGCGCTATGAACGATGCAGCAGACAATACTTTATTATTCGGAATACTCACTTTGATTTTGGCGGTAATATCTTTAATTCTTCTACAAGTAAATGCCAACTTAAAGAAATTAGCAGATGATAAAATTGGTCAGCCTGCTTTAGAACCCATTCCTTTTTGGAGAAATAAAAGCTATATCGCCATGCTTACGGTGGTATTGTTTATTGGTGGGGGCTACCTTACTTCTAAAGGGGCAATGGCGCTTGGTAGAAGCAAAGACTACCAGCCCGAACAACCTATTTATTATTCCCACACCGTTCATGCAGGAGTGAATCAAATCAATTGTCAATACTGCCACTCAGGTGCTTACCAAGGCAAACAGGCTACCATACCTTCCGTAAATGTATGTATGAATTGCCACCAGGCTATTAATGAATACAAAGGTGATAAACTTTACAATGCAGCGGGTGAAGAAGTAGATGGCACTTCGGAAATTAAAAAATTATACAAGTATGCTGGTTTTGAAGAAGGTAAACCTTGGGATGCAACCAAAGCCAAGCCTATCGAGTGGGTAAGAATACACAATTTGCCCGATCACGTTTATTTTAACCACGCACAGCACGTTAAAGCTGGTCAGGTTGCTTGTCAAACCTGCCATGGAGAAATACAAAAAATGGGTGAAGTAAAACAGTTTACTGATTTAAGTATGGGCTGGTGCATCAATTGTCACAGAGAAACAAAAGTGCAGTTTAAGGAAAATGGGTTCTATAGTATCTATGAGAAATACCATGAAGACCTGAAAAGTGGTAAGCTTGATAGTGCGAAAGGTATTACAGTGGAAAAGATTGGTGGTACGGAGTGTCAGAAATGTCATTACTAGACAAATGACGATCTGATGAATGACGAATGACGATCCGACGAAAAAAGGGGTTTAATAATAAATAATTCGAACGATGATGGCAGTAATGCTGCTTTTATCAGTTAATCAATAATTATGGAGCAAAAAAAGCACTGGCAAAGTTTTGGAGAGCTGAATAAGTCTGACGCGTACAATAAAGATGTTAAAGACGAATTCAAAGAAGACCTCCCTTTTGTAGAAGATGAAAGCAAGGGTTTTCTTAATGCCAAAGCACCCCGCAGAGATTTTCTGAAATACTTAGGATTCAGCACTGCCGCCGCCGCCGCTGCTGCAAGCTGCGAAATGCCCGTTAAAAAGGCAATCCCTTTTGCAAACAAACCCGAAGATATAGTGCCTGGCATTGCTAAATACTATGCTACAACCTATGTTCAGGATGGAGATACGGTAAGCATTATTGCTAAAGTGCGTGATGGTCGCCCCATTAAAATTGAAGGAAACGATTTAAGTCCCCTCACCAAAGGCGGCACTTCTGCTCGTGTGCAAGCTTCTGTACTGGATTTATACGATACATCACGACTTCGTTTCCCTACCATAAATGGCAAAGAAGCCAGTTTTGAAGCGGTTGATAAAGCCATTGCTGCTTCTATAAGCGGTAACTTGGTTATTTTATCCAGCACCATTACATCTCCTTCTACAAAAGCTGTAGTAGCTCAATTTTTGGCCAAAAATGCAGGAAGCAAACATATCACTTATGATGCCGTTTCTTACAGCGGTATCTTATTGGCAAATGAAGCCAGCTATGGTGTTCGCGCCATTCCAGCTTATCATTTTGAAAATGCAAAGACCATTGTAAGCCTCGGTGCCGATTTCTTAGGAACTTGGCTTAGTCCCGTTGAATTTTCTAAGCAATATGCCACTGGAAAAAAGCTGGATGAGAAAAATCCTGAAATGAGTAAGCATATTCACTTTGAAAGTGTTGCTTCTCTTACGGGTGCTAATGCAGATGAAAAATATTTACACCGTCCCTCTGAAACCGCTGCCATTGCTGCTGCCCTATTAAGTGCAGTAAATGGAACAGGAGTAACTGGTATTACAGATGCAAAACTAAAAGAAGGTATTGAAAAAGCAGCCAAAGCATTGAACAATCACAAAGGTGCAGCCTTGGTTGTTGCTGGCAGCAATGATGTAAACGTTCAACTAATTGTGAATGCCATCAACAACGCCATTGGCGCAGGTGGTACTACCATTAATTGGGGTGTTATAAATAATATTCGAGTAGGTGTTGATGCCGATTTTGCAAAATTGGTAGAAGATATGAACGCTGGTGCCGTAGGTACTTTGCTAATAGTAGGTGCCAACCCTGCCTACTCTTGGTTTGATGCTGAAAAATTTAAATCAGCCTTGAAAAAAGTAAAAACAACCGTGTCTTTTGCGGGAAAAATGGACGAGACTGCTGAGCTCTGCAACTTCGTATTACCCGATCATCACTTTCTTGAAAGTTGGGGTGATGCGGAAGCTAAGACAAGTTTTTTCTCTTTTTTACAGCCTACCATCTATCCTTTATTTAAAACTCGTCAGTGGCAGGATAGTCTGCTGAAATGGAGTGGTGCAAATGAAGATTACCTGGGTTATTTAAAGAATTTTTGGACCGCAAAACTGGGTGGAACAACTGGTTGGGACAAGGCTTTACAAGATGGTGTAATTACCATTGGTGAATCTTCTACCCGCCCCGGTACTTATAATGGTGCTGCTGTTGCTGGCGCATTGGCTGCTGCCACTGCTGCTAAAAAAGGGGGTAAAATAGAATTGGTATTGTATGAAAAAATAGCAATCGGTGCCGGCCAAGGTGCTTCAAATCCTTGGTTACAAGAATTACCAGATCCAGTTACAAGGGCAACTTGGGACAACTATGTAGTTGTATCTCCTGCCATGGCAAAAACATTGCTGGGTATTGACTTAAATAATGCTGGTCAAGCAGATGCTTACGAAGTAAATCCGCCTAAAAAATTGGTAAAAGTTACGGTAGCTGGAAAAACCATTGAATTACCTACCCTTATTATTCCTGGAACCCATCCAGATACCATTGGTATTGCCTTAGGTTACGGAAGAAGCGAAAAAGTAGGTAAATCTGCTGCAGGTGTGGGTAAAAATGCATTTGCACTGGCTTCTTTAAGTGGAGCTGCTGTAAATTTCTCACATAATGATGTAACTATAGTTGTAACTGGAGAAAAATATCCAGTCGCACTAACACAAACCCACAGTCGTTATGATACCGAACAGGGTAATCGTACCGAAGTAGTAAAAGAATTAAGTTTAGCTGCGTATAAACACAACCCCACAGAAATTCGCGATGAGCGTGAGAAAGAGCTCGCACCATGGGGTGGATTAGAAAAATTTGAATCACAAGGAACCATCTATCCTGTTTATGATAGACCGGGTATTAAATGGGGAATGAGTGTAGACCTCAATACCTGTACCGGTTGTGGAGCTTGCGTGGTAGCTTGTAATGCAGAGAATAATATATCTGTAGTGGGTAAACCCGAAGTACTTCGGGGTCACGAAATGCATTGGTTGCGTATAGATCGTTATTATAGCGGTGATATGGACAATCCGAATGTAGTATTCCAACCATTGATGTGCCAGCATTGCGACAATGCACCTTGTGAAAACGTTTGTCCCGTTGCTGCCACCAACCACAGCAGTGAAGGGTTGAATCAAATGACTTATAACCGTTGTATTGGAACAAGGTATTGTGCCAATAACTGTCCCTTCAAAGTTCGTCGCTTTAACTGGGCCGATTATACTGGTTCCGATAGTTTTGGCGACAACCAAAAAGGTCATGTGAATGATGTGGTACTAGACATGAACGATGATTTAACGCGGATGGTATTGAATCCGGATGTGACGGTTCGTTCTCGTGGAGTGATTGAAAAATGCTCATTCTGTGTACAGCGTTTGCAGGAAGGAAAATTAAAAGCGAAGAAAGACAGCCGTGCTTTAAGCGACAGTGATGTTAAAGTTGCTTGTCAGCAAGCATGCCCCACCAACGCCATTAATTTCGGAAATGCCAACAGCAAAGAAAGTGCTATTACAATGGCTAGAAAAGAAAACCCCAATCGCCAGTTCTATGTACTAGAAATGTTGCACGTATTACCTGGGGTTACTTATTTGGCTAAAGTGAGAAATACCGATGAAATGCCTGCCCATCATACCGAAGGGGAGAAAGAAGGTGCAAAAAAAGAACATACAGAAAAAGCGCACGCATAAATTATATTCCACGGTCTACGATTTACAATTGTTTTCATAGGCTAACAAAATAAAGAACAAATGCATTTAAAGTACGAATCACAGCTCAGGGAACCATTGGTATATGGTGATAAAACCTATTCCAAGGTTACAGAAGATATTGTTCGCCCTATTGAAGCCAAACCTACCAAATTATGGTATATCGGTTTTTATATAGCTGTTGCCTTATTAATGTTTGGTGTTTACAGTGTTTACAGGGAAGTAACCTATGGTATTGGTGAGTGGAACCTGAACAAAACGGTGGGTTGGGGATGGGATATCACCAACTTTGTATGGTGGGTAGGTATTGGTCACGCTGGTACGTTAATTTCTGCCATCTTATTACTTTTCCGTCAAGGTTGGAGAACGGGTGTGAACCGAGCTGCTGAAGCAATGACCATCTTTGCTGTAATGTGCGCAGGTCAATTCCCCATCTTCCACATGGGTAGGGTTTGGATGGCTTTCTTTGTACTGCCTTATCCCAATTCTCGTGGTCCATTATGGGTAAATTTCAACTCTCCATTGTTATGGGATGTATTTGCCATCTCTACTTATTTTACGGTTTCATTATTATTCTGGTACAGTGGGTTATTACCCGATTTTGCAACGGTTCGTGACCGTGCTTTTACTAAATTAAGAAAGCGTTTATATGGTATAGCTGCTTTTGGTTGGACGGGTTCTACCAAACATTGGCAGCGCCATGAGAGTTTATCATTGGTATTGGCTGGATTGAGTACGCCGTTGGTATTATCGGTGCATACAATTGTATCGTTTGACTTTGCTACCTCTGTTATTCCAGGTTGGCATACTACTATTTTCCCTCCTTATTTTGTGGCTGGTGCCATCTTCTCTGGATTCGCCATGGTGCAAACCCTAATGATTATTGTACGGAAAGTATTTGCCATGGAAGACTATGTAACCTTGGGTCATATAGAAGCCATGAATAAAGTAATAGTATTAACTGGTTCTATTGTAGGTATTGCCTACCTCACAGAATTGTTTATGGGTTGGTACAGTCAAAATAAATACGAAGGATACACATTTTGGTACAGTCGAGCTTATTTATTCTCTCCTTATGGATGGAGTTATTGGGGTATGATGGCTTGTAATGTATTGAGCCCCCAAATTTTCTGGTTCCGCAAAATGAGAAGAAATATTTTCGTTACTTTCTTCATGAGTGTGATTGTAAATATTGGTATGTGGTTTGAGCGTTTCGTAATCATTGTTACTTCTCTCTACCGCGATTATTTGCCAAGTAGCTGGAGTGTTTATTACAGCCCTTCTATTTGGGAAATAGGTTTCTATGCGGGTACTTTTGGATTATTCTTTACTTGCTTCTTCTTATTTGCTAAATATTTTCCTGTGATAGCCATTGCAGAAATCAAGTATGTATTGAAAACAACGGGTGAAGGATATAAAAATGAGATGGGCAATATAGAAGCGCAGAAACTAGAAGAGTTTGTGCATGAACATGCACATTAGGGTTGAAGCTGATTTTGTAATGATCTTACTGTGGTTAATTGAAAAATGATCGCAGAAAAAAAATAAAGTATGGCAAAAAAGAAATTTGTGGTTGGCTGTTTTAATGATGAAGCAGTGCTGTTTCCTGCAGTTAAGAAAGTGCGTACAGCAGGATATAAAATTCACGACGTGTACACACCTTTTGCGGTGCATGGATTGGATCATGCCATCGGCTTGCGCGAGACTAGTCTGCATACTGCTGGCTTCATTTATGGAATTACCGGAACCACAACTGCATTAAGTTGCATCAGTTGGATCTTCACCAAAGATTGGCCTTTAAATATTGGTGGAAAACCCCATTTTGCGCTGCCAGCTTGGATTCCTATTATGTTTGAGCTTACCGTGTTATTTGCTGCTGTAGGAATGGTACTCACGTTTTGCTATCTCTGCCAGTTGGCTCCATTTGTAAAAAAACATCATTTTCATCCCCGTGCCACCGATGATTATTTTGTGATGGTAATTGAATGTACTGAGAAGACCAATATAGAAGACCTGAAAGCATTTTTAACCAACCAAGGAGCATTGGAAACCAATTTTCAAATTGCAGAGGAAGGCTGGTGGCTGGGCAGGTATGATAAGGATGAAATGCCTTTTGAAAATACCGAAGTTGTTGCAGCCTAATTATTGAATTTTAGAATCAATCGAATCATGAAGAATACATCCATCATAGCTTGTTTAACTGCACTGGTATTTTTAGCAGCCTGCAGCGATGTAAAGCGCAAACCGGGCAGTGTTTATATGCCTGATATGGCTTATAGCCGCGCCTATGAGTCCTATGCAGACCATAGCAATTTAGAAGCCAAGGGTATTAACTACAACAATAGACCAGTAGCTGGAACCATTTCTCGCGAAGAAGAAATGCCGTTTCATATAGCTAAAGATCAACCTGGAGATACTGCCAACTATGCAGCATCTAAATTAGTTCCCAATCCTTATGATAGTTTAAACACAAAAGATATGGAAGAATCTGAGCGTTTATACTTGATCAATTGTGCAATTTGTCACGGCGATAAGCTAAATGGCAATGGCCCACTTTACAAAGATGGTGCTGGACCTTATGCTGCAAAACCAGCCGCATTGGTAGGTGATGCAAAATATGAAGCAATGCCAGGGGGACAAATGTTTTATTCCATTGCTTACGGCAAAAATCTTATGGGCTCTTATGCTTCACAGTTAAGCCGCAAGCAACGCTGGATGATTATTGCCTATATCAAAGAAAAACAAAAGGCAGGAAAAGCAAAAGCAGCTCCAGCCACCACAGTAGTAACAGCAAAATAATTCAGCAAATTGTGCCTATAAAAGGTACAATACTAACCGTACTAAAAGCGTAACAATGGCATCTTTAAGAACACAATTTGAAGTTCCCGGAAAAATGAAAACCTGGTCTTATGCCCTAATGGGTTTGGGCTTGGTTGCATTATTATACGGCATGTTCACCAAAGGCTTCAGCGCCGATGAACATGAGCAGGTACATTTCTGGGGTACTTTAATGTATAACTCTATTTTCTGGACATTAATTTGCAATGCCAGTATGTTCTTTATCTCCGTTACCACTTTAGCACAAGCTGGTTTCACCCAAACATTCCGCAGAATTCCAGAAGCTATTTCTACTATGGTGCCCATTTTTGGAACCATCACATTTGCCGTATTAATGTATATTATTTTCGGACATAAACACCATATTTATCATTGGTTAGATACGGAAGCCGTTGCTGCTGATCCTATTCTAAAAGGTAAAGCAGGATTTTTAAATCCCACTTTCTTTGTAATATGGACTACCCTAACCATTGCACTTTGGAGTTTCTTGGGATGGAGAATTAGAAAATTAAATGAGGAAGCAGATCAAGCACCCATGGATCAAACCCTTGCCGCAAGTTTTATCAAAAGAGGTACTGTAAGAACCGCAATGTTCACCGTTTGGTTTGGACTAACCGTTGGTTCCACCATACCTTGGTTATGGATGATGAGTATTGACGCACACTGGTATTCAACCATGTACAGTTGGTACACTTTTGTAAGTTCATTTGTAGCAGGAATATCACTTATTGCACTTTGGCTGATTTACTTAAAGAATAAAGGTTATTTAGAGTTAACGGGACAAGAGCATTTACACGATATAGGTAAGTTTATGTTTGCCTTTTCTATCTTCTGGACCTACCTTTGGTTCTCTCAATATATGTTGATCTGGTATGCTAATATTCCTGAAGAAACGGTGTATTTCAAACATCGCGTACAAGGACCTTATAAAGGCATATTCTTCTTCAACCTCATTATAAACTTTTTATGTCCTTTGTTGATATTGATGAAGCGAGCTGCAAAAAGAAATTATACGCTGGTAACTTTTATGGCAGTATTAATCATATTCGGTCACTGGATAGACTTTTACCAGATGGTGATGGGCTCACTAATGAAAGAACACGTAGAATTAGGTTGGCTTGATTTTGGAATACTTGCTTTTTTTGTTGGAACTATGATTTTATTTGTGGGAAAAGCGTTGTCTAAAAAACCACTGATAGCAAAGTACCATCCTTATTTAAAAGAAAGTATCATACATCAGGTTTAATAAAACCAATTGGTCGCATTTATTGTTAGAATAAGATAATAAGATAAGAATATGACAGTTTTTTTAATCACCGCGGTAATAGTGCTCATTTTTGTGGTCATCTTTCAGATTTCCAAAGCAAGTGAGTATGTTTCAGTTTTGAAAGGAGAAGAGGCAAGCCGTAAACAGAACAACAAAATAAATGGCTTTTTAATGGTATCTTTTTTGGTACTAGGGCTGCTGGGAGTTTGGTACTGCAATGAATTGTATTACGGAAAAACCTTACTGCCACAGGGTTCCGCCAGTGTAGAAGGAGAGCGGGTAGACTCTATGTTATGGCTAACGCTGGCCGTTACAGGTGTTGTATTTATAGGCACACAAATTGTGTTATTTTGGTTTGCCTTTAAATACCAAGAAAGCGAGAAACGTAAAGTCTACTTCTTTGCACACAGCAATACGCTCGAAATTATATGGACTATTATTCCTGCCATTGCGTTAACAGTACTGGTAGTAATTGGATTGCGCAACTGGTTTCTCTTTACAGGAGAGCCTCCAAAAGAAGCCATGGTAGTAGAAGTAACGGGTAAACAGTTTGGATGGATCTTTCGTTATCCAGGCGCCGATGCTGCTTTTGGTAAAAAATATTTTAAAAATATTGACAATGCCACCAATTCATTAGGTATTATTTGGGAAGACCAATTATCACACGATGATCTGGTAATGGAGCAAACAATGTACCTAGTAAAAGGCAAACCAGTCAAATTAATTATTGGTTCTAGAGATGTTATTCACGATGTGGGACTTTCACATTTTAGAATGAAAATGGACGCTGTACCTGGCATTCCAACCACATTGTGGTTCACGCCTAAGTACACAACTATTGAAATGAAAGAAAGAACCAAGAACCCTAATTTTCAGTACGAAATCAGTTGCGACCAGATGTGTGGAAACAGCCACTACGCAATGAAAGGAGTAATTGAAGTATTGGATCAAGAAGAGTACGATGCAAAAATAGCAGGTACAAAACCTTACTATTATACTGCTTTTCCAGATAAAGATCCAGCTATGGCAAAACCGGCGGACAGTGTTAAGTTGGCAGCAAAGCCTGTTGAAGTAGCTGCAAAACAAATAGCCAAATTGTAGAACAATCATCAACCAAGTTCATGCTTGATTGTATTAACTAATAAAGAGTAAGTGTATGAGTAACGAAGCCGTTTTACACGTACCTGCGGAAGCAGGTTTACACCTGGATGCACATGGTGATGATCACCATGAACACCATCACCATGAAACATTCATTAGCAAGTATGTTTTTAGCCAAGATCATAAAATGATTGCTAAGCAGTTCCTCATTACTGGTATGGTATGGGCTGTTTTGGGAGGTTTGATGAGTGTGTTATTTCGCCTTCAATTGGGCTATCCAGATTCAACCTTCCCGTTTTTGCAAGACTTATTGGGTAAATGGGCCGAAGGGGGTAAAATTACTCCCGAAGCTTACTATGCATTGGTAACCACACATGGTACCGTGCTGGTATTTTTTGTACTGACTGCTGGATTGAGTGGTACTTTCGCCAACTTTCTTATACCATTGCAGATTGGAGCTAGGGATATGGCATCACCTTTTATGAATATGCTCAGCTACTGGTTCTTTTTTGCCGCTAGTATGGTCATGTTGTCTTCCCTATTTGTGGAAACTGGCCCTTTTAGCGGTGGGTGGACTGCTTATCCTCCACTAAGTGCATTGGGAGATGCTTCACCAGGTTCTAAAACTGGTATGGATTTATGGCTGATATCTATGGCTTTATTTGTGGTTTCTTCCTTACTTGGGGGGCTCAATTATATAGCTACCGTGTTGAATATGCGTACTAAGGGAATGAGTATGACTCGTTTGCCACTTACCATTTGGGCCTTGTTCTTTACAGCTGTATTGGGTGTATTATCTTTCCCTGTACTGTTCTCTGGATTTATTTTGTTGATTTTTGATAGGAATTTTGGGACTAGTTTTTACTTATCTGATATTTTTATTAATGGGGTGGGTGCTTTGCCCAATGAAGGTGGCAGTGCCATTTTGTATCAACACTTGTTTTGGTTCTTAGGGCACCCAGAAGTATATATTATACTGTTGCCTGCGATGGGTATGGTGTCGGAAATTCTCTCCGTAAATTCACGCAAACCTATTTTCGGTTATATGGCCATGATTGGCTCTTTGTTTGCAATTGCAATACTCGCTTTTTTAGTATGGGCGCACCATATGTTTGTAACAGGATTGAATCCATTCTTGGGATCTGTATTTGTATTACTTACCTTGTTAATTGCTGTACCATCTGCTATTAAAGTATTTAACTGGCTCACCACATTGTGGAGGGGAAATATTCGCTTCACACCGGGTATGATGTTCTCTATTGGATTTGTGAGTCTCTTTATTTCTGGTGGATTAACTGGTATCTGGCTGGGCAACTCAGCTTTGGATATTCATTTACACGATACTTATTTTGTAATCGCACACTTTCACATTGTAATGGGTGTGGCCAGTATGTTTGGAATGTTTGCAGGCATCTACCACTGGTTCCCTAAAATGTATGGTCGCTTTTTAAATAATACCATGGGTTATATCCACTTTTGGGTAACCTTAGCAGGTGCGTATCTAATTTTCTGGCCAATGCACTACCAAGGATTAGCAGGTATGCCGCGTAGATATTACGACTACTCTGCATGGGAAAGTTTTAAGCAGTTTACTGAACTCAATCGCTTTATCAGCACGGTAGCAATGATTGTATTTGCTGTACAGCTTTTATTCTTATTTAATTTCTTCTATTCCATTTTCAAAGGAAGAAAAGTTACCACAACTAATCCATGGGGAGCGAATACATTGGAGTGGACAACACCCATTAATCCAGGACATGGTAACTGGGCAGGTGAAATTCCAGAAGTGCATCGCTGGGCTTATGATTACGGAAAAGATGGAAAAGAATTCATTGTGCAAACTACACCGGTGGGAGCCGATGAGAGTCATCACTAAATAGTTGTTTACTGAATACTTTTTATTCAGTTGATACGATCTTACAATGCTCCCGAATAAACGGGAGCATTGTTTTTAAATACCTAAGCAGCATGACAAATATTCCAGATACAGCACCAAGTAGTGGGTCACTTTCACTTGCTGCTAAAATAAAAGATTATTTTTTGCTGATAAAATTCACCCTGAGTTTTACGGTTGTATTTTCTTGCGTGATTTGTTATCTTATTGCGCCCAATGTAGTAGCATACAATTGGGGAATGATTCTATTACTTTTTTTGGCGGGAATGTTAATAACGGGTAGCGCCAATGCCATCAACCAAGCAGTAGAAAAAGATACCGATGCGCTGATGAAAAGAACAGCTAAGCGACCAGTAGCGAGTGGTAGAATGAGCCAACAAGAAGCGTATACATTTGCTTTTATAGCTGGTTCGTTGGGCGTGGCTATGATGTGGTATTATTTTAATCTCTCTTCAGCATTACTTTCCGCTTTTAGTCTATTTCTATATGCATTTATTTATACGCCCCTTAAAAAAATTAATTCTATTGCGGTATTGGTAGGTGCATTGCCAGGTGCATTGCCTTGCTTAATTGGTTGGGTTGCTGGGAATGATGATTTTTCGGCTGGCGGTTGGATATTGTTTGGGATGCAATTTCTGTGGCAGTTTCCGCATTTCTGGGCAATTGCTTGGGTAGCACATGCAGATTATAGCGCAGCAGGATTTAAATTATTACCCGCAAAGAAAGGCCCAACTAAATTTACTGCTATACAAACTATTATGTATTCGGTATTGATGATACCAATGGGGATTCTGCCCAATTATTTTGGACTTACTGGGGAATGGAGTATGTGGGTGGTAGTTATTTGTAATTTGTTTATGGTAATGCAGAGTGCACGTCTGTATAAAGAGATGAGCGTAAAAGCCGCTCGTAGAGTGATGTTCAGCAGTTATATTTATTTGCCCATAATATTGTTGGCTTTGTTGGCAGATAAGGTTAGGTAGACGATCAAATAAAATAAGTTAAAGGTTAAAAAAATGGAAGCAGTAGTAAAAAAAACCGAATCTAAAAGAATTCACCCACAAAAATTCACTTTGTGGGTAGCTATGGGAAGTATCCTGATGATGTTTGCGGGATTAACCAGCGCATATATTGTAAAGAAAAATCAAAGTAGCTGGCTTGAATTTGATTTACCAGTCGTTTTCTGGTATTCAACGGCAGTAATTCTATTAAGTAGTATTAGCATTCACCTAGCGGGTAAATCTTTTAAAGCTAGGGAAATGGCTCGTTATAGAACCCTAATTACGGTAACTGCCTTGCTTGGCATACTATTTATAGGCATGCAAGTGATGGGCTTTATGGATCTGGAAGCAAGAAATATTGCACTTACAGGTGCAAAAAGCAATTCAGCAGCTTCTTTCTTGCTGGTTATTACCGGATTGCATATGATGCACGTTTTAGGCGGCGTAATTGCCATCTTGGTCATCTTTATTAAAGCATACAGCAGCCGTACCAAAAATTACAGTAGTTTATCCATTGATATGGTAGGATTATACTGGCATTTTGTGGATATACTATGGGTGTATTTATTCATATTTTACAATTGGATCGGTTAATTAGAAAAAACTTCAATATTCTGCACCTTTTTTCAATTCCAGCCAATACTTTTGTAAACGAAATTCGAGATAAACATGGCAACAACTGTAACAGCACCAATCACCAAATCATGGAGTGGCGGAAAAAGCCCCTTCAATGTAGAGTATGGCAAATTAATGATGTGGTATTTTTTAATGAGTGACGCCTTTACATTTGGTGCATTTCTGATTTCTTATGGCACTATTCGGTTTTCAACCAATGGCTGGCCTGACCCGAACGCAGTATTTAAAAGTTTTCCATTTGCACCTGAAGGGGCTAATGCACCACTGGTATTTGTGAGTGTGATGACTTTTATTCTCATCATCAGTTCTGTAACCATGGTACTTGCTGTACAGGCGGGTCACAATATGGATAAGAAAAAAGTGACTACCAACTTAATATGGACCATCATTGGAGGTATTGCATTCTTAAGCTGTCAAGCCTGGGAGTGGAATCACTTACACCACGAAGGAGCATGGTGGGGTAGTAATCCATTCTTAAACGCAGATGGAACGGCTTCTTCAACCAATTTCACCAATTACTTTTTTACCATTACAGGGTTTCATGGTTTCCACGTATTCTCTGGGGTAATCATTAATATTATTATGTTGATTATGACACTCACCGATCAGTTTGAGAAAAGAGGTCATTATTTAATGATAGAAAAAGCTGGATTGTACTGGCACTTTGTGGATCTGGTATGGGTATTTGTATTTACTTGTTTTTACCTGATCTAAATTATTCTTTTCATACACGCTAACAATTTTATATGTCAAATTCAACAGCACACGAAGAGCACGCAGGTGGAGGCACCAAAGAAATTATTAAAGTAACGGTGATCTTAACCGTACTAACCCTTGTAGAATTGATTTTAGGATTTTGGATGATTGATATTCCATTAAGCAGTACAGGCGTAAGAATGGCTATTAAAGGAACCATCGTAATTCTAATGATGGCCAAAGCATTTTATATTGTCGCTTATTTTATGCACTTAAAGCATGAAATTAAGAACCTGATTATGACTATCTGCGTTCCACTGGCATTGTTTGTTTGGTTCATTGCAGCTTTTTTATACGATGGCAATTCATTCAGAAATCTCCGCAATACATATGATCCACACTTTAAAGAACAAAGTACTATTAAAGTAGAGAAAAAAGAACACGGAAAAGCTGAAAAGCATGGTGAACAGCACCAAGATGCGCATGTAGAAAAGAAAGCGGCGGAATAACCACTTATTGAAGAATTAAAATATATTCTGATAGTAATCGAACCATCCCGCACTATTTGGGATGGTTTTTTATTTTAATCATTAAAAATAAATGCATGACTAAGAAGGCAATATTGGGTTTGTTGGTGGCATTGGGTGTTCCCTTATCTTGTTACCTTATTTTACAGTATGCCAGCAAGACAGCGGTAGACATGCCCCGCAAATATTTATTAGACACGGTACTTACAAGAGTAGAGAATGGGAAATCGATTACCGATAGCATCTGGCATAAAACTAAAAATATTCGTTTGGTAAATCAATTGGGCGATACAGTTGGTTTGTATGATAAGCAAGGTAAAATTATAGTCGCCGATTTTTTCTTTACCAGTTGTAGAAGTATTTGTCCCCGCCTTACCCGCAATATGGCCAAACTACAACAGTCTTTTAAGAAAGGAGGTAATGTTAGAAATAAAGTGGATACCAGTATTGTACAGTTTGTGTCTTTTACGGTAGATCCTGATAATGATTCTGTTTCTGTACTGAAAAATTATGCAGATCGATTTGGGGTGAACCACGATAACTGGTGGATGCTTACTGGAAACAGAAAAGATATTTATAAATTTGCATTTGAAGAAATGAAAGTAGATCAATTCAGTGAAGAACCTATATCTCCTGATTTTGTTCATACCAGCAGATTTGTGTTGATTGACAAAGATCATATTGTTAGAGGCTATTACAACGGATTAGATACTGCGCAGATGCTAAAATTATCGCAAGATATTGGTATATTGTTATTGGAAAAAGACGTTAAAAAAAAGAGTGGCATTTTTAGAAAAATAATTGATTTGAGTTGGTTGTGGTTGATTATTGTACTGGCCACCAGCTTCTTTATGTTTTATATGAAAGCAAGAAGAAAAATCAATGGATAGTAGATTGAATTTACCATAGAGATTTTAAAAAATATTAAAAGTTAAGCAGTATGTTAACAGCAAGTATCAACAAAAATGATAAACAAGCTTATTGGATTATTGGTGTATTTTCTGCGATAGTATTTACAGTGATTATCATATTGGATCGTGTAAAACTGGAGCTAGATCTGGGATTCAACGTGCATATTTTTGCCACCGCCAATGCATATATCAATTCAACCATTGCTTTATTATTGGTAGCGGCATTGGTAGCTGTAAAACAAAAAAATTACGTATTGCATAAGAAATTAATGATGGGAGCATTGGTGCTTTCCATTCTTTTTTTGGTGTCATATATCGCACACCACCTGCTGGCTGGCGAGGCAAAATTTGGGGATGCAGATCATGATGGTGTGGTTACTGAAGTAGAGAAACTTGCAGTAGGTGGTATTCGTAATTTATATTATGCTATTTTAATCAGCCATATTTTTTTAGCCACAATTATACTACCCATTATTTTACTTACAGCTTATAGGGCATTAACCGCCGAATTTCCCCAGCACAAAAAGCTGGCGAGAATTACATGGCCGCTCTGGTTTTATGTGGCAGTAACAGGCCCAATTGTATATTGGATGATAAGCCCTTACTACCAATAGAACAGGCTATGAACAAACCTGCCTATTGATATGGTAAGGGTGCTGACTGGGGGCAGCTATGCTTTTTTGGTTAGAATTAGTATTTCATTGGCTTGAATTTCGGTGATATACTTTTTCACACCTTGCTTATCAGTATAGTTGCGATTGATCAGTTTCCCTTCAATCACCACTTCGGTTCCTTTAACAAGGTATTTCTCAACAATATCAGCCAATTTGCCCCAGGCCACAACATTATGCCACTGGGTTTCGGTTACTTTCTCACCATTGGCATTCTGATAATTTTCGTTGGTAGCTACACTAAGATGAGCTACTTTTTTGTCGTCTCCAATGGTTTTAACATCTGGATCTTGTCCTAGATTACCAATTAATTGTACTTTGTTTTTTACAGCGTTCATAACGGTTCTTATTTGAGTTGAATAAAAAGCAGTGCGGGACTGCCATTAACAAGTCAAATATGAACCAGTATTTTAACTGCATTGCTATTTTAAACGCATGTATTCGTAAGTAAGCGTTTGTAAACGATTAAATACCGTGTTTTACACGCCAAATTTCCGTATTTATACCTAATCAATTTATTGGGAAGGTTGCTAATTTTATAAAATCGACCCCTTAAAACGATTCATATGGAAATGTCCGAAAAGCATTGCATCTACTGTGCAAAAAAAATTATTGGCAGAACCGACAAGAAATTCTGCGACTGTTATTGTAGAAGTGGATTTCACAATATTCAGAACGGTACAGCCAATAATAATATTCGTAGGATTAATTTATTGCTCCAGAAAAACAGGCGCATATTGGCTCATATATATGCTATGTTTCCAAGAAAAAAGACAGTACCCATTAATACGCTCTATTTGCAGGGATTCAATCTGGCACATTTTACGCATCACCAAAAGCATATAAAATTCGGAACCTATACCTGTTGTTATGATTATGGATATAAAATAATTGGTAAGTATGAAGTAGAGGTAATACAGTTGTGAAGTGGAAATATTCTAGTGTAAAATATTTTAAAAGATCGCTGCTATCCTGTCTTCAATTATACACTCCCTTTTACAATATGGCTTAGCCTAGAATGATTAATACCTAATCCTAACCTTTGCTACTCCGGCTCTGTCGAGGTCAATTTTTTTTGCGGCTGACTTGCTGAGGTCTATCACGCGACCAGCAACAAATGGACCTCTATCGTTCACCCTTACTTTTACTGATTTTCCATTCTCTATATTGGTTACCCTTACACTGGTACCAAATCGAAGGGTTCTATGCGCTGCAGTCATTTTTCTTTGCCTGAAAATTTCACCGCTACTGGTTTTTTTTCCATCATATTTATCCGCATAATAAGAAGCATATCCCGTTTCAGTTCCCGACCTTGATTTGCCACCTGAACCTGTTTTTCGGTGGCAAGCAATGAAGCATAAAATTAGAATGCACGCAAGGGGAAGTATAGCTTTCATGGCACTAATAACGAATGATGGGAAAGAATAGTATGAGTACACTTAAAAATTTACACCTAATAAATTCAACTATATAGTACCGTTTATTTTAAACAAATGGTGCTTTTACTACTCGGGCTTTTACCAGCGTATTTCTTATATCAATAAAAATTTCATGGTCAATCGTTGCAGAACTTAAATCAATATAACCCAATCCCACTGCCTTATTCAAGGAAGGTGCTTGGGTTCCACTGGTTACTTTTCCAATAGTATTTCCCATTGCATCTTTAATTAAATAATCGTGGCGTGGAATACCGCGCTCCAACATTTCAAAGCCCACCAATTTGCGCGTTAATCCCGCTGCTTTTTGCGCTCCTAATATAGCTTTGCCCGTAAAATCTTTATTGAATTTGGTAATCCATCCCAAGCCAGCTTCTAGGGGAGAACTGGTATCATCTATATCATTTCCGTATAAACAATAACCCATTTCTAAACGAAGGGTATCACGAGCTCCCAAGCCAATTGGTTTGATGCCATCTTGCTTACCAGCTTCAAAAATAGATTCCCAAATTTTATCTGCCGCACCATCACAATCTTCAAAGTAAATTTCTACACCACCAGATCCGGTATATCCTGTAGCACTAATGATTACATTTTCAACGCCTGCAAATTTTCCCCTCACAAAACTGTAGTACTTCAAATTTAAGATGTCAATATCGGTAAGGGATTGTAAAATTTTTGTGGCTTTGGGTCCTTGAATAGCGAGTAAAGCAGTTTTATCGCTTATATTTTGCATCTCAACACCCATTGTATTAAACTGGCTGATCCAATTCCAATCCTTCTCAATATTAGACGCATTTACCACCAACATATAAGTTTTGTTGGGCGCTATACAATACACAATTAAATCATCTACTATACCTCCTGTTAAATTAGGCAGACAGCTATACTGTGCTTGTCCCGCTACCAACTTAGCAGCATCATTAGAACAGGTTCTTTGAATCAGGTCTAACGCATGTTCACCTTTCAACATAAATTCCCCCATATGGCTTACATCAAAAACACCCGCATGGTTGCGAACGGCTGCGTGTTCATCATTAATACCTGTATAGCTGATGGGCATATTGTATCCGGCAAAAGCAGCCATTTTAGCACCCAGTGCAATATGTTGTTTTGTAAATGGAGTATTCTTCATAAGCCAATTTTAGAGCCGCAAAAATAGGTGAAAAAACAAGAACCCCATCCCAACCAAAGGACGAGGTTCTTTTTCCAACCTGTACCAACCTATTTTACGACTGAAACTGAAGGAGAGCAAATCTTCCTAGTTCAGATTCTAGGTCAATTATTTCAGCTATTTCAGTCGGCTTTTGCAATTTTAATGGAGTTGAAATGGAAGATTCAGTAGAAGCCACTTTTTGATATTTGTATTTAGTAGTATCAATTGGTTTGTCCAATTCTTTTTTCAAATCATCTGCCTCTTGTTTCTTTTTTTCATATTCTTTGCGCAGGTCTTCTTTACTTTTTTTATAGGAATCAATGGCTTTTTGTTCGGCGTTATTATCAGAATCGTTGTTGTCATCTTCGTTAACAGATTTGCTTACGCGCTCCAGTCCACCTAACGTCATTATATATTCTGTATTTGAACTCCAATTCTCATAACCTTCGTTGTTCCATTCTTCATCCCACTCAAAATCACTTCTGTTGCCATTAATATTGATATGACTTAAACGTTTAGAAACATTGCGATCTATCTCTATTTTTTTACCTATTGGAACAAAAATGGTGATGGTAATACTTTGATTTCTGAATTTAGTTTTCTTACTCAGTTTGAATCCGTGATTGAGGTATACCAAACTATCTTCTTGCACCAGTCCATAACTCATTTCTTTTATATTGTTCAGTGCTATATCTTCATCATACCCATTACTGAATTTTACGTAAGACATATGATAGAGTGAGTCGGTGCTTTTTGCGATTCTAACCTTAATATTATTTAATACAAGGCTATCGTCTTCAATACTCAATAATCCATCCAATCTGAACCAACCTTTTCTGCCTACTACTCTCACTTTTGAATCGGCAACTTTTATAATCATTTTATTATTACTTGGTTGCACAATTTTAATATCTTCTTTCTCCTTGGCTTTTGCGTCAAAATTTTGGGTAATCATTGCAATCAATATAGTTACGCTGATCCATCCGAGTGTCCACAATCCACCGAACGTAAATCCCAAATATTTACTGCCCAATTTTGCGCCAATGATTCTACGCACCAGCCAAGTTAATAATCCCACTGCAGGAACAAAGAGAAAAAGCACCAAAGTAGACCAAGCGAGAAAATTTTGCCAAAAGCCTTCTAGAAAGAAGCTTTTCAGCGGAAATACACCCACACTTGCAATCATCAATCCAATTAAAGCAACCAATAGAGAGAAAGCCAATATGCCCGCAAGGAATAAGAAAAAAGCTTTGAATAAAATACCGATGGCATTGCCCAATCTACCTCCAGATTTTTTAGAAACACTACTGGCTTCTGATGCAAATTGTTTGCTTTTTTCATTTACTGTTTTGCCAAATTCATTACCGAATTCTTTTGCTTTTTCAGAGAATTCACCACCCCATTTTTCTGCACGGGATTTGAAACCAACTAAGTCTTCCTGAATGGTATTTTTAATGGTATTTAAATCTACTTTTTCTCCACGCATTTCTAATTTTTCAGAAGCACTTTTTGCTTCTGGAATTACAGCCCATAATACAGCATATATTACAAAGAGAGTACCACCAAAAGAGCCAAAGATAAAACCAGGGAAGGGATTGAATTCAAACCATAAAGCCGATCCAAGTATAGAAGTTATAATACCAATTACCAATGGCATAGCGAAAATAATTCTTGGAATCCAGATGGCAATATCAAAATAAGTAGCAATACCACTTGCAACTCCTGCAATCACTTTTTCTTCTGGATTTCTATACAGTCGCTTAGTAGAAGTTATATGGTTCAATGGTTTTGAAGGCAGTATAATCCAGAAAAGAATATACAATAAGAAACCCGCACCACCACTAAAAGTGAATACAACAAAGAGTAGGCGAACAATGGTAGGATCTATGCGGAAATAAGCAGCAATGCCACTACAAACTCCCCCTAAAATCTTTTCGTTATCATCTCTATAAAGGCGTCCTCTTGCAGAACTGCTGTCGGGTTCTGCATTGGGGCGATATTGGTGTTGCTGCACTTTTTCGCTACCCAACTGGCTTTGCATATTATTTTCTTCACCTTCAAAGTCTTCTGGCCTGCCCATACTGCCGATGATGCTGTTTACATCCTCGTCCATAATGCAGGTACTTCCTTTTTTAAGGCGTTCTGCAAATAGTTCAGCAATGCGACCTTCTATATCGTTGATAATTTCATCTCTTCCTTCTTCGTTGGCAAAGAAACGGCGCAAACTATCTATATACTGTTTAAGCGCGTCGTAAGCAGTTTCTTCAATGGGGGTTACCCTGCCTTGAAAATTTATATTGATTACCT
Organism: Sphingobacteriia bacterium; assembly: GCA_031369485.1. Taxonomy (GTDB): domain Bacteria; phylum Bacteroidota; class Bacteroidia; order Chitinophagales; family Chitinophagaceae; genus Sediminibacterium. Next base: position 22,982 of record JANMOT010000026.1, read on the forward strand.
TTTTCATGAGTTAATATTTATGCTTGGTTATGGTTGGTTTTGGTTATTGTCGGTTTCTGGCGATTCGGCTGGTTGGGTAAGCACTTGAACAGCATCTGCCAGTTCTTGCCAGGTTCTTTCCAGCTCACCGTAAAAAGTAAGTCCCTTTTCGGTCATTACAAAATATTTTCGTGGCGGCCCGCTATTGCTTTCAACCCAGCGGTAGGTAAGTAATTCTGCATTTTTTAAGCGGGTGAGTAGTGGGTACAATGTACCCTCCAATATATGCAGATTGGCGGCTTTCATTCTGTCAACCAAGTCACTCGGGTAAACTTCACCTTGACGAATGATAGATAATATGCAAAATTCCAATACGCCCTTCCGCATCTGACTCTGTGTGTTTTGAATATCCATGTTGTAATTTTTTAGCTGAATTAATATACAAGAATTGGTTTAACCAAAGTAGTTCTGCTGAAACGTTGAATTTTCCATAAATCAGCACTCGTAAATACCTTTTTTACTTTCGGATAAATAGGCAGGTTGATGGCAATGGTTTCTTTTACTTCTAAGGTTAATTGGTTCAGTTCTACTTTGTTTAGTTTAACAAGGATGTTTTCAGTTTGCGTTTTCATGATTTTTATTTTTAATTATGTTGATTTATTTGTTTGACTACACAAAGATGCGATTTTATTTGGTACTATGCAACACATAGTACCAAGTATTTTTAGGTAATAGGTCGACTTTAGTTGTTGGCTTAATACAATTAACTAAAAATCAATGAGTTATGATTTTTAAATATTTTATCAAATGGATGATCGGTTAATAAAAATGATGAACGGATATTTTTGATTCAAAGCGCAACTGGTAATAAATTTAGTTTATCGTTTTTATACGATTCATTGAATTTATCATTAGTTTTACATTATCGTAAAAAAACGATTAATATGGCTACGCCTAAATTAGAAGCGTTTATTGAAGCAGAACAAGAGCTTGCTGCATTTGCCAAAGCACTGGCTCATCCTGCACGTATTGCCATTCTAAAAGTGCTTGCTCAAAAAAATGAATGTATCTGTGGTGAAATTGTAGATATGCTGCCTCTGGCTCAATCTACTGTATCGCAACACTTAAAAGAACTAAAAGAAGCAGGTCTAATTAATGGGATTGTTGATGGCCCCCGCAGTTGTTACTGCATCAATTGGAATGCATTTGAACAATTCAATAACAGCTTCAATCATTTATTCAAAAATCTTAAAGTACAGCAGCAAAATACTTGCTGTTAACCTCAAAATAATAACCATGCAAACAGAACAAGGATTAAAAAATATAGTCAAAGAAAAATATGCTGCTATTGCAGACCAATCTATTGAAGTAAACAAAGCATCTTGTTGCGGAGCAGGCGGTTGCAGTACCGAAGTGTATAATATTATGAGTGAGGACTATACTGCTTTAGAAGGATACAATACCGAAGCTGATTTGGGATTGGGTTGTGGCTTACCCACCCAGTTTGCTAAAATTAAATCTGGCGATACCGTGGTAGATTTAGGCAGTGGTGCAGGTAACGATTGCTTTGTGGCTCGTGCAGAAACCGGATCAGAAGGAAAAGTAATTGGGATTGATTTTACGCCAGCCATGATTGCCAAAGCAAGAGAAAATGCTGCTAAATTGGGGTACACAAATATTGAATTTAGAGAAGGAGATATAGATAATATGCCACTAGCTGCCGATGTAGCGGACATAGTAGTTAGCAACTGCGTTCTGAATTTAGTTCCGAATAAAAATGGGGCATTCAAAGAAATATTTCGTGTGCTAAAACCGGGAGGTCATTTTAGTATTTCCGATATTGTATTGGTAGGGCAATTACCCAATGCCTTAAAAAAAGATGCTGAAATGTATGCAGGTTGCGTATCGGGTGCCATTCAGAAAGAAGTGTATATGGAATTAATTGCTGCAAATGGATTTACTAATATATTCATTCAAAAAGAAAAACCAATTTTAATACCAAACGATATTCTAAGTAACTATCTCTCTACAGCAGAAATAAACCAGTTTAAAAACGGTAGTACCGGAATTTACAGCATCACGGTTTACGCAGAAAAACCCATTACACAAAATAGTTGCACCCCAGGCAGCGGATGTTGTTAAGCCGTTATACATTTTTAATTAATTCTCGTATTTATTTATATCATATGAACAAAGCACCAAATATTTATCCTGCAATTATTAGAATGATCGTGGAAGCAGAAAAAAATTTTGCATCCATACCTGCTGATAGAAAAGAAGCACTAAAAGAACTAAGCACTTATATCAGCACCAAGCAAAAATCAGGCATAGCCATTCACCTAACTTTTATTTGCACACATAATTCCAGAAGAAGTCATATTGCACAAATACTTGCACAAACAGCGGCCGCCTATTACCAAATTCCGATGGTTTACTGCTATTCTGGGGGAACGGAAATAACTGCATTTAATCTCAATGCTGTAAAAGCACTGAGTGATATAGGCTTTAATATTATTAGTAATGAGGCTCCAACCAATCCCGTTTATAAAGTATATGATGGCGCAACAGCTGAAGGATTAATTATTTATTCAAAAAAATACAATGACGCGCCCAATCCCGCTCAATCATTTGCTGCTATAATGACTTGCTCACAAGCCGATGAATCTTGCCCCCTTGTACCAGGTGCAGAAGCACGCTTTACATTAACGTATGAAGATCCAAAATTAGGCGACGGAACTCCGCAGCAAGCCGCTATTTATAAAGAAAGATGCTTGCAAATTGCTACAGAAATGATGTACACATTTCACCTTGCAAATAAAGCATGATTAACTCAAAATTTTACAACTGCTTAAATTACGGTCAGCTCATAAAAGTCATCGGGATTGAGGTATTTTTTTGCCAGCTCCTGCAACTCTTCTGCGCCTGTTTTTTTAATCACTTCAACACTGCTATAGAAATAATTTTTATCTAATTTATTCAGCATATAATTTTTCCATCGGGCAATCAGTTGAAAGGGACCATCTAGCTCGCCCAATACCGAACCTATCATATAATTACGAACCAAGCTCAGTTCTTCTTCATCAATAGGTTCTTCACATAGAATGCGCATTTCCTTATACACTTCTGAAATAGTTGCTTCACAAACATCTCTTCCAGCTTCTGTACTAATTAATAAAGCACTATTACCAATATGATTCTGAATATAACTATGTATGCCATAAGTATATCCTTTCTCCTCTCTAATATTACTCATCAAACGCGAACCAAAAAAACCACCAAATACGTTGTTCAACAACTGCATTTTTTGATAGTCTGGATGATGTCTATTCGGAAATGGCCTCGCCATTCTAATGGCTGACTGTACGCCATCCGCATCATTAATTAGTTGGTATTTTTTTTGTTCAGCGGGCTGGTGATTATATTGAATATTTGGCAATGTGCGCTGTTGTAACGGCAGTGTGCCGAATGATTTATTCAATTGCGTTGCTAAATCCAGCGGAACCTTACCCGCTGTAAAAATAGTACACCTGCCTTCTGTATAAAATTTATGAAAATAAGCTTGTAAATCTTCTCTGTTTAGATTATCGTAATCTAAAGTAGAAGTATATTTTCCGTAAGGATGGTGAAACCCATAAATATATTCATCAATCAATCGGTTGGCAATGAAATCACATTTTTTTAGGTTGACTTCCAGTCGCTGCTTTTGATTTTGTTTGTATATGGCCAACTCTTCTTCTGGGAAAATAGAACTGGTAATAATTTCTGTAACAATGGGTAGCAGTTCTGCAATATGTTTACTCAAACAATGTAAGGTTATGGTGGCTGTTTCATTGTAGCAAGTCCTGTTTAAATAAGCCCCATAAAATTCAAAATGGTCATTTATTTGAAAGGCTGTTTTATGGGTAGTGCCATTTTTCAGCATAAAATTGGTAGTAGCGGCAACCATATTTTTTTGCTCAAACCAATTGCCCGCTTCAAAAACCCATTCAATTAATAATACATCCTGTGTTCCAGCATTCATACTGTAAACAGGAATGGTATTGTCTAAATTATATTGCTCGCATTGCCTTAAATGTAAATTAAAGCTTACTGCATCTGTAATGGTTGGAGATACTTTTCTGTTCAACATATCAACGGTTCTATTATCCTTTTTTTGCTAAATAGTGTAAGGTATTACTGTTCGATTCACGGAAGATTTCTTTGCTAAGTCTGAGTATATCCTGAGAACTTACTGTTTGGTATTTTTCTAATTCAGTATTCATCAAAGAAACATCTCCCAATAATTCATACATGGCGAGACTGCTTGCCCTGCTCATGATGCTCATGTCTTCGAATGCAATAATACTCTCTGTTTTATTTTTTACTTTTTGCAGTTCTGAAACCGTGACTGCTTCCTCCTGAATTTTTTGTAATTCTACTGTAATTGCATTTTCTGCATCATCTATCAATACCCCTTTTACCAGTTTGCCTTCAATGGCTAAAAGTCCCGCATCGGTACTGCCAAAATGATGGCAATCTAAACTCGAGAACAATTTTTGTTCTTTTACCAATGATTGATAAAGCCGGGAAGAAGCACCACCTCCAAGAATTTCTGCAACCAAATCTGCTGCATAATAGTTTTTATCTAGCCTTGCGCCCATATGCCAGGTTTTAATAAACGCATCTAGGGGTACGGAAGCTTCCTTAACCAGTCGCCTTGCTTCATTCTGTACAGGCTCTTGTGGTAAACAACGCAAGTATTTTTCACCCATGGGTATGGGGCCAAACCATTTCTCTGCCAGTCTTTTAATATCTTCTGTTTTTACATTTCCAGCTACTACCAGTATGGCATTAATGGGCCTATAATGTTTAAAGAAAAATGCTTTTACATCGTCTATCGCTGCGTTTTCAACGTGACTCAATTCTTTGCCAATTGTCATCCATCTGTAGGGATGAATGGTATAAGCCAGCTCACGCATAATTTTCCAAGTATCACCATAGGGTTTATTCAGGTAATGTTCTTTAAATTCCTCGCAAACTACTTTTCGTTGAACAGCAAGGCTTTTTTCACTAAACGCTAAGCTCAGCATCCGGTCGCTTTCCAACCAAAAAGCGGTCTCAATATTTTGTGCAGGTAGCTGGCAGTAATAGTTGGTGAGATCGTTGGTAGTATAGGCATTATTATCTCCACCAGCTCTTTGTAAAGGCTCATCATAATCGGGAATATGAATGCTGCCACCAAACATCAAGTGTTCAAATAAATGAGCAAATCCGGTCTTTTCTGGATGCTCATCCCGGGCACCAACATCATACAAAATATTCACTACTGCCATGGGTGTGGCTGCATCTTCATGCACCAATACGGTCAATCCATTGTCTAGTATAAAGCGGTTATATTCAATCATAATTATGAAAATCGGATTGCAAAATAGTTCATTCAAGCTAAAAGAACACGAAACAAGCTAGAAGCTTTATTTACGAATATCTTTTACGGTCATTTCAAGTACCAATGGAATCTGATTTCTGAAGACTATAATTTTTATTTTTCCGATAGAATTTTGAAATAGATTCTTGTAGACTTGAATATTTCGAGTGAAATTATCTTCTATAGAAAAAATAATATCGCCATTTTTAAAACCAGCTTTATCGCCTGGCGATCCTTCAATAATATCTATCACTTTAATTTCGCCATCAATTAAGTAAATTCCCAAGCCTGTATAGCTGTAATCGAAAGCCTCATTGAAATGATCGTTGGGCTTAATAAAGATAGATTGATCGGGATAGTTGATGGTGATATTGAATCTGCGAAGCAAATCATTTCCAATCAATCCCCCCAACAAAGGATAATTGGTTACATTATAATGGTCTTCAAAAATATGGGCAGGAACTTTCTTAAATTTGTAAGGGCCAATTCTAACCGATTTAAGTACTGTTAGTTCCATTTGTTTTTTACCACCCAATCCCTCAGCCTGAGTAGGGTAGAAGGTTTTATTTGATCTAAAAACGGCACTATCATCTACAAAATCTTTTGAAATTAAAAAGCATAGCCCTGCACCTGTATCAAAAATATACCTGCTTAAAATAGCCCTGCTATCTTGAATAGTGGCGGATTGTAAGGGTAGGGTACTAAAACTCGGCTTCAATAAAAATCCACCTTTTGGATATCGGAATCTACCGGGTGTATAAATTTCCATCATATATTTATCATAATCAATATGCACAACATAGCGCCTTAAAAAACTGTAGCCAATGATGCCATCAATTTTAACGCCGTACACACTGGTAAGCAAATCGTAATCGTTGATGTGAAAATCGAGATTATTTACTTCAATGCCAGTCATTCTTAGGGTATGATTCAGCGCAAAATCGACCGTTTTAATACCAGCAATTCCTCGAATGGTTTTTTCAGATTTGGTAAGCGGAATATTAAAATATGCAATGGTGGCCGAATCCAATGAAATACCACCACTACCAGTGTCGAATACAAAATTGAGTGAATCGGGGTATTGATCCAATTGTGCTTTTAATATAATAATACCCCCACTAAGTTGGGTAAAGCGAATTTTGGTAATCAATTGGCAATCTGGGGGTACAAATTCTTCCTGTGCTTGGGTAGGTTTACCCAATACAATTAGTAATAGTATAAGCAGCAATGGTTTCATGTAGATAGGAAAGATAAACGAAATCTACTGTATCGCGAACCATAACTATAGTAACTTTGTTAAAGCATTATATATCATGACACTAGCAAATTTATACCAGAAAGCACTTGATTTTGAGTTTTTGACCGTAGCAGAAGGCATGCATTTATTTGAACACGCCCCTTTGGCCGATCTTATGAATATTGCCGATGAGTTGCGACAAGTTCAGGTTCCGCACGGAAAAGTTACTTGGCAGATAGATCGGAATGTGAATACCACCAATGTATGCATAGCGAATTGTAAATTCTGTAATTTTTATCGCATACCCGGACACGGGGAAGCGTATATTACGGAAATGCCAGTCTATCGCAAAAAAATTGAAGAAACCTTTAAATATGGAGGCGATCAACTTTTATTGCAAGGTGGTCATCACCCAGCATTGGGGCTTGATTTTTATGCCAAAACATTTCGTCAGCTCAAGCAAGAATATCCTGCCTTAAAATTACACGCGCTGGGGCCACCAGAGATAGCACATATTGCCAAGCTCGAAAAAATGAGTCACCATGATGTGCTGAAAGCATTGCAGGAAGCGGGTCTCGACTCATTGCCTGGGGCTGGTGCAGAAATATTAATTGATCGGGTAAGGCGATTAATTTCCAAAGGAAAATGTGGCTCAGATGAATGGCTTGCCGTAATGCATGAAGCTCATATGTTAAATATCACTACCAGTGCAACCATGATGTTTGGTCACGTTGAAACGATTGAGGAGCGGTTTATACACTTGGTTCGCATACGCGAAGTACAAAGTAAAAAACCAGAAAACGCGAAAGGGTTTCTGGCATTTATTCCATGGACATTTCAGGATGTAGATACGCTATTAACAAGAATTAGGGGGGTGCATAATTTAACTACACCCGATGAATATATGCGGATGATAGCCATCAGCAGAATCATGTTACCCAATGTAAAAAATATTCAGGCCAGTTGGTTAACGGTGGGCAAGGAAACAGCACAGCTCTGTCTTCGTGGGGGTGCCAATGATTTCGGAAGTATTATGATTGAAGAAAATGTGGTAAGTGCAGCAGGCGCGCCGCATCGATTTACTTATAAAACCATTCAGGACGCCATATGCGAAGCTGGCTTTGAGCCACAATTGCGCAACCAACAATATGAATGGAGAGAAATTCCTGAAACCATTCAGGAGCAGTTGATCGACTACTAGTATATGTTGATGATTTTATACAATTATTTGTATAAATATGCAACAGAAATACTAATTTTAGCTTGTTTAAAGACCATATCTTAAGATTAACCAGTTAATTAATTAGTCTTTTGAAATGAAGCCATGAATATTTTTGAAGCTGTAATTTGTCACGATTACTCCGTAATGAGAACTGAACGCCAATCCATTACATACAAAACCAATGGAGTGCATATGATTGGTCTTGCGTGGATTTGTAATGTATTAACGGTATTTGGTTTAGCCATTATTTCTTTTTTACTCTTAAATAGAAAGCAGGATATCTATGATCTACTTTTTGAAATACACTATTGGGAACTAGCGGGCAGGGTTGGAATTCTTATTGCACTTGCCTTTATTCAGATACTTAGCTTTGGGGCTTATGGTGGGAAACGTATTTTTATGGATATTATTAAGCACTTTAATAGTCTAGGAGTGGAAGAAAAAAAAGCAGTTTCTTTAAAAGGGGGTCGCTATTTTTATTTTTCGCTTTTTTGTTTCTTAATCGTTGGTGGAATCGTTTTTTATATGGTCAAAATCATATATTAATACGCTGTTTTATACTAGCAAACTCTTTCATGAGATATATTCTATGAGTTTATAGGCTAATTTTAAAAAAAATCTTTGACGGGTGTAACAAAGTAAAGCTTTGAACGTCTCAAAGAAGTAATTAGCTCATTAATCATCTCTTTCCGCTGTTTATGACCGAACTTGAGTACAACCAATGCGTAAACGAATATGCCGATAATCTGTTTCGGTTTATCGTTAAAAATCTTCGCCATGAGGAAGACGCCCGTGATATTGTACAAACCAGTTTTGAAAAATTGTGGAGAAATAGAGATGCTGTGGAGTCGGTTAAATGTAAATCTTATTTATTTACGGTGGGTTACAATCAGATGATTGATCATATTCGTAAAAATAAGCGGGTTCAATTAAAAGATGAGTTTAGTGAAAATACGGGTGTACAATATCAGCAGCATAGCAGTTTAAAAAAGAACCTGATGGAAGCGCTGAGTCGATTAAATGAAACTCAAAGAAGTTTGGTGATGCTGAAAGATTATGAAGGATACAACTATGAAGAAATTGGGCGTATCATGGATCTGAATGAGAGTCAAGTAAAAGTTTATTTGCATAGGGCGAGACTCACTTTGAAAAATTATTTGGTAAGCCCTGAAAACGTAGGATAATGAATACAATAAACCGATACAATTACGAAAATTACTTCCTGCTCTGGATTGATGGAGAACTCCCTCATAACCAGATGGAAGCAATGGATCAGTTTATTGCCAATAACCCCGATTTAGCTGATGAATTGGCCTTATTACAGGAAACCAAATTGCCAATGGATGAAACAATTGTTTTCCCTCACAAAGCAGGGTTGTTGAAACATGCTGCTGGTGAAATTTCATTAGACAATTGTGAATCTTATTTTTTATTGTATGTTGACAATGAATTGTCGGCATACCAACAAGCGGAAGTAGAACTATTTGTATTGCAACATCCAACACTGCAGGAATCTTTCTTGCTGTTACAGCAAACAAAGTTAACGCCGGAATTGGTGGTATTTAATAACAAGGAAGTACTGTACCGTAAAGAAGAAAAATCAACACCAGTAGTCTTTATGCGTTGGACAAGTATTGCTGTAGCTGCTGCTATGATTGGGTTGGTAGCTATGTTGTGGGTATTGGTTCCACAAAATAATTTAAAACAAGCTGTAACATTTTCAGCCGCCAATCGTAACATATCTAAACAGGCTGATAAAAAAAGTGTAGCAACAAGTATTGTAGGGAAAGAAAATCCAAAGCAAAAAAATAAGGGTGAACTTTTTGTAGTACAACAACCGAATAAAGAACAAGTAATTGAAAAATCGGCAGTGAGGCGTGAAGAAAATAAACAGATTAGTCAAGACGTGGAGAAAGCGCCACTAACCGCATCGGTTGATACGGAAAAATCATTGAATAACAGTGTCAATTCAACCAATAATAATACTGTAAATATTGTGCAACAAGATAATACAGTTAATATTACTCGGGTAAATGAGGATGATTCGCAAAATAAATTAATTACGGCTCAGAGGCAGATAGAAGAAGAGGAGCAAGCGCAGCGCAACAAGTCCGAAGTTTACAAGGAATTGGATACAGATGATGAAAATAAAAGCCTCTATATTGGCGCACTTGAATTGAATAAAGATAAAGTACGAGGCTTTTTTAGAAAAGCTGGAAATGTATTCCGCTCTAAGAATAAATCTGAAGAAGACGGGCGCAATAAAAAGTAAAAATCAACACTATATATTATGAAAGGATTATTATTCATGGTAGCAGTATTGTGTACTGCAGGTAAAAGTTTTGCCCAAACAGATAGCACAACTAAAACCATCGACACAATTAAAGTAGGCAACTTTATTATTATTAAAAAGCCAAAGACAACCAGTGATAACAGTGGTGCTAATAAAAAAACAACTGAAGTAGATGCTTTTTTAAATTTAAAAGTAGTTCGGAAGCCCACCAAAAAGAAAAATATCAGTACCAATTGGTGGATAGTAGATCTTGGATTTGCCAATATGCGTGATAATACCAATTATAGTTTTGCGCAGGCTGGTAGCTATTTTAAGCAGTTTCGCCCGCAAGATGGCCCTGTTACAAAAGACAGTTATCGATTGAATACAGGAAAATCTTCTAATGTGAATCTTTGGTTTTTTATGCAAAAATTAAATATCAGTAAACACGTACTGAATTTAAAATATGGCCTTGGATTGGAAATGTATAATTTCCGTTATGATACCAAATTAAGTTATGCCAAAGATCCACAACCATACGTATTTAATGATTCCATTGGGTTTACAAAAAACAAATTATATGCTGGTTATATTACAGTTCCATTAATGTTGAATGTAAATACAACACCCGATAAGCGCAACGGATTTAGTTTTAGTGCAGGTATAAGTGCGGGCTATTTGGTAGGAAGTAGAAATAAACAAATAAGTGCAGAGCGTGGAAAGGATAAATTAAAAGGAGATTTTAATATGGAGCCAATTCGACTGGCAGCTATAGGTGAATTGGGAATTGGCCCAATTCGATTATATGGTTCTTATAGTTTGAATAAACTACAAAAAGATATTACAAGAATGGAACAATTTCCTTACACAATTGGTATTCGGTTGAGTACTTGGTAAAATTTTTATTTTCTCTCTCATGTGTAAACGCCCCTTTTCTAAGGGGCGTTTTTTTAGTGTAGGATTAGTAGGAGTGCAATATTTTAAAACAATTGTTGATAAACTTCATCAACCCTTCCAAGAGCAATTACTTTTATGGAAAATGCGTTGGGATCAAAACTTTTTTTATTGTAACGGGAGACTATAATTTTTTCGAAACCTAATTTTTGAGCTTCTGCAATTCGCTGTTCAATTCTATTGACGGCTCTAATTTCACCGTTCAAACCAACTTCACCTGCAAAGCAAATTTCTTTCGGAAGCGGGTTGTCTTCATAAGAAGAAAGCAAAGCGCAGATTACAGCTAAATCAATGGAGGGATCTTCTATTTTAATACCACCAGCAATATTCACAAAAACATCTTTCAATCCAAATTGAAACCCACCTCTTTTTTCAAGAACAGCAAGTAAGAGTTGCAATCTTCTTAAATCAAAACCGGTAACAGTTCTTTGGGGAGTGCCGTAAACACTGGGAGTAACAAGGGCTTGAACTTCAATTAATAGAGGGCGCATGCCTTCTAAAGAAGCGGCAATAGCACTGCCGCTTAGCACATCTTCGCGCTGGGCAATTAGTATTTCTGAAGGGTTGGTAACAACGCGCATTCCTTCATTACTCATTTCATAAATACCCAATTCAGCAGTGCTGCCAAAGCGATTTTTAAGCGTGCGTAAAATACGGTAAGCATAATGCCTGTCGCCTTCAAATTGCAATACGGTATCAACCATATGTTCCAAAATTTTTGGTCCTGCAATGGCGCCATCTTTTGTAATATGGCCAATTAAAAAAACGGGTGTATTTGTTTCTTTGGCAAAGCGTTGAAAAGCTGCGGCGCATTCTCTGATTTGTGAAACAGTACCAGCAGCAGAATCAATTAGGGTTGACTGAATGGTTTGAATTGAGTCGACAATAATCAGTTGTGGTCTTAATTTTTTAATTTCTTTGAAGATGATATTGGTGTCGGTCTCGGTAAGCAGGTAAAAGTTATCGTTGCGAATATTAAGTCGATCGGCGCGCATTTTTATTTGTTGCTCACTTTCTTCACCGCTGATATATAAAACGCGTAGTTCAGAAATCAGTAATCCATTTTGTAAAAATAAAGTACTCTTGCCAATGCCGGGTTCACCAGCTACAAGTACTAAACTACCTGGAACAATTCCGCCACCCAATACTCTGTTTAGTTCAGGATCTTTGGTAACGATTCTTTTTTCTGCTTCAAAAACAATATCGCTTAGTGCAATGGTTTTATTATTTCGTTTTGTTTCGGGATAATCATCCCAGGTGGTTTTATCTTTTGCATCACCGCTGCTGATTACTTCTTGTGTAAAAGTATTCCATTCATTACAGGAGGGGCATTTACCAATCCACTTAGTACTTTCATAACCACAGCTGCTACAAAAAAATGCAGTTTTAATTTTACTCATATATACTTGGGGGTATTATCAAGGGCTGGTTGCTTTAACGCAAAAGAGCCAACAGAACTGTTGACCCTTTTACTTACTAACCCATTAAATTCTAACACTAAATTACCAAAAATGGGGATACGGCAAAATTAAATTTTGGTAATGCTTTCAATACGGCAAGGCAGAAAATCAATTATAATATTGATAACCAATATTATACACAAGTATTAATTTTACATATTAATTAAATTAATATGTAAATCTTTTGTTGGCAGGTTTTTACATTTTCCAATTTAAGAGATGGTATATAAGATCAATCCTGAGTGGGATGAATTATATATTTAATTTTAATATATAATATCAAAAAAGCAAGCTGAATTGCTTTTAATGCGGCTTCACATTCATTAAATCACCAAAGTATGTTATGGTTATGTTAATTAAATTTTCATTAAAATATCATCATTTACTAGGTTTGTGAGCAGCTTTAGCTTTATTTAGATGGTCAATAAGCCTGATAACTGGCTAATTTCAACAAAAAAACCAACACATGAGAAAAAAACTGCTGATGAGTTTTTGCGCTTTCCTATTCGTTTTGGCGACAGGTTTGGCTCAAACAACCACTATTACTGGAAAGGTAGTAGACGACAAAGGAAACCCACTCGCTGGTGCATCCATTTTTGAAAAAGGAACAAAAAATGCAACAAGTGCTGATGCCAACGGTATGTTTTCCATTAAAGTAAAATCTGGAATAACATTACTAGTTTCTGAAATAGGATATGAAAGTCAAATGGTGGTTGCCAATGCAACTAATCTTTTGATTAAAATGGTAACCGATACTAAGTCACTTAGTGAAGTAGTAGTTACCGGCGTAGGTGTTGCAACCAGCAAGAAAAAAATTGCGATAGCTGTTGAGTCAGTCAATCTTGCAAATCAAGTTAAAGTGCCTGGAGGTGATGTTGGTCAACAATTAGTTGGTCAAATTGCAGGTGCACAAATTTCATCAACAAATGGTAACCCCGGTCAACCATTAAATATTCTATTACGTGGTATTAACTCAGTACAAGGCGGAACAACCCCTATGATCTTAATTGATGGTATTCAAGTAAGGGCTACTGATTTGCAATCTATTGATGTGAACATTATGGAGCGTGTAGAGGTAGTACAAGGTGCAGCAGCAGCCTCTTTATATGGTGCTCAGGGTGCAAATGGAGTAATTCAATTGTTTACCAAAAAAGCAAAATCAGGTAAAATAAATGTCGATTTTAGCAGTAGCGTTACTTCGGCGTCTTTATTAAACATTGGTAATGTACGCAAAGCAGATAAACATGCATTTGTTACAAATGCTAATAATCAAGTTATTTCTGGTGGTGGAACTCCTTTGAGCCTTGATCCAGACTTCTTAAGTTATTCTGCAAACGTGCAGTACAGTGCTTTGGGTTTAACTAGTTTTGCAAATAAAGCATACGATCAAAATCTTAAGTATTACGACCACTATAAAATGTTTTTTCAGAACAGTACTGTAGTCAATAATTCAGTGACTGTTTCTGGTAATAAAGACAAAATGAATTTCTTATTATCAGCTTCTAATAACCAAGCTAACTCAGTATTTAGAGGAAATGGAGATTACAGCCGCTCTAACTTATTAAGTAAACTGCAGTTTGAACTGGCCAAAGGCTTAACCCTAACCAGTACTACTCAATTAATTTACACCAAGAATACGTTGAACGATCAAACTGGTCGTGGAATATTTTACAATTTAAATAATACGCGACCTTTCGTTAATTACGATCAAAGAGATAACGATGGTAACTATGGTATTTATCAAGGTGATGCAGGTGGTGTAAATGGTGCAAATCCGCATTATATAAACCAGTATTCCAGTACCAATATTCCTTCTATTGATGTTATACAAAACTTGAATTTGAATTATAAATTTTCTCGGTTTGTAGAATTGGATGCTAAATATGGTTTAAACTTTAACAATGCTAATGCTACTTATCGTTATGAAAACCAAGAGGACAATAAAAATGCTGAGGATCAACAATTTTGGATAGGCGGTGATTGGGCTGCCACTTTTCCAAATGGTCTTCCTGCTGGAAATGTTACTGGTGAAGTAGATACTTACAATGATCGTACTACTTTCCAAAACTTTATTGCAACAGCAACCATTAGAACTGATTTCGAAAAGGATTTTAAGATTAAAATCCCAATTAAAACCAGTACCCAAATTTCTTACGATTACCGTAAAAATGTCTATAAAACTTTTAGAACTTATGGTGCTGATGCTCCTAGTTTTTCCCCTTGGAATGCGTCACAAACAAACGTGTATAAGGTAAGAAGAGATTATATTGAGCCTTTTATTACTTATGGTTTCTTGGTAAACCAACGTTTTGAGTATGGTGATCTTGCTGGCGTATCCGTTGGTGTAAGAAGTGATTTTTCTTCTGCATTTGGAAGCGGTCAAACCGCTCAAACCTTCCCACGAGGTGATGCTTACTTCAATATTTCTAAATTAAATTTCTGGCAGAATTTAGCCATCTCTAATAGAGTAACCGACTTTAAAATTAGAGCAGGTTACGGAGAAGCTGGAATTCAGCCTGGTGCTTTCCAACGTTTCCCTATTTTGGGTGCGGCCAATCTAGGCACGAAAAGTGTATTCACCTTTCCTACAACCTCACCAAATCCTGCTTTACAAGTTGAGATTTCAAAAGAGTTGGAAATTGGAACGGATATCGGATTCAATCTGTTAAAAGGTTCATGGTTAAGAAATGGTAGTTTCTCTTTCACCTATTGGAAGAGAAGTACCGACAATGCGATCTATAGAATAGACGCAGCGCCATCTACTGGTTTAGGAAACGTAGAAAATAATGCCTTTGGTTTGGGATCTAATGGAATACAAGCTTCTTTGAATTTAGGAATTCTTTCTAAAAAAGATTTTACTTGGGATCTTACCGCCAATTTTACCAAACAAACATCTGAAATTACTTCAACCAGTGGTCAGGAAGTAGTGGTTACTTCTTCTGCGGGTAGTTCTAATTATGTGTTGAAAGCAGGAGATAAAATTGGACAGTTATTTGGTTTCTTAATGATCAATTCAATGGATGCGGTTAATCCAGCTACTGGTCAGCCAGCTATTGCTGCTGCTGATAAAGTCAACTGGACACTTGCTAGTAATGGTTGGGTGGTTAACAAAGCCACTAAACGTCCATTTAATATCCCTGGACAATTTAGTTTTGGCGATCCGAACCCTAAGTTTAATATGAGTTTTATCAATAACTTTTCTTACAAAGGATACCTGCAATTCAGTATGCAATGGGATTGGGTAAATGGCAGTCATCTCTACAACCAAACAAAATCTTGGATGTATCGTGATGGTATCAGCAGTGATTATACCAACCCAATTAATATTGATGGAACAACACAAGCGTATACTGCTTTCTATCGTGGTGTTTACCAAGCGGGTGCTAATAACGGTACAAAAAATTATTTCTACGAAGACGCTTCTTTCTGGCGTTTAAGAAATATTTCTGTATCATTCGATTTTGCCAAGGCTTTTAAAATGAAAGCTTTCAACAGGTTGCAGTTAGTATTGAGTGGTCGTAACTTGGTTACTTTCACTAAATACACAGGTATGGATCCTGAAGTTAGTTCTGGTACCAACGGATCTGCATTTGATCGTGGTGTTGACCATAATACTATTCCAAATACAAGAGCTTACACTATTGGATTAAACTTTGGACTCTAATCGATAACAATAAAATTGAATAAGTATGAATAAGAATAAAATAATTATTGGATTACTGGGCTTAACACTAGGTGTAAGTTCATGTAAGAAAGATTTGGATATTTCCAATCCCAATCAACCTACACCTTCTAGTGCAGCAAGTGAAAGAGGGGTTATATCTCTTGGTCAAGGAAGTATTTACCGCAATGGTTTTTACGACCTAAAATTTACAGACGGAGTTTTTGGTCGCTTTTGGACTGGCCCCATTGGTTTTCATGAAATGATGGGAGACTTGATTGGAGTTGAAGCTGCGAATGCTTTCATCAACCAAATCGGTTGTCCGAATTCTATCGTTACAGATGCAGGTGTAACCATTGCCAATCCTAGTGCAGTGAACACACAATATGCATTATTACGTTCGGTGAACGTAAATGCACAACAGGGTAGTAATCCTACTTATTATGAGTGGGCTTATATGTACAACCTGATTACTTCTGCAAATACGGTCTTGGATATTGCTGGTAAAACTGCTTTTAGTGGTGGTACTGCTGTAGCAGCTACTAAATTAGCTACTATTACAGCTTGGTGTAATTTCTGGAAAGGATATGCGTATAGCAGAATCGGTTCTATTTATTATGCAGGTTTAATCAATAACGGAGTAAACGGATTTACCAATGGTAATTATGTTACCAAAGAAGCTATATTGGTTGAGGCTGAAGCGTGTTTTGCACGAGCTGTAACTGCTATTGGTGCGGCAACTTCAACAAGCGACTATACTGCCATGATGCAAGAGTTGATCCCTGGATTTCTTCAAATTGGAAAAGGAACTGTCCCTTCAGGTGCAGCTTGGATTCGGAATATCAATACCATGCGTGCGAGGAATATTTTGGTGAACACGGTTGCTGCTACCATGTCTGTAGCACAGTGGGCACAAATTCAATCGCTTACCACAAATGGTATTACCGCTGCTGATCCAGTATTTACTGCTAGAACCGACGCAAATGGAGATTTCATAGGAGCTACTTTGGCCGATAGAGTTCAATCTACCTCTAATAATACAGGTACATATAAACTCAGCGAAAGATTTGTTCAAGAATTTTATGCTGGGGATAATCGTAGAACCAATAATATTCGCACACTCAATACCGGTGTAGGTAATTTTAACCAAGATCGGGGTAATAGTTTCAATACTCGCTACACACTCTTTAATGGTGGTAACAATATTGCTGGCACCATTACTTACGCTAATAATGCAATAGGAGTAAATGAAATTACACTTTGTGGTAGCTATGAAGAAAACGCATTGATGCAAGCGGAAGCTTTGATTCGTCAAGGTGGTGCTACTAATATTGATGCTGCTGATAATTTAATTGATGCAGTTAGAACTTATCAAGGTGCTGGTTTAGCTCCAATTGGTAATGGCCTTACTCAGGCTGCTTCATTAGAAATACTTAGAAGAGAGCGTAGGGTTGCACTTGCGTTTAAAGGCTTAAGCTTCTACGACGCACGTCGTTACGATATTATTGCTCCCAATAAATCTCGTACTGGTTGTGTATTGCTTTCTGGTACTGCCGGTACTTTAAATACCAATGCAACCATTAAATATGGATTCCTGGATTATTATGATGTCCCGGATAATGAATTAGCTTACAATCCTCCAGGCGCAGGAAGTGCGTCGAGCACGAGATGCAGGGATCGTAGTTGCGGATCGCCTGCTCGCAGCGAAGCTGCAGCTCGTCCTCGGGATCGTTGATCCGCTTGCTCACGAGTCCGTGCAGGTCCTCCTCGATCGACTTCTGGTTCTGCGAGGTGGGCGGCACGATCTTCGCCTCGACGATCGAGCCGTCGCCCGCGACCTCGTACCGGTGCCAGCAGATCCCCCGCGGCGCCTCGCTGGCACCGTGGCCG
>JANMOT010000033.1:0-1869 GCA_031369485.1 Sphingobacteriia bacterium
CATTTTTACATCCATGCTTGTAAGTTTTTATAAAAATAAAAAGGAGCCGCCATAACAGCGACTCTTTTTTAAAAGTGACTCGGATTGGATTCGAACCAATGACCCTCAGCTTAGAAGGCTGATGCTCTATCCAGCTGAGCTACCGAGCCAAAATCGGCTGCAAATATAGGCTATTCATAAAAAAATCTGTAAATAAAAACATAGACTGCTGTTTGAGAAAATAAAATCTCTACTTTTGGCTCTACAATTTACTGCTATGAAGTATTTTATCATCTAAGGAAAGATTTTTTCTTCCTTAGTCTGCAACTGTTAACAATGCATTACTGCATTGTGATCTATCTATTTACTTAACTTTTTATTTTATACGCTCATGGCATTTTCAACACAAAAGATTTTTTCTTTTTTTAAATTATTTGCACAAGCACTAACCGGCGAAATCAAGGATTTTACTACCGGCAGTATAAACAGGGCCATTTTTTTATTAGCCATACCCATGATATTTGAAATGGTTTTTGAATCTCTCTTTGCCATTGTTGATATTTACTTTGTAAATAAAATAGGCATTGAAGCTTCTTCAACAGTGGTGTTAACAGAAGCATCACTTACCATTTTATATTCGGTTGCCTGGGGGTTATCAATTGGCGTAACTGCATTGGTAGCAAGGCGTGCAGGCGAAAAGAATTTTAAATCCGCTTCAGATATTGCTGCCCAGGCTATTTTAGTGGGCTTGTTTCTGTCGTTAATAGTAAGTGTTATAGGTTTTATTTTTCCCAGGGAAATATTGACGCTCATGGGCGCATCCGATAAAGTGGCACAGGAAAATTATTTGTTTACACAGATCATGCTCACCGGCAATATTGTGATTGTTTTACTTTTTATAAACAATGCTATTTTCAGAGGCGCAGGAAATGCATCTATTGCCATGCGGGTTTTAATACTGGCCAATGTAATCAATATAATACTGGATCCTTTGCTCATTCTGGGTATTGGGCCTTTTCCAAAAATGGGTGTAATTGGCGCTGCGGTAGCAACCACCACCGGAAGAGCTGTAGCTGTACTGCTTCAGTTTTATTATCTCTTTAATGGCAAATCATTAATAAAACTTGCGACTAAACAATTTGGTATCAAAATCAATTTAGTGCGCAGTATTTTAAATACATCGGCAGGTGGTATGTTTCAATTCATTATTGGCAGTTGCAGCTGGATATTTTTGGCCATGATCATAGCAGAATCCGGCACAGCGGCTGTATCTGGCTATGGTACTGCAATACGGATATGTATTTTTACTATTTTACCTGCCTGGGGCCTGGCAAATGCGGCAGCAACATTGGTTGGGCAAAACCTGGGTGCCAATCAACCAGAAAGAGCCGAAAAATCGGTGTGGAGAACGGCTTTTATTGCATTCTGTTTTTTTGCAGTAGTTGCAGTAATTTTTTTCCTTTTCGGGGAACCTTTAATGCGCTTTTTTACGCAAGATGAAGCAGCTATTAAAGCCGGAACCGAATGCCTGCACATTTTAGCTATAGGTTATGTTTTCTTTGCTTACGGTATGATAATAAGCCAGGCTTTTAATGGTGCCGGTGATACCCGAACTCCCACCTATATAAATCTGTTTGTTTTTTGGATTTTACAAATACCTTTAGCATGGATATTAGCTAAATACCTGAAAATGGGTCCAACGGGGGTTTACATTGCAATTGGAATATCAGAATCTATTTTGGCGATTATAAGTATTATGATTTTCAGAAAGGGGAAATGGAAATTGGTAAAGGTTTGATTTTAACTATTTTAGCACAAATAATAAAAATAGTTACAAATTTTGCCTTTCCATTAATTTAACATTATATTTGCACATAACTCAGATAAAAA
>JANMOT010000042.1:0-169037 GCA_031369485.1 Sphingobacteriia bacterium
TTCTGAATACGAATACCGATTCAATAGAAGAAATAAGAGAAAGAACTTATTCAATGATATTTTAGTAAGAATGATGCACCAAATACCCCATCCTTACAATTATCTAAAAACTCTTTGCGTTTATAATACCTAATCCTATTAATTTTAGTTCCATAATAAATAGTTTAAATATACCTAGAAACCAACCTATTTCCCAAACACCGCTATATTACTGCTGAAGATTTTTACTGCTATGGCCAATAAGATCACACCGAAAAATTTTCGTACCGCCAATAACCCCGACTCTCCCAAAGCGCGTTCTATTACTTTCAGCGACTTTAAGGTTGCATACACGATAATTAAATTAATAAGGATGCCACTGAGAATATACCACTCATCGTAATTGGCCTTCAACGACATAATAGTGGTAAGCGTTCCACTTCCTGCTATTATAGGGAATGCAATGGGAACCATACTACTCGATTTGGCATTTTTATCGCCCTTGAATATTTCATGCCCCAATACCATTTCTAAACCCAATAAAAAAATCACTACCGATCCACCCACTGCAAATGAGCGAATATCTAAACCCAGTATTTTTAAAAATGGTTTTCCAGCAAACAAAAATAAAATCATTAAGCCCCCAGAAATAACGGTGGCTTGCGTAGAACGTATGCCTCCCATTTTTTCTTTTAGTGATATTAATAAAGGAATAGAACCTACAATATCTATTACCGCAAAAAGTGTAAAAGTAACCGTTAGTAATGAGTCTAGTTGAAAGTTCATAGCTAAAATATTTTAATTAAATGAAGCACTAATTAATAACTCGGCCGGTGCCATTCTTTTCCTTGTCTCGATACATTATACAGCATCTCATATTGATGCCTTCCTTCCTTCAATTCTATCTTTACTACGCATCCATAATGCAGGGTGAATACATCAAAAGATTCTTTCAGTGGGGTTTGTGTAATATGCGATAAAATACTTCTGAGCACCCCGCCATGAGCCACTATCACTGCATCTTGCCCCGCTGCTGCGATGGCTTCAAAACGGCTCACCACCCTTTCGTATAAATGCATATAACTCTCTCCATTGGGAACTGCTACGTTTACAAAATCATCCATCCAAGGCTGTATTTCTGGCTTGGGAATATCATCCCATTTCATCAACTCCCAGTCGCCACAATTCAACTCCATTAAATCGGCATAACAATTAATTTCCTGATCAGCAAACAATACATCTGCCAGTTTCTTACAGCGCTGCAAAGGGCTAGCATAAATACGCAATGCATTGGATGGTAAGTGTGGTTTTATAAAGCCCAGTTCTTCTTCAAAACTTTCTGTTATATCTAGGTCACTTTGTCCATAACAAATGCCTTTCTCAATTTTTGGAGTAGTATGTCTTATTAAATAAATTTCCATAATAGTAAAAATCCTAGGTAAAAAATGAGTTCTGAAATTTGTTGTGTAGCCCCTAAACAATCGCCAGTATAACCTCCAATCCATTTCTTAAAATATCGCATGGCAAAAATACAAAAAATATAGCAGGGTAGGAGGGGGAGGAAATAGACCGTGGACGGTGGACTGTAGACCGTAGACCGTAGACCGTAGACGGTGGATAATTGTGATAGTATAATCAAAGGAATTGCCATACCGATTACCAAGACACCCATTTCTGATTTCGTTAATTTTCTGTTGGCCAGTGGCTTGCTTTTACTGCTATCAATATCTTGCACATAGGGCAGTTTTTGCATAATGGTTACTGCAAAAAAGCGGCTGCTGCTATGTGCTGCAACCATCACCATACCCAGTAGTATTGCATTGCTATTATTACCAATTTCGAGCAACAATAAAAATTTAATTGCCAGCATGCCAATCAATCCTACCACGCCATAAGTACCGAGGCGACTGTCTTTCATGATAGTAAGGATTTTTTCTTTATTCCACCCACCCCCAAAAGCATCACAACAATCTGCCCATCCATCTTCATGAAAAGCACCTGTTAACAAAATACTGGTCACCATAGAAATGGCAATACTCAATGGTATTGAAAATAAATAATTTGCTACCATCCATACCATTGCACTTGCCAATCCTACCAGTATTCCTACCCAACTAAAATAACGCGCCGAAGCTTGTAAGTTGGCTGGCGAAAAAGGGAGACGACCCACCGGAATTCGGGTGAGAAACATCAGCGCAGTCCTGAAAATTATCCATTGGTGAAACATAGTGAAAGATGATTTTTGAACGTTTTAATGCCAACTATTAAAATTACACTATTCTGCTTTCGAACTCACACCAGCTTGTTCAAAAGAAGCCATCTCATTTAAAAATGCTACAGCACTTCTTACCAATGGAATTGCCAGTGCAGCACCTGTTCCTTCCCCAAGTCGCATTCCCCAATTGAGTATCGGTTTTATTTTGAGGTAGTCGAGCATTTTTTCATGGCCTTGCTCCCCACTTGTATGCGCAAAAATACAATTGTTTAAAACGGTGGGTGCTATCTTCTGCGCAATTAATAAAGCAGCCGTGGCAATGAATCCGTCCACTACAATAATCATTTTATTTTCGGCTGCTGAAAGGTATGCGCCTACCATCATGGCAATTTCAAATCCTCCTACTTTTGACAATAGCTGAATGGGTGCTTCTCCTAAATTAAAAACTTGGTGTTTGAGTAAGCAAATTCGAAGTGCATCTATTTTGTTTGCCAGTTGTTCATCCGAAGCACCAGTACCCCTGCCCGTACATTCTTCAATAGAGAAGCCAGTAATGGCACTCATAATTAATGCAGCCGAAGATGTATTACCAATACCCATTTCACCAAAACCAATGCAATTGGTTCCTTTTGCTGCTATATCGCTCACTATTTTTTTGCCCGCTTCTATAGATGCCAATGCTTGGACTTCTGTCATTGCTGCTGTTGCAAAATAATTTTCCGTCCCCATTGCTTGCTTGGCATGAATAAACGAGGAATGATCGGTAACCGATGAGAAATCTGCTTTTACACCAGCATCTACCACAAAAAGTTGAATATTATTTTGCTTTGTAAACACATTAATAGCAGCACCTCCAGCTAAAAAATTTAAAACCATTTGGGCAGTTACTGCCTGTGGATACGGATTCACCAAACCGTTTGCAGCAATTCCATGATCACCCGCAAATACAATGATTGCGGGTGATTGAATGGATGGACATAATGTTTCTTGAATAAGACCAACCTGCAATGCAATGGTTTCTAACATTCCCAATGCTCCCACTGGTTTGGTCTTGGTATTTATTTTATGCTGCAACTGCGTTTGTAATGATGCCATATGCTAAAGATTGATATTAATTCCGGTATGAACAATAAATGGTATGCTGTTAAAGCCTCTAAGATCGAAAAATTTCTTATTGGTCATATTTTGTACGTCCACAAATAACTTTAATTTATTGTTGAATCGATATTCTGTGTAAGCATTTAATAAAAAATATTCTGGTAAGTTCACATCCTGTTTTTTATAACCCCCAACATCGGAGCGACTGCTGATATACTTTCCGCTTATGCTCACTGTTAATTTTTCATGCACATAATTCAATACAATATTGGCATTGATGCCCGGTCTCCTCAACCCATAATTGTATGCGGTGTCTTTAAAATTTAAGCGACTCTGAGTGGAATCCGCCATACTTAAAAAAGTAAAATTAGCGCGTACAGTCAACTCATTTGTTATAGCAGCACTGGTTTCATATTCTACTCCAAAAGCAGTTTGTTTAACTAGGTTGAAGTACTTACTTCTTACATAATCAAAGTCAATACCATTACGCGTGGTTCTGTAAAAAACTACAAGGCGACTCGAAAATAGTTTTGTAGCATTCGATAAACCTGCTTCTATGGTAGTGCTTCGCTCTGGCTGCAAATCTTTTCTGCCACTGAACCCATCAAAAAGCTGGTATAGCGAAGGCGCTTTAAAAGCAGTTGCAATACTTCCAAATACCCGTATATTTTCATTTACTTGATAGGACGGATTGAAAGTAAGGGTATGATTATTGCCATACATAGAATGTTTATTCAATCGAATACCCATATCTGTTGCAAACCCTTTTTTATTATTGAACAAAATAGAAGTATACAAAGAGGATTGTGAAACACCAGTGTCTCTGAATCCACTATTATAAGGGCCAAAACTACTCACTGATGTATACTGGTTATTCATATTAGCAAAACGATATTCGGCTCCTTGTAATAACGATAAATTTTTGGCAATTGGTATATTGGCATACAATTCTACAAACTGGGTTTTACCAAAATAATTGTTTCTAAGAAAATAATTAAATGCAGTTTTATCAGCGCTATCACGTTCAAAAGCGCGAGTGGTCTCGTTAAACTGGTAATTACCTGTAACTGTTATTTTAGGCGATTTATATTGAAATCCACCACCCGTATTAAGCATATTGCTTTTAAGTTGATACTGCTTATCATCGTTAAAAACCCCAGCATCAATACTACTGGTATAGCCACTGTGTAAAACAAAACCTTTAATTAAAAAACGGTTGGTGAGCGCGTATTGAAAACTTCCACTGGAGGTATTTCCATGGTAACCATCTTTATCAAAATTCTTACTGCCCGTACTGTCATGAGCCGTGCCAAAGCCATCGGTATTTAAACGGGCATGTCTCGCAGTATAAGTAAGCTTATTCAGCTTTCCATAAACTTGTGCATTGGTTCTAAAAGTATTCAGATTGCCAGCTGAGAATGTAGCTTTTAGGTTGACGGGCTTTGAAATATTGTTTTTGATGGTAATGATATTGATAACGCCTGCTACCGCATCGCTTCCATAGAGTGTGCTTTGAGCACCCCTACATACTTCAATGCGTTCAACATCATTAATGGAGAAAAGATTTAAATCAAATTCGTTGTTGATTTGTGAAGGATCGTTTACTGGAATGCCATCCATCAGTATCAGTGTTCTACCGCTGCCCGCGCCACGCATGAAGACGGTCTGGTTGGTGCCTGCATTGTTGAATGCACCATTGATGGTGATTCCCACGGTTTCATTTAATACTTGTGCTACAGATCTGCCTGCACTTTTTTCTAGCGCATGCTTGTCAATTACGGTAATTACTTTACCTGTAGTGCTTTGTTTTTGTTCCTGCTTATTGGCAGTAACTACTACTTCGTCCAGTACACGTGTACTGAGACTGTCTTGTTGGGCGTACAGACTTGTTGCTGCAAACACCATGGTTAAGAGCGTTAATTTTTTGCTCATTGTGTTGATTTTAATGGTACAACAAATGAGCTTCCAGGAAAATAAAAAAACGGCGAAAAATAAATTACTGCTGCAGCAGCGCTTTACGTTCCATGCTTTTCACCCGAAAGCCGTGAATGATTAGTTGCAGTTGGCAGGTCTTCTGGCTCTCCCGCCTTTTAAACTTCCCTTCCCATTCTTTGTTAGAACAGTGGTTGCAGTTGTTTAAAAGTTCGCCGACAAAGCGGCGGGATTACAGCTACGGGGATAGCGCCGGAATTACACCGAACTTCCCTTTTAATCACTTGCCTGAGGCAAGCAAACCAAATACATCGCAAATGTAGGGGGTTGAATGGTTTTCAGTAGATTATTTTTTATCCACCGTCCACCGTCCACCGTCCACCGTCCACCGTCCACCGTCCACCGTCTTTTCCTTACATTCACTCTATGAAGGGGAATCAAAAACTAAATATTTTCAGTTTCACCATGATTGTAGTGGGACTGGTTATTGGAATGGGCATATTTAGGTCAGCAGCCACCAGCGCAAAAACAGCAATAGATCCTTCAGTGTATTTCACAGCTTGGATATTGGGAGGCTTTATTGCTTTATGTGGGGCACTTACCTATGCGGAAATTGGTAGCCGCTACCCTGTTACGGGTGGATATTATAAAATATTTTCCTATGCCTACCATCCCAGTATTGCATTTGCCATCAACTGCATCATCCTCATCAGCAATGCGGCCAGCCTAAGTGGGGTAGCTTTAATTGGAGCGGGTTATATCACCAAACTTTTTCCAGAAGTTCAGTGGGGAGATATGGATAAAGCACTGATTAGCTGCATAGCAATCGTAACTTTTTATGGTATTAATTTGCAAGGATTAAAGATGAGTTCCCGGGCACAGAATATTTTAATGTTGATTAAAATAGGTATGATATTGGTGCTAATTGCTGCACTTTTTTTTCCCTACTCAACCAATCCCACACCTATAATAACCAATACGACAGTTCCAGCTATGGGATGGCTGCAAAGTCTCGGTGTAAGTCTGATTGCCGTCTCTTTTACCTATGGCGGTTACCAGCAAACCATCAATTTCGGGAATGAGGTAAACAATCCTGCTAAAAATATCCCTAGGGGTATTTTCTTTGGAATTGCCATCATTATTACCCTCTATTTATTGGTAAATTTTAGTTACTACCAAATTATTGGCTTTGAACAAATGAAGGGTGAAAGGGAAATTGCCTATACCCTAATTCAAAAAGTATTTGGCGATCGCGGGGCGGCATTTTTTTCCTTTTTACTCTTTTTAGGCGTTCTGGCTTACGTAAATGCCATACTTATGAGTAATCCACGCGTAATGTATGCTATGAGTGAGGAGGGAAGCCTACCAAAAATATTCTCTATGCAAAGCGAAAAAAACAATGTACTAGTGGTTTCACTCACCGTTTTTGCCGCAATATGTATCGTCATTTTATTTTTTGCACAGACTTTTGAGAAAATACTCAATTTTACCATTTTCTTGGACTGCTTTGGGATGGTTGCTTCCAGTGCTACCATTTTTATACTCCGAAAACGAACCCAATATTTAGACGGCACAGGTATTTATAAAATGAAATGGTACCCTATCTTACCCATTATCTTTATGCTTGCCTATTTATTTGTAGGAATAAGCATTGCCATACAAACACCAGAAACTGCCTTGGTTGGTGTATTGGTATTGGGGGCATTTGTGGGACTTTATTTTGCAATAGGAGTAAGAAAAAAGACTTAATTGGAAGTGCAATCGCCTTTCATACTAATTTTAACACAAAAGAATAGCTTTCCTTTCCGTCTGTCTATTTTTTTTAAAGCAGCACTTCAAACACTTATTTTTGTATCATGACTAAGACCTTTATACTGATATTGGGTTGTTTTATTGGATCAGCAACAGTTCAAGCACAAGAAAATAATCTCTGGGATATACAACGTTGCATAGAATATGCGGCTAAAAACAATATTTCACTTAAGCAAGCAGATGTTCAGGCTAGGCTGGCTAAGCTAGAAACAGAACGAACAAAACTGGCTTTATATCCATCGGCTAATTTCAACAGTAACTTAGGTACCCAATTTGGTCGCTCTATTGATCCTACTACCAATCAATTTACTACTACTCAATTATTGTTTCAGGGACTGAATGTGAATTTAAGCGCGCCTATTTTTAATTGGGGTGCATTGCAGTCCGATAAAAAAATTGCAGGATTTAATGCACAGGCTGCTCTAATTGATATTGAAAGAATTGGTAACGATATTTCTTTAAGTATTGCATCCTTCTTTTTACAAGTGGTGGCTGCAAAACAACAAATTGGTATTGCCAAAGTACAAATTTCACAAACACTTACACAGCTAGGCTTTACCCGCAAGCGGGTAGAAGCAGGTGCGCTTCCTGAGTTAAGTGCCGCAGAAGTGGAAGCCCAATTGGCAAGAGATAGCACCATTTTAGTGAATGCAGAAGCCAGTTTTTCGCAATCTGTCATTCAACTTAAAGCAGCCATTAATTTAGACATGGCTACGCCTTTTGAACCAGCCATTCCTACTGTTGAAAATATTTCTTTGGCGGCACTTGTAGAGCTAGAACCAGCTGCATTATACCAATTGGCTTTGAGTAATCAGCCCGCTCAAAAACTCAATAATTTAAGGGTTAAATCGGCGGACGAATCCATCAAACGAGTTCGTGCCGCTTATTATCCCATTATTTCTGCCTTTGGCGGATTGGGATCGAATTTTGCCAATTCGGCTCGTGAAGTAACTGGCGTAAATATTGTTGGAACTCGCCCTACCAGTGGCTTTGTAAATATAGGTGGAACCAATTACACGGTATTGCAGCCCGATGTGCAAATTGTACAATCTAAAAGAAATTTTTTTGGTATGTGGAGTGGATGGGGTGGACAGCTCGAGCAGAATTTTAGGCAGAATTTTGGGGTGAATCTTCAAGTACCTATTTTCAACGGAGGTAATGCCCGGTTGGCTTATGAGCGGTCAAAATTAAACTTACGTTCTGCACAAATCACCAGTCAACAAACAGACTTAACACTACAACAAAATATTTATACTTCTTATACCAATGCTATTGCAGCTATGAAGCGCTATAATGCAAGTGATAAAAGTGTAGAAGCGGCACAAAAAGCATACGATTTTGGTAGAAAAAGGTTTGAAGCAGGATTGTCGAATACACTCGATTTGATTACCAATCAGAATAACCTGTTGCGGTCAAAACTAGATCGACTGAATAATCAATTTGATTATATATTTAGAATTAAGTTATTAGAATTTTATAAAGGACAAGGCATTAAATTATAGTACTGGTTTCAAAGCACAAAAGTAAAATACAGTTATGAGTAAGAAATTAATTTGGATTATTGTTGGATTGATTGTAATAATCGGAGTGATGATTGGTCTTAAAAAAGCGGGTGTAATTGGTAAGGAAGAAGGTGTAAAAGTGACCGCTGAAGACGTTCAACTAAGAACCATTACAGAAACGGTAAATGCAAGCGGTAAAGTATACCCTGAAGTAGAAGTTAAAATTAGTCCCGATGTAAGCGGTGAAATAGTAGAGTTAAATGTAAATGAAGGGGATAGTGTATATAAGGGACAGATTTTGGCTAGAATATATGCGGATATATTGGGGTCACAGCGCGATCAGGTTGCTGCTGGCGTTCAACAGCAAGAAGCACAGGTTTCTAATTCAACTGCGCAATCCTTTGCAATTAAAGCCACGTTGGATCAGGCAGAAACCCAATACAATCGGCAGAAAAAATTATTAGAAGAAAAAGTAATCAGCCGACTAGAATTTGAACAAGCAGAACAAGCATTTAGAGCAGCAAAAGCAAATTATACTGCTGCCATGGAGGGTATTAAAAGTGCCAAGGCAGGCGTAACCAGTGTGCAAGCTCAATTGAATAGAGCCAATAAAGATATTGGTAGAACGGTGATTATATCACCCATGAATGGAGTGATTAGTCTACTGGCTATTAAGAAAGGAGAAAGGGTTGCGGGTAACAGTTTTAATGTGGGTACAGAGATGATGCGTGTGGCCGATATGCGCAGTATTGAAGTAAGGGTTGATGTGGGCGAAAATGATATTCCAAAAGTTAAATTGGGTGATACCGCTGTTGTAGAAGTAGATGCTTATACCAATAGAAAATTCAAAGGATTGGTGTATAAGATAGCCAATCCAAATACGGGCTCAGCATTAGGAGGTAATACCAATGTAGAAGTAACCAATTACAAAGTGCATATTCGTTTGCTGCCAGATAGTTACAAAGATTTAATTGTCACAGGAAGAGGGTTTCCATTTCGTCCTGGGATGACGGCCAGTGCTGATATTCAAACAAAAAGTAGAATCAATGTAATATCGGTTCCTTTGAATGCAGTAACAACTCGTGATAGCAAGGAAAAAAATGAAACAGATAAAAAAGATGCAAAGAAAGATGATAAAGCTACTACTACTGCTAAAGAAACACCCAAATCTGTAAGCTCAGATGATGGCATTGAAGAAGTGGTATTTATTTTACAAAAAAACAATACTGTTAAAAAAATAAAAGTAAAAACAGCCATTCAAGATTTGAATAATATTGAAATTTTAGAAGGATTAAAAATAGGTGATAAAGTAATTTCAGGACCTTACTCTATTGTAAGCAAGACCCTGAAAGATGGCAACCTTGTGAAAGTGGTAGAGAAAGAAAAATTATTTGAAGAAAATAAAAAGGATTAAGGATCTACAATCCACCGTCTACCGTCTACGTTCCACCGCCTTTTCCATATATTTGCTGCATAAAACAACTATATGCAGTTTGGAATTATAGGAAGTGGAAGCTGGGCAACTGCTATAGCTAAAATACTTACTGATAACGGTAATGCGATCAATTGGTGGGTACGCAATGAAGAGACCATACAATACCTGCGCAAGCGCCGACACAACCCGCATTATCTTAGTGGAGCGTACTTTAATCTGGAGCAATTAAAGTTGAATGCAAATCTGCTTGAAGTAGTTGGGGCATCAGATATATTGGTGGTGGCTGTTCCATCCGCATTCGTAGAAGAAACCTTGGCACAAGTACCCGCTGCTTTATGGAAGAATAAAAAAATTATTTCAGCAGTAAAAGGAATATTACCCGGTTCTAATCAGCTTCTGGACGAATATTTATCTAATCAGTTTCAATTTCCCGCAGCAGATTATTTTACCTTATTGGGACCTTGCCATGCGGAAGAAGTAGCGGCCGAAAAACTTTCTTACCTTACTTTTTCTGGTATAAATGAGGTGGCAGTTGCTGAGGTAGCCGCTTTCTTTCAAACGGAATACATTAATACAGTAGTAAATACAGATTTGGTAGGTGTTCAATATGCTGCTGTAATGAAAAATATTTATGCATTGGGTGCTGGTATTGCTCATGGATTGGACTATGGCGATAATTTTTTAAGCGTTTATATTGCAGCAAGTGCCAATGAAATGAGCGGGTTTCTGCAACTGATTTCAAAAACCGAATCAACCAGTTTTACACGAAATAATTATGCAGCTTCTGTGTATTTAGGAGATCTACTGGTAACCTGTTATTCCTTGTACAGTCGCAACCGAACATTCGGCAATATGCTGGGAAAAGGTTATTCAGTGAAGGCCGCAAAACTAGAGTTGAATATGATTGCTGAAGGGTATAATGCCAGTAAGTGTATTTACAAAGCCAATATTGTAGTACAGGCTGAAATGCCTATTGCAAGTACCATATATGCCATTTTGTGGGAGCATTTGGCTGCTGCGGAAGGTTTTAAACAAATAGAAAAATACCTGGTATAGCAAGTATTTTTCTTTAATTTCACCAGTAAGAAATTATTTTATTTTCTCCCTAAATTTTATTTTTCGTGCCTTCAAATATTATCAGACAGTTAAGGGAACAACACAATTACACCCAGGAATATGTCGCAAAAAGGCTGGGTATGTCGCAAAACGCCTACAGCAAAATTGAAAACGCTTATACCCAACTTACCGTAAAGCACGTTAAAAAATTATCGAAAGTTTTAGAAGTCTCGATATTGGATTTGTTGAAAGATGATTTTGAAATTCATCCTCCTAGTCTCATTCAAAAAGAAAGTATCACTAAGAATAGCTTACTCATGAACTTAAAAAAGGTAGCTGAAAAATTAGAGTCGAAACATCCCCTGAAGCACGATTTCTACCCCTTATTAATGTCGCTCATCACTAACCTTGATACTACCATTGATCAAGTTCATTAGTCCCGAAAAAGATGCGCTGCTATTCCGTCCGCATAAAATTTTCCACTATTGCTTAGGTAGAGATATTCACTTGTTTCAACCATCATTCCCGCTTTTAAGTATTTGGTTGATTCTGCTAAAACTGCTGTAGATAAATTGATTCCTGCAATCTGATTCAAGGTTTCAAAATGAATGCCTTCGATGGTTCTGAGTGCTGTCATTATATACTCATTTATTTTTTGTTGATTGGTGAGCACTTCAATTTCATAGGGCACCATTCCCTTTTCAATAGATTTAATATACAAGCTGTTGTTGGCAATATTCCATTGCCTGCTGTCGCCATTATAAGAATGGGCAGAGGGTCCAATACCTAGGTAGTATTTACCAGCCCAATAACTTGAATTATGCTTGCTTCGTTTTCCATCTTTAGCAAAATTAGAAATTTCATACTGCTCATAACCTGCCGCCTCAGTTTGTTGAACCAATACATTAAAATGCAATGCTTGTTTGGTGGGGTCTATATCGGGCAATTTTTTTTGATTGATTTTATTTGCCAATACTGTTTTGGGTTCAACTGTAAGTGCATAACAAGATAAATGTGGCACATTAAAATCAAAAGCAGTGTTTAGGTTCTTTATCCAGTTGGTCTCGCTCAATGTGGGACTCCCATAAATCAAGTCAATTGAAATATTATTAATACCTCCATCTTGCGCCATTGGAATAACTGCTAAAGCCTGCGTTGCATTATGAGCACGGTTCATCCATATTAAATCATTTTGCTGAAAAGATTGTATGCCAATACTTATACGGTTGATACCAACTTCCTTCCAAGTTTTGATAAGGGTGGGAGTGATATCATCGGGGTTGGCTTCTATACTTATTTCTGCATTGGGTAAAATGCTAAATTTTTTTTGAATGGCGTTTAAAATGGCGTTTAAATGCAAAGGCGATAATAACGACGGCGTACCTCCTCCAAAATAAATGGTGGACAAAGGCGTTTGTAAGTATTGCTTTTGCAATATTATTTCAGTAATAATACAGCCGATCATTTGATCCATCAAGCTTTGCTGGGTAGAAAAATGAAAGTTGCAGTAATTACAGGCTTTTTTACAAAATGGAATATGAATATAGATACCTGCCATATCAGCAATAATAAATAAAAATAAGATTGTTCCTTCATGATATGCGAATAATGATAGGCAATCAATAATTTTGCAGCAATGTTATTGTTTCATCGAATTTTTTTCAGCTTGTTCATTGGTTGTTGTTGCATGCAAGTGCAGGCGCAAGTAGATTCCATGCCTATTGCAATGGTCGATTCTAGTATCAAATCAGTTAACAACAAGGGTTTCATACAATCCAATGAATATATAATGGATACAGCTACCTATCGTAGAATTGCTTTTCATCCTTATCTGCCGTTGAATGCCCCCCCAATTCAAATGTTTATTGATTATAGGAAGCAGGTGTCGAAAGACAGTTTATTTTATACAATATTGGGTATTGGTTTTTTGTTGGCACTGATAAAACTGTTGTTCCCCAAATATTTTAGAAACGTATTCCTACTTTTTTTTCAGACCAGTTTGAGACAAAAACAAACAAGAGACCAGTTATTACAAGAAAGGGTGGCTGCAATACTTATTAATTTACTTTTTATAAGTTCTGGCGGCTTGTTTATTACATTATTAATTCAGTATAAACATTGGTCGCTACTTCCATTTGCCTTACTAAGTTTATATATATGTGGGGTATTAGTGTTGATTTATTCGGGTAAATATATATTTATTCAGTTCATTGGCTGGGTTTTCAACAGTAAAACTGCTGCAAGCGGATACTTATTTCAAGTGTTTATGGTGAATCGTATTCTGGGGGTAATATTATTGCCATTATCGGCACTTTTAGCCTTTGCAAAGCCTGAATTTGCTGTAATTGTGATAACTGTAGCAGCAGGATTGGGACTTATTTTATTCTTATATCGCTACTTAATATCCTTTGGTTCGTTGAAGAATGATCTTCAACTCAATGCTTTTCATTTTTTCCTTTACCTTTGCGCCGTAGAAATTTTACCAATGGTATTGATTTATAAGCTATTGGTAGATAATATTGGCTGAAATTTTATTTTTGCAAAATACAGGAAGCAGCATGAGCAAAATCGGGACGAAGCAAATCGCAGAATCAAAAGTAGCCAGAAAAATTCTTATTTCTCAGCCAAGACCGGAGAGCGAAAAATCGCCTTATTTCGATTTGGAGCGAAAGCATAATGTGGAACTGGTATTTCATCCTTTCATTGTATTGCAAGGTATTGCCGCAAGGGAATTCCGTAAGCAGAAAATTGATATAACATACTTTTCAGCTATTGTTTTTACCAGTAGAAATGCCATTGATCATTTCTTTAGAATGAGTGAAGAAATGAAAATCAGTATTGGCCAAGATACCCGCTATTTCTGTATTACAGAGGCAGTTGCATTGTACTTGCAGAAATTTATTTTATACCGAAAGCGCAAGGTTTTTTATGGAGCGGATGGCACTAATAAAAGTCTATTTGATGTAGTGAATCGACACAAGGAAGCGGAGCGTTTCTTGTATGTATGCAGCGAAAATCAGCAGGATAATGAAATTGTTAGTTGGCTTAAAAACAATAAATGCGAGTTTCAACTTGGGTTTATGTATCGCACAATTAGCAATGATATAAAGCCTGTTTTTGAGCAAAATGCATACGACGTGATTTGTTTTTTCACACCCAGTGGCGTAAAGAGTTTATTGGATAATTTTCCTGCGTTTGAACAAAATGGAACGGTAATGAGTGCGTTCGGCGGCAATACTTCAAAAGCGGTTGAAGACGCTGGTTTCAAACTTGAAATTAAAGTTCCATCCCCACAAAAGCCAAGTATGGTAGCTGCATTGGACCAGTTTTTATGCAGTGTTAAAACCCCTAAATAAACTTAAGAAAGGGTTTTTTCTAAGATTTCTTTTTAAAATCAAGACCTGTTAAAAACTAATTCATCTAAATCTTCGTTATTGCTTTTATAATGCGTTTTAGTAGTGATAAAATCAGCCTATTGGGGTTTACAAGGCTAGAATTCACAATTATTTAATTGGTTTAGCAATTGTATAACATTTTTTATCTGTAAATTGCCATTGCACAGTCCGAAATGACTATATATTGATTAAAGTAATAATTTGATACTATTTGGCGTTAACTTTACTTAATGTTTATAAAAAGGAATTAAAGCGGTGTAAAACTGCTTTAGAAGCATTTAGAACATATATTTGCTCCTGTCAAAATCAATATTGGTCATGAAAATTCATTTTTCTTTAATAGTAACAGCGGTTATTGCAACTACTATGGTTTCCTGTTTTAAAGGAAAGGGTAAGAAATCTAAGGGTCTACCCGATGATGGTCAGCTCCATGGAGTTGCGCCCGCAGCCAAGCAGAACATGAATACTCCCCAGAATATGGTTTATATTCAACCTGGAACTTTTCATATGGGGCCAAGTGATGAAGACATCAGCTATAATTATACCAGCCGTAATAGACAAGTTTCCATGCCAGGATTTTGGATGGATGCTACCGAAATTACCAATAATGAATATCGCCAGTTCGTAAACTGGGTAAGAGATTCGCTTGCTTTTAAAGTTTTGTTTGGGCAAGGAATTAATAAGGATGATGATACTATGGGAGTGGACTGGAAGAAAGTAGCTACCATTAAATGGGATAAAAATACCATTGAAAAATTAAACGAATTGAATCTAGCTCCCGATAATAGATTGTACGGTAAGCCCGAAATAGATCCTGAAAAAATAATGTATAGGGTTGAATATTTTGACCTTGCTGAAGCTGCAAAGCGTGAAAATACTGGTCAATCTAGAAAATCATTCATAGTTAAAAGAGATCAACGTGTTTATCCCGATACATTGGTTTGGATGCGCGATTTTTCTTATTCTTATAACGAGCCGATGACTAAAAGGTATTTCTCTCACCCTTCTTTTGGAAATTATCCAGTAGTTGGCGTAAACTGGAAACAGGCAATGGCTTTCTGTCATTGGAGAACCCATATACAAAACAGCTATTTAGCGAGAAAGAAAATGGCCATTGATGGCGACTATCGGCTTCCGAGTGAAGCTGAGTGGGAGTACGCAGCCAGGGGCGGCCGAACCAACTCAATGTACCCATGGGGTAGTTATTACACCAGAAATAAAAAGGGGTGTTTGTTGGCCAATTTCAAGCCAGGAAGGGGTAATTATGCTGAAGATGGTGGATTCTA
Source organism: Sphingobacteriia bacterium (assembly GCA_031369485.1). Taxonomy (GTDB): domain Bacteria; phylum Bacteroidota; class Bacteroidia; order Chitinophagales; family Chitinophagaceae; genus Sediminibacterium. The sequence continues at coordinate 15,711 of JANMOT010000042.1, forward strand.
TACTGTTCGTGCAGATGCTTATTGGCCCAATGATTATGGGTTATTCAATATGAGCGGTAATGTGTCAGAGTGGACAGGTTCCTATTTCTATGAAGGTGCGTATAACTTTTTGGCCGATATGAGTCCCGATGTTCGATATGATGCAAAGGATTCCGACCGTCCTCGTGAGAAGCGCAAAGTAATAAGAGGTGGAAGCTGGAAGGATATAGCTTATATGATTCAAGTAACAACTCGCAACTATGAATACCAAGACACTGCAAAATCGTATATTGGTTTCCGTTGTGTGATTGATTTAGCTCCTAAAATGAAAAAATAAAATCAACCCTTAAAAAATCAACAATTATGGCTTCAGGTGTTTCTCCCGCAGTAAATCGTGCAGTAAACGTTTTTGTATGTCTCGGTGCAGCAGTAGTAATTTTCGGTGCTATGGCTAAAATCTTGCACCTTTCTTGGGCTGACTGGGCACTAAAGATTGGCCTTACCACAGAGGCGCTGATCTTTATTATTTATGCAATTCTACCTCCACCTGATATGGACTCGCACGCAGCACCTGCGGCAGTTGATGCAGGAAATCCGGCTTTAAAAAGCCTTGATAAGATGATGCAAGAAGCAGATATTACGCCTACCAACCTGAGCAAATTGAGCGAAGGGTTTAAAAAATTAGGTGGTACGGTTGATAAAATGGGAGAAATTGGCGATGTGGTAAAATCTACCACTGACTTTTCTGCTAAATCAAAAGAAGCTACTCTGGCAATGGGTTCAGTAGCTACTGCCCTGAATGGTGCAGCGCAATCATTCACATCATTTGGATCTGCTGCTGATTCAAATAAGCAATTTCATGTTCAAGTGCAGGGGTTGACAAAAAATTTAACTTCTTTGAATACCATTTACGAATTAGAATTACAAGAAAGCAATAATCACCTAAAAGCTTTGAATCAGTTTTATGGCAAATTATCTCAAGCTTCTGCTGCAATGACCAGCAGTGCAGATGATGCTATAAAAGCAAAAGAGCAAATTGCGGCATTGGCGGTGAACTTGGGTAAATTGAACCAGGTTTATGGTAATATGCTTACCGCTATGAATGGAAGATAATTCCTCAGGCACAATTAAAACTTATTTCTAACACGTATTTGAAAAACCAAAGATAGTATGTCATTACCCAAGGAACCGCGGCAGAAGATGATCAACATGATGTATCTCGTGTTGACTGCACTGCTTGCTCTGAATGTTTCTTCTGAAATATTAAACGCATTTAAAACAGTGGATAGGAGTTTGATGACTGCCACTGGAATAGCAGAGAAAAAGAATGTAGAAATTTTTAAGTCTTTCGAGCGAAAAGTAGACGATCCCACCACAAGGGAGAAAGCACAAATCTGGTTACCCAAAGCCCAACAGGCAAAGAAAATAGCCGATGATGTGTACACTTATCTAGAAAATTTAAAAACGGAATTAAAAAAAGAATCTGGCTTAAAAATAGAGGGCGGCAAGGAAATTTTTAAGGAAGACGACCTAGACGCAGCCACTCGAATGTTTCTTTCCGCACCTCCCAGTGGAAAGGGTAGGGGTAAAGAGTTGTACAATAGGTTGAGCGACTTTAAACAACAGTTGCTGGCGATTGATCCAGATTTGGCCAAAGAAATTGGTGCTACTTTACCACTTGATTTGCCAGTGATGAAAAACGACAATGATAAAATAGAATGGGCTTATACTTTTTTTCACATGACACCTACCATTGCGGGTATTACCATTTTGAGTAAGTTTCAAAATGATGTAAAAAATAGTGAAGCTCAATCAGTAGAATTTTGCCACAAGCAGATTGGTGCGGTTGAATTGATATACGATGAATTTCAGGCTATTGCCAATGCTAATGCAAGTTATGTAATGCCGGGCGAGGAAATTATCATTAATGCTGGCGTTGGTGCTTTCAATAGTGCTTCAAAGCCAACTGTAACTGTAGATGGTGCTTCCGCTAGTGCAACAGAAGATGGATCTTTTGAGTACAAATTCAAGCCTAGCAGCAGTGGACAAAAGAATGTAACCATTACATTTATAAAGCCCGATGGTACAAAGGCAACGGTAACCAAGCCTATTAAATATACCGTAGGTGTTCCCTCTGGTTTGGTGGTTTCGACCGATAAAACAAGGGTATTTTATCAGGGTTTAGAAAACCCTTTGAGTGTAACAGGTGGGGGTGGTGATGAAAAAGTAAATGTGAGCATTGATGGCAATGGAATTAGTTTTAGGAAGACAGGTGCTGGTCAATATATGGTTACCTGTGGTGCATTGGGATCGGCAACAGTGAATGCAACTGACGGAAAGAATAGCCAGAAAATTATTATTCCAGTAAAAAGGGTTCCAAATCCTTTGGCAACTGTGGGTGGTAAAGCGGGTGGCCCCATTGGTGCAAATGTATTTCGTGTACAAAAAGGAGTTGCTGCTGAACTGAAAGATTTTATTTTTGAAGGGGTTAAATATGATGTAGTTTCTTATACCCTTATTTGTACTGGTAAAGGATTTGAGGAGAGTGGATTTGGTGTGGCAGAAGTTTCAGGTGCTTATTTTAATGGAGAAGCACAGGCATTATTGCGCAAATGTCAAGCAGGTTCTACCGTAGTAATTGATGAAATTAAAGTATCTGGTCCCGGTGGTACCAGGTTATTGGATCAGAATATTTCGTTTACACTTCAATAATTGTGCGTATGAAAAAGTTATTATTCTGCGGATTGGTTGGTGGCCTTGTACTGGTGTTTTGTACTGGTGCAATTGCTCAGTCAAAATATAGAAAGTCTGGTGCAGCTCCTACTGTTGCAGCTCCTACTACAACTGCAGTTCCAGACCCAATTGCAAAGCCTTCTAATACAAAAGCGACATTACAAAAAAACAGTGGTTCGCAGGTAGCAGGTGCTAATAATAATATTGGACGCGATACAACTAAAAAAACTCCTGCTGCACCTGGATCGTCTAGGTATCGTCCTGGAAACAATACCCCAGCTGCTCCAGCAGTAAGTGCTTCAAATGGCAATGCTGGTTCGGGTGTTGTAACCATTTCTTATGATACAACCATACAAGGGGGATTTGATGCGAAGCCAGAAATTTCACTTCGTAATAATTATGCGGTTGATAGAAGTCAGGTAAGAGATCGCAAACCATTGGCATATGAAGATCTTCGGGAAGACGATGCACTTTTCAGCCAGTTTGTATGGAGGGAAATAGATGGACGGGAGAAAATCAACCAAAGTTTTATGTATCCAGGTAAGGATAATAATGGTGATCAGCGTTTTTTCTCTATTCTTTTGAGTGCTATTAAAAGCGATAGTGTGGTGGCTTTTTCTGCAGATAATGATCGGTTTACTATTCCGCTTTCTACTAGTCAAGTCTTGTCTTTAACAGGTGGCTCTCTTGACACAGTAGAAGTAGCTGATCCTATTTCTGGGGCTGTTGAAAAAGTAATTACTAAGAAAGCCAAATTTAGTCCCGACTCTGTATATACTTTCCGAATTAAGGAGCAGATTGTATTTGATAAGGAAGCGAGTAGGTTATTTACTCGGATCATTGGTATTGCGCCTATTGTAAAGCAAGTAGTAGCTGGAAATTCTATGCCAAGGGTATTATTCTGGGTATATTATCCCGATTTGCGTCCTTCTTTAACCAAGTTTGAAGTATATAATCCAAAGAATTTTTCTGCGAGAATGACTTGGGAAGAGTTGTTTGAAAGCAGGTTTTTTTCTAGTAATATAATCAAGACTACTTTAGGTAATCCGGGTGATAAAAACTTGATTGCTTTAATAAAAGATCCGTTATATCGTTTATTAGAGGGTGAGAATATCAAGCAAAAAATATTTAATTACGAGCAGGATTTGTGGCAACACTAAAATTATATAGTACCAAACAGATGGTATTTTCTAATTAAAAAAGGGGCTTTAGCCCCTTTTTTAATTAGAATTATTGAAAATATTTATTCAGCATATAAAAAAATGTTTTTATTAAATACTTATTCCTTAACTTAGCAACGGTTTTTCATAGGATATTGGATTTTAAAAACGGGGCTGGATTTCTATCCTGGCCCCTTTCTTTTTTTAAAACCCCTTACAATCCTTGCCAATTCATTATTATTTGAAATAATTGGTAATTATCCCTGCCTTATGAGGCCCTATTATTGTGGCCATCTCCGCTGTTGTTTTCTCTTTAATATGCTTAACAGATTTAAAAGCTTTTAATAAATCATCAATTGTTTGTTTGCCAATACCTGGAATGGTTTCTAAAACAGTATTGAATTGCCCCTTTGACCGTTGATTCCGATGAAAGCTAATGCCAAAGCGATGTACTTCATCCCGAATTCTTCGTACAAGATTAAGTGCATCGCTGTTCCATGGTAGTTTGAGGGATTCCTGATCCCCTACAAAAAAAAGTTCTTCTTCCTGCTTTGCCAATCCTACCAAAGTAGTAACTCCCACCAGATCTAGTTCTTGAATAGCTTCCATAGCAGCACTTAGCTGCCCTTTACCACCATCAATGATTACCAGTTGAGGGAACGGAGACTGTTCTTCTTTTAGTCGTTTATAGCGCCTGTATACAACTTCTTTCATGGTAGCAAAGTCATTGATACCCTCTACTGTTTTTACATTGAATTTGCGGTAGTCGTCTTTTGCGGGTATTCCATTTTTAAAGCAAACCATAGCAGAAACGGGAAATGCGCCTTGAAAATTAGAGTTATCAAAACATTCAATATGAACGGGCACTTCTGAAAGGTGTAAAAATTGTTGTAAGTCGTAGAGTACTTTTTTCTGTTCCATATCGGTTTTACCCTCTAAGCGCAATATTTTTTTTCTACGCAATTCAGCTTTAAAATAAGCCACGTTTTTCATTGATAATTCCAGCAGTTTTCGCTTATCACCTGCTTTAGGCACGGTAATTAGAATAGTATGATCTGGATAATGAATGGGGAAGGGTACTACAATTTCGTTGGCAAGGCTGTTGAACGAAGTTCTTAAAGTACCAATTACAAATTCAAGCACTTCTTCCTCAGATTCTTCCAATTTAGTCTCCACAGGAACACTATGTGTTTGTACAATAGTACCGTTCTGAACCATCAAATAATTTACATAAGCTTTGTCATCTTCTTTGGCAATTGAAAACACATCAAGGTTGTTCAGGTGTTTGCTTACAATTACAGAACTGGACTGATAGGTTTCTAAGTGTTCAATTTTTTTTCGCACCAGCTCGGCCTTTTCAAATTCCATAGCGAGCGCACTTGTGTGCATCATTGTTTTAAAATGTTGAATTACTAAGCCTAGATTGCCTTTTAGCATATTTCTTACCTGTTGAAGTCCCTCATTGTACTCTGCTAAACTTTGTAAGCCTTCACAAGGACCCTTGCAATTGCCGAGGTGGTATTCGAGGCAGACTTTAAACTTTTTTTTACTGATATTTTCTTCGCTCAAATTGAGTTTGCAAGTACGGAGTGGAATATATTGTTTAATAAAGCTGATGAGTTCACGCACTTTACCAGATGAAGTAAAAGGCCCCAAATATTCAGATCCATCATTCCATTTTTTTCTGGTCAAAAAAATACGAGAGAAAGCTTCTTTTTTCACGACTATAAATGGGTAGGTCTTATCGTCTTTCAGGTTAATATTAAACCGAGGTTGGTATTCTTTTATGAGTGCATTCTCTAATAGAAAAGCATCCTGTTCAGAGCCTACAATAGTAAATTCAATATGGTGAATTCGTTTTACCAGTTCATGCGTTTTGTAACTGGTATTGGTTTTATTAAAATATGAACTGACTCTTTTGCGTAAACTTTTTGCTTTGCCCACATACAATAATATTTGTTCAGCATCATAGTATTTATAAATACCAGGCTGAACAGGAATGGTATGTGAAATTTGCTGAAAGGCTTCTTGTGTCATTTGAGTTTATTGAGCCCACTTAATTTCAAGTTTTGATTCGGTATTGAAATGTTTGCTGGTTCTTGTTGATTGGTTTATTTGAAAACTACGATCTGCTATCCAGTTATATTGGGTAATAATGGTGGTATCATGGTTATTGCTTTTCTCTTTAATAAACAATCGTTTAAGGATATTGGTTTGCTCATTTAGCAGAATATCTATATTTTGAATTGGCGAAGTTGGGTATAAAGCGGTGTAGTTAATGGTATAGCTTGCGGTACCTAAATCTTGAAAAACGGACTCTTTGTACAAGTGCTTAACCCGATTCCAATTTCGCACTTTAGCAAGTATGGTTTCTGCTATTTGTAGGAAACTATCTTTGTTAATTTCAATGCTATCGGTGAAATTGGCAGCTCCTGTTTTTTTTTGAATGGTGAAATTGCGGAGGTCCACATACCTAATTTGGGTAGCAATAAAATCAGCAATAGGATAAAAGTCAGCAGTATCAATGGTTTGCAGGGCTTGCGTTTTTGTAGTCTTAGGGTTACTCTTACAAGCAACTATAACGCAAATCAACAGTAATGCTACAATTCTATACATCTTACAAAACTATCCAAAATATGCTTGCAATTAGCGTTGTCTCGTAAATCCTAAACGAATACCATAATCTACCAACTGTTCCTTAATAGGGTAGCGATTGGAATAGGTAGGAAGATGTTGGTATCTTATTTGAGGGCCAATCTGCCAAATATTAGAGCCAGATTTGAAGGAGAAGTTAATCCCCACACTGGTATTAATATTCCATTTTCGCATTAATCCATTGCCATCGGTATAATTCTTAAAATCGGTTGACAATAAATAGGTATTTGTATTAAGAGCAAAAGTAGGTTGAACAGATGCGTCTATATTTAATCCCATCTGCTTAACCTTCAACAACTCCAGTTGCATGCCAATGGGTACCGATATTTGATAAGTTCTGTTTTCTAGTTGAGTAGCTTTAAAACCTGCATTGTTGCTGTAGGATGAAAATAGGTTGATATTTTCAATGCTTCGGTTATTGAGTAAAGAAACGGTAGTTAAATTAGGTGTTAGTGTTTGAAAAGTTTCAATATTATATTGACGAATATTCATTTGTATACCCGTTTTTAATTTCAGTCTTTTGGTAATACTATATAAAGCTGAAACGCCTAATTCGAGACCAACAGCTGGTCTATGCCGAACAATATCATTTACGCCTGCTGAATAGCTAAGCCCCATAGGTATATTTTGTGCTGCAATATTACTAACTGTACTAGGTTGAATAATCTCTTTTACCGCATCATCTGATAGTACTCGGTAACTTTTTGAAGGGGTAATATAAAACTGGTATCCAATTCTAGATGTTTTTTGGCGCTGTTGAATTTTATTTGGAATTCTAGTTGTATTGATTTTTTCATCTTGAATAGTCATTAAATCTTTTACCATCAAAGGTTTAGCTGGCTTTATCAAATCAATTGATTCATTATTTGTTATTGGTGGAATAGTTGCTTCGATAGTGCTAATAGGGTTAAGTGCTTCTACAAATAATTCAGCTCTGTTCAATGGTAGAGACTTTAGTTTATTAACTCCTGTATTTTTCAACTCTATTGGAGGGGTAACCGTAGTTGCAATTTCTTTGGTTTTTAAGAACGCTGTTTCAGCATCTAAATTAATATTATTTAAAGGAGCAATAAAGGCAATTGTTGCTTGAGTAAGTTGGTGGGGTTCAATTTTGTTAAAATAAGCTTCTTCAGCAACTGGAGCGTGTATGCTGGTAGCTTCAATGGGTTTTAATACTTTTTTTGGTATTGCCACCAATGGCTTAAACTGGTATCTGCCAGCAGATGGTGCAATAAGTAAAGTAGAAATGGTAAGGCTGGTGATGATGAGTAAGGATATAAGTGTAAGTGCATGCCAAGAAGGATTGCCGTGTAATTCAGTGCGGATATTCTTCCAGATATGGTCAGCAGGGTACATGCGATGCTGGCTTACTTCATGGTGAAGGAATTGCTCAAATTCGTCGTCTTGGTAATGCTTATGATCCATATAATAATATCCTCAGCTACTTTTTTAAGGCAGCTACCCAATTGAGTTGTTCTCTTGGTTGTTCAATAATTTTTTTCTTCAATAATATTGATTCAAGCATTACTTTGGCCCTGGTATATTGGCTTCGGCTGGTACTCTCTTCAATATCTAACATGGTTCCAATTTCTTTGTGACTATAACCTTCTAATGCATATAGGTTTAATACCGTTTTATATCCCAAAGGCAATAATCGAATACATTCTACCACCTGCCTAGCCTGCATTATAGAAGGCATGGTTTCCTCTTTTATTTCTAAATAAGTGGCTTGATCAAGATCAATACTCTCTTTGAATTTTTTATTTTTCTTTAAAAAATTAATACAAGTATGAACAATGATTTTACGTACCCATCCTTCAAATGCGCCCTTATTTTGGAAGCTGTTAATTTGGGTAAAAATTTTTATAAAACCTTCCTGTAACATGTCTTCTGCATCTTCGCGGCTATTGCTGAAACGATAACATACACTGAGCATTTTGGGACTGTAACGATTGTACAGTTCCCGCTGGGCAGTGGGATCATTTTTTAAACAACCTACTAAAATGGCTTGTTCCGTCATGCAGGATAAATCTTTACCCTAAATATAAGACATTTAGCTGAATCAATCTGCTGCATGTTTTGGGTATATTAATATTGGATATTATTTTAAAGTGATTTTACTGCAAATCAATAGCCTAATACCACAAAATGTTAAATTTGAGTATCTTATATTTAAGCTACACTCTAATATGGATAAAACCGCTTTTTTACCCCCTTCTTCTGGGCTTTTACCCTTTTCTGGTAATTTTACCGAACAGGAACTTAGGCATTTACTTAAAAGAACCCTATTTGGTTTCTCGTTGAAAGACCTGTCTTATTTTAGGGGTAAAACCCTGCAACAAACTGTTGATGAACTATTAAATCCCATTGCTACACTATCTGCCCCTCCTATTAAAGAGTATACTCCTGGAGCGACTGTAATGAATCCCGATACAAATATTGCGTTGGGTACTACTTGGATTAATGATGCTAATAATGATGGCAGCATTGCTTCCTTACGCAGGGCTTCTTTTAAAAAATGGTGGATGGGTTTAATGATAAATCAAGATAGGAGTATTCGAGAAAAAATGACCCTTTTTTGGCACAATCACTTTGCTACTGAAACTACTGATATCGGAAATGCACAGTTTATTTATAAGCACCACCAGTTGCTTAGGGCAAACGCACTGGGGAATTTTAAGAACTTAACTAAATTAGTAACCCTAGATCCGGCTATGCTGGTATATCTGAATGGGCAGTTGAATACCCGTACCGCTCCCGATGAAAATTATGGTCGCGAACTACAAGAGCTTTTCTGTTGTGGAAAAAGTACCGATTCCCGTTTTACCGAAGATGATGTAAAAGCTGCATCAAGGGTTTTAACTGGATGGAGAAACAATGCCAATACCATCAATTCTTATTTTGATGCTAGCAGGCACGATACCAATTCAAAAACTTTTTCGGCTTTTTATAATCATACAGTGATTACTGGAAGGTCTGGAATTACTGCAGGTGAACTGGAATTAGACGATCTGCTGAATATGATTTTTGCCACACAGGAAGTAGCTAAATATATTTGTAGAAGGCTTTACCGCTGGTTTGTGTACTATGATATTGACGCCTCGGTTGAGACCAATATTATTACTCCGCTGGCCAATATTTTCAGGGCGGCTAATTATGATATTAAACCAGTGTTGGAAGCCTTGCTAAAGAGTGAACATTTTTTTGACCAAATGTCTAAAGCTTGTCAAATTAAAAGTCCCGTTGACTTTGTGGTTGGTTTATGCAGGGAGTTTGATGTTGCATTTCAGCCAGAAAGTGATTTCACCACCAACTATGGATTTTATAATTATTTGGTAGGATGGGTATCAAATATGCAACAAAATATTGGGGATCCGCCAGACGTTAGTGGATGGAAGGCGTATTACCAAGCGCCACAATTTTATCAGATATGGATCAACAGTGATACCCTTCCCAAACGGAATCAGTTCACCGATACCATGGTAGTAAACGGATATGGTTTCAATGGAAAAAAAATTCAAATTGATGGGTTGGAATATCTAAAAAAAATATCCAACCCAGGCGATCCCAATATATTAATGAATGAATTGATTGGATTAATTTTTAGAATAGACCTTTCAGCTGCATCAAAAGCACAGATAAAAAAAGATATTTTATTAAGCGGACAAACGAATGATTTTTACTGGACGGATGCTTGGAATTTATCTGTTTCTACGCCGGGTAATACAGCAAATACTACTACGGTAAGAAATAAGATTCGCGACCTTATTAAATACTTAATGAATTTGGCAGAATATCAATTGGTTTAAAAATTTATATATGCAACGAAGGCAGTTTTTACGAAATACTATACCTACAGGCATTATGCTGCCCGCCTTATTAAGTGGCTTATCATTCAAAGCATTTGGGGCTGATTCTTTATTTGCTCAATCGCTGCTGATGCCAGCTACGGAAACCGATCATATATTGGTGATTATACAACTCAATGGCGGCAATGATGGATTGAATATGGTAATTCCATTAGAAAATTTTTCTAATTATGCCAATGCACGTCCCAATATTTTTATACCAGAAAATAAAGTACTTAAGTTAAATGGAGTGAACAAATCGGCACTTCATCCAGCTATGACAGGATTGAGGGCTATGTTTAATGAAGGCAAACTGAATATTGTTCAATCAGTAGGCTATCCTCAGCCCAGTTTCTCGCATTTTAGAGCCACCGATATATGGATGAGTGCAAGTGATTCCACCAATGTAGTAAACAGTGGTTGGGCAGGAAGATACCTTGATTATGAATATCCAAATTTTCCCAATGGCTATCCCAATTCCACCATGCGAGATCCACTTGCAATACAAATAGGTTCTTCTACTTCACTCACTTTACAGGGGCCTTCAGTGAGCATGGGCATGAGTATCAGCAACCCTAATAATTTTTATAATTTAATAAATGGGGTGCAAGACCCCGTACCCAATACGCCCGCTGGTAAGGAACTCAGCTTCTTGCGACAAGTAGCACAGCAAACACAAGAATATGCAACTGTAATTAAGGAAGCAGCTGGTAAAGTACCCGTTCAGGTAACTTATCCAACAGGGAATTCCCTTGCCGATCAGTTAAAAATTGTAGCAAGATTAATTAAAGGTGGATTACAAACCAGGGTATATATGGTTAGTTTTGGTGGTTTTGATACACACGCTGCTCAGGTCTCTAATGCCGATACTACTACTGGGAACCACGCTGTTTTGTTGGGCAGGGTGAGCGACGCCATTAAAGCATTTCAAGACGACCTTAAATTTTTAGAAATAGAAGAAAGGGTTGTAGGTGTTACGTTTTCGGAATTTGGAAGACGGATCAAAAGCAATGGGAGTAGTGGTACCGATCACGGTGCAGCTTCTCCACTCTTTATTTTTGGAAAGAATGTGATGGGTGGTCTTACTGGTGATACTCCCAACTTTGGTGCAAATATTACGGCTAGTGAAAATATTCCCTTTCAATACGATTTCAGGAGTATTTATGCTACCCTACTTTCTAACTGGTTATGTGTAGATGATAAAGACTTGCAGCAGGTGATGTTGAAAAATTTTCAGAACCTTCCTTTGGTGAATTCCATCTCTTGTAAAAAAGCACAAAACTTATCAGGTGAAATATTAATCAGCAATTATCCCAATCCATTTACTTCTAATACTATTCTTACTTTTAAAACCAATGGCGCACATACTTTGATTCAGATTATGGATACCACTGGAAGGGTGGTGGCAGTGCTTACCGATAAAGAATATGCTGCTGGAACTTATACCTTAAATTTTAATAGTTTGAACCTGCCGACAGGCGTGTATTATGCGCGACTTCAAAATATGACGATTCAACAAGTGAGGGCTATGATTAAAGTGAGATAAATCTGGGATCACTTTTTATTTGCAACAATGATGTAAAAATTCAATTAGTATTGTATATTTGCAACTCCGTAGCAAATATTATTGTATGATAAAGTCCCTTTTTACGTTTTTTTTATTGACGATTATGGTCAATACATTCCCTACTTACGCTTCTGCAACTAGGTTTATTGAAGCAGATCTGCCTGTTGATAAGGGCAATCTCTCAGGAAAAGTAATAGACGCCCTTACTGGCAAGCCGCTACAAGGTGCTGCCATCTATATACATGAAGCTAAAACAGGTGCTATTAGTGCTGCTGATGGTAGCTTTAAAACCCCATTTGTTCCTACCGGTAAATACTTGGTTGAAATAAGTTTTATGGGTTATGCTTCTTTTTTGCAAACCATTGATATTGGTGTGAATACGGTTCGCAACTTTACCCTGAAAACAGAAGTAGTAGAAAATGAAGCAGTAACTGTAACCGGCGTTGCCTCTGCCATGAGAACCAAACAGACTGCCCAACCCGTTTCTATTATTAAGCGAAGCGATTTGCAAAGAACTTCATCTACCAATATTATTGATGCAGTAAGCAGATTGGTGCCAGGGGTTGCGGCACTTAATACAGGGCCAGCTATCAGCAAGCCCATTATTAGAGGCCTTGGATACAATCGGGTGATTACCATGCACGATGGGGTTCGCCAAGAGGGACAACAATGGGGTGATGAACATGGAATTGAAATTGATGAAGCCAGTGTACAAAGAGTAGAACTATTGAAAGGTCCTGCATCACTGCTTTATGGTAGTGATGGAATGGGCGGCGTAGTAAATATTATCACCAATATGCCAGTTGAAGAGGGAGTGGTAAGAGCCAACCTAAACAGTGGTTTTATCAATAACAATGGCTTGTTTTCTAACAATGGAAATATTGCTGGGCATTTGAAAAATGGATTTAACTGGAATGTTTACGGCTCTTTTAAATCCGCCAAGGATTACCAAAATAAATATGATGGTAGGGTATTGAATAGTCGCTTTAATGAAAGAAATTTTGGCGGCTATATTGGCATCAATAAATCTTGGGGATACAGTCACTTATTGGTGAGTAATTTCAACCAAAACTTAGGCCTTGTTGAAGGAGATCGCGACGCAACTACTGGTCAATTTTTATTAAACCCTGGTACATCCCTAGAAAAAATTGCAGATAAAAATGATTTAAATGCCAGAACTATACAAATTCCGGGACAGGGAATCAACCATTTTAAAATTGCGAGCGACAATAATATTGCATTGGGCAATGGTAGACTAAATTTGAATATTGGCTACCAACGAAATCAACGCAAAGAATTTGGGGACGCGCTAGCGCCTTCTACTGCTGAATTATACTTTGATCTCCATACCATTAATTACAATGCACAATACCAGTTTGCAGAAAAAAATGGTTGGAAAACTGCATTGGGAATAAATGGAATGTGGCAACAAAATTACAACAAGGCCGAAGAAGTATTGATACCCGAATACAACCAGCTGGATGCAGGTGTTTTTGTATATACCCGAAAAACTTTTAATAATAAGTTCACACTTAGTGGTGGCTTAAGGGGCGATTATAGAAAATTGAATAGCAAAGGATTTATTGATGCTGCCGGGGATACCAAGTTTACTGAATTTGCAAAAACCTTCGGTAATTTCAGTGGTAGTATTGGGTTTAGTTACAATGCTTCAGATGCCGTAACACTCAAAGCGAATATGGCAAGAGGTTACCGAGCCCCTTCTGTTTCAGAACTTGCTAGTAATGGCACACACGAAGGCACCAACCGTTATGAATATGGAGACCAAAACCTAAAGACCGAAACTTCTTTGCAGTTTGATGCCGGTGTTGAAGTAAATACCCAGCATCTGAGTTTCGTCTTCAATATTTTTTATAATCATATCAACAACTATATTTTCTACAGTAAATTAGCTAATACTACTGGCGGAGATTCATTGGTAAATGTAGATGGGGAAGATATATTGGCATTTAATTTCAAACAAAATACGGCAACATTATACGGGGTTGAGACAAAAATTGATATTCATCCGCATCCGCTGGACTGGCTTCATTTTGCCAATACCTTTTCTATGGTTGCTGGTAAATTCAACACCTCATTTGAAGGAGTGAATAGGTTGCCCTTTATGCCGCCAGCGAGACTCATTACCGAATTGAGGGGTGATTTTAAAAAAGCTGGTGCAGGTATGCGCAACTTGTATATTAAGCTAGAGATGGACAATATGTTTTCACAAAACAGGGTGTTCTCGGCCTACAATACGGAGACTACCACCAATGGGTTTACTTTATTCAACTTTGGTATAGGCGCAGATATGATGAGAAAAGGTAGAACCCTATTTTCCATGCAACTGGCGCTGAATAATATTGGTGATATTGCTTATCAAAACCACCTTAGCCGTTTAAAATATACGGCAGATAATTTAGCAACAGGTAGAACAGGCGTATTTAATATGGGCAGAAATTTTAGTATAAGAATGAATATTCCAATGGAATTTAAAATAAAATAATTCATCAGCTACCCCAGCTGATTTGTAAAAATTAGCAGTTAATAAATTCGCAGATCTTATCTTGCAGTAAGATGCTGAAAGATAAATACAACCGTACACACAATTATTTACGGATATCGTTGACGGATAACTGTAACCTGCGTTGTTTTTATTGTATGCCAGATGAGGATTATGCATTTATGCCCCGCGAGCAGATGATGCAAAAAGAGGAGATTATTGCATTCGCTAAAATTTTTATTGCACTTGGGGTTACTAAAATTCGACTTACAGGTGGGGAGCCACTGGTTCGTAAAGATGCTGCTGAAATTATGCTTGCTTTGGGTGAATTAAAAGTTGAGTTGACCATTACTACCAATGCCACAAGGGTGCATTATTTTATTCCAGATTTTCAAGCCGCAGGTATTGAATCAGTCAATATCAGTCTCGATACTTTACAAGCGCATAAATTTCAACTTATCACCAGAAGGGATCAATTTAATACTGTAAAAAATAATATTCAACTATTACTCCATCACAATTTCAAAGTAAAAATAAATATGGTGGTAGTGAAAGGATTAAATGAGGATGAATTACTCGATTTTATTGAGTGGACTAAAAATACCCCCATTCATATTCGGTTTATTGAATTCATGCCATTTGATGGAAATAAATGGAATAGCGATAAACTGGTTACTTGGCAACAAATGCTGCAAAAAATTGGTGCTGCCTACGAAATTACAGAGGCCGAGAACAGTCCCAACGATACCAGTAAAAATTACCAAATTAAAGGGCATCAAGGAAGTTTTGCAGTCATTAGTACCATGAGTGCTCCATTCTGTAGTACTTGTAATAGAATCAGACTTACTGCTGATGGAAAAATAAAAAACTGTCTTTTTTCAGTTGGCGAAACTGACTTACTTACTGCATGGAGAAAGGGGGAAGATATTACCGCATTAATTCGGGATGCTATTTATAAAAAACACAAAGAATTGGGTGGACAGTTTTCCAATGATTTTGAATCCATCAATACCCATGAACTGAATAATCGTAGTATGATTGCAATAGGCGGATAAAGGCGTATTATGAAATCTGTAAAAGAAGCAAAAAAAATAGTCATTGAAAACGCAATAAGGTTGCACAGCATAATGCTGAACCTCAATGATGCATTGGGTTATACCGTTTCAGATTCCATATTTAGCCCCCTCCAAATGCCAAATTTCAGGCAATCTTCTATGGATGGATATGCCCTTCAGTTTAACGATATTCAGAACACTTTAATAGTGCAAGATGAATTGCCTGCTGGTACAGCCAAAGAAATTCAATTAAAAGAAGGGCATGCAGTAAAAGTATTTACTGGAGGTCCAATTCCAGATAATGCCAATACGGTTGTGCAAAAAGAATGGGTAATTGTTTGCGAAAATAAAATCAGTATTGATACAGAAAAAATCAATAGTAACAAAATTCAAACTGGCTTGAATATACGTGAACGCGGCTCAGCAATAGAAAAAAACGAACTCGCAATTGCTAAAGGAACAGTATTGAATAGTTTTCAAATATCATTATTAGCAAGTCTCGGCTTAGCAAAAATAGCCGTGTATAAAAAACCGAATATTGCCATCATCATTACCGGAAATGAATTGGTGCAGCCAGGTAATAAATTGCTCAATGGCCAAGTATATGAATCTAATTCTTTCGGGTTGAAAGCAGCACTTAAAAGTGTAGGTATTGAGTCTGTAAATATTTTTTTTGCAAAAGATACCCTTGCCGAAACAGTAGATCGTATTCATGAAGCATTGGCATGGGCCGATTTGGTTATACTCACGGGTGGAGTAAGTGTTGGGGACTACGATTTTGTGGCTAGTGCTTGTACAAATATTGGCATTCAAACCCTATTTCATGGGGTATTGCAAAAACCTGGAAAGCCTCTGTTTGTTGGAAAAATAAACAGTCGCTTGGTATTTGGCTTGCCCGGAAATCCGGCATCTGTATTGAGTTGCTTTCAACAATATGTATTACCTGCATTGGCATTGCTGACTGGTAAACTGCCCCCTTCACCCGAAATGATTCCATTGCAATATTCATTTGAAAAAAAAAGCGGGACTTAGTTTTTTTCTCAAAGGATATGAAAGCAATGGACGGGTAAGTGTATTGCCTGCACAAGCTTCTTTTCAATTGTCAGCATTCGCCCAAGCCAACTGCTGGGTTGAATTAGAGGAGTCGGTTACCGTAGTAGAAGAAAATACACCAGTACCCATTTATCGCTTTTAACGGAATAACAATATGGAAGAACTGTTATTATATTCACTTTGTTTTTTTACAGTCGCCTTTTTATACGCAGCAGTTGGTCACGGTGGTGCCAGCGGTTATCTGGCGTTAATGGCTTTGTTTGGGTTTAGCACGGCAGTGATGAAGCCGACAGCACTATTACTGAATTTGATGGTTTCATTGGTGGCTTTTATTTCATTTTATAAAGCGAAACATTTTAAGCAGTCCCTGCTTTGGCCACTATTACTGGGTTCTATTCCTTTTACTTATTTGGGTAGCGTAATAAATATTACAGAAGTATTTTACAAGCAATTATTAGGGGTAGTATTGTTGATTGCTGTATGGAGACTATTGTTTACCAAAGCTTCGGAGCATGAATATACAAGTGCCAAATGGTATTGGCTTAGTTTAGCTGGGGCATTGATAGGAGTGGTTTCTGGAATGATTGGAATGGGTGGTGGTATTTTACTTTCTCCACTTTTATTGCTGATGGGATGGAGTGGACAGAAGCAGACAGCAGCAGTAACTGCTATTTTTATCTTTATAAATTCTGCGGTGGGCATGCTGGTACAATTCAATAAGGGATTTCAATTGGGATCTCAAATTGGGGTTATTATTGTTTTTGTTGGGTTGGGTGGTATTTTTGGAGCATATTTAGGGGCAACACGATTTCGGTCAATATATATGAAATATATCTTGTCCCTAGTATTGGTGTTGGCAGCAGCTAAACTCTTTTTTGTAAAATAATGAACAACGCAATGAAAATATTATTTTTTGGTTCGCTTACTGATGTCATTGGGGAAGCAGACCTTTGTTTGAATGGCATTGCTGATACGGATGCATTGCAGCAGTTTTTAAAAGCGCAATATCCAATGCTCAGTTCAGCCAAATATTTTGTAGCAGTGAATCAAAAAATGATCAGCGAGAATACCCTGCTTAAACCAAGTGATACCGTGGCTTTGATGCCACCTTTTTCTGGAGGCTAAATATGAGTGAGAACGAGAGATACAGCAGACAAATGATATTGCCAGGTTTTGGACTGGTAGCCCAAGAAAAATTGTGGGCTGCTAAAGTATTGTTGGTGGGACTGGGTGGCTTGGGCTGCCCTGCATTACAATACTTGGTTGGTGCTGGGGTTGGAAGTATCGGAATTATGGATGCTGATAAAGTAAGTACTAGCAACCTGCATCGCCAGTTATTGTACAGCGAAACTGATATTGGCCAATTAAAAACAACGGTTGCTGCAAAGAAAATATTGGAGCAAAATGCAGCCATTTCTATTGAAATATATGCTTATGCAATAAATAAACAGAATGCATTGCAAATAATAAAGGACTATGATTTGGTGATAGACGGAACCGATAATTTCTCTGCAAAGTATTTGATAAATGATGCTTGTGTACTATTGAACAAACCTTGGATTTATGGTGCGGTGTCTCGGTATGAAGGGCAGGTATCGGTTTTTAATTTAGGCAGTCTAAATCTTGCTCAACCACTTATAAACTATCGTGATATATTTCCACAGAAGCCCCACAGCGGGGAAATTGCTAGCTGTGAAACAGCGGGAGTATTGGGTGTAATGTCTGGCATGATTGGCACAATGCAAGCGGCCGAAGCCATTAAAATTATTACTGGTATTGGTAAACCATTGTATGGAAGAATCTTCAACTATAATTTATTAGAAGGGAATATTTATGAAATTGAAATAGTAAAAATAAAGGATGCCCCAACTATTGACCAAGCTTTTTTTAATACCATGCATGGGGAGTTTGATGCTGTAATTGATTGCGATGCATTGGATATAGAGATTGAAGAAATTAATACAGCAACTTTTATAAAGCTAAGGACTAACCCGAATATATTTGTGTTGGATGTGAGAGAAAGGCATGAATATCCTGTAATTGATTTTTCTCACGCACAGATTCCTATGTCTGAATTACAGCAAGCTATTTTTGACCTGCCAGAAAAAGAACTCTGTATTATTTGCCACCAAGGTATTCGCAGTATATATGCAGGTCAACTGATTCGTGCCAAGCGTAATTTAAAAGTGTACAGTGTCAAAGGTGGATTAACGGCTTATTTTAATAAAGTAAAAGCATGAGCGAAAAAAAAATTCGAAATATATTTTACCAAGGTCCAATACCTGCCGATAAAATTGCGGTCGATCTTCAACAGCATGCGAGCAATACCGAAATTGGCGCTCATAGTATTTTTATTGGCCAAGTTAGGGCCGATCAAAAAGAAACAGATTTGGTAATCGCCATTGAGTATACGGCTTATACCGAAATGGCTTTGGAGAAAATGGCTGAAATAAGAACCGATATTTTTAACCGCTTTACAATTACTTGCATGCATATACACCATAGCTTGGGCCAAGTGAATGTGGGTGAAATTTGTCTCTTTGTATTTGTATCAAGTAAACACCGTAAAGCCGCTATGGATGCGTGTGAAGCAGTGGTAGAGGCCATAAAAAAAGAATTGCCTATTTGGGGAAAAGAAATCTGTTCAAATGATGCCAAGTATTGGAAACAAAATAAGTAAAGACTATGGTGAATATTACGCATAAATCCAATACACTTAGAAAGGCAATTGCAGCGGCTACGGTATTGGTATCTTCAGAAGAAACCATTAAAGCTGTGGAGCAAAAATTGGTGCCCAAAGGAGATGTTTTTTCCTTTGCCAAAGTTGCTGCTTTGTTTGCTGTAAAAAAAACAAGTGATATTATTCCTGATTGTCACCCACTTCCTATTGAGTTTACAGAAGTACGGTTTGCAGTAAGGGGACTGAAAATTGAAGTGGAAGTAGAAGTACATACCATTTACAAAACAGGAGTTGAAGTAGAAGCTATGCATGGTGCATCGGTGGCAGCACTTACGCTGTATGATATGTTGAAGCCAATTGACCCAAATATTGAAATACAGGCATTGCGGTTGGTGCAAAAAACAGGTGGGAAGAGCAGCCGCTTACTTGCTCAACCTGGTCACTTACAAGCAGCAGTAGTAGTTTGTTCAGATACGGTATTCCAGCAAAAAGGAGTAGATCATTCAGGTCCAGCATTGATAGAACAATTGAAAAACTACCAGATAGATACTGTTTATTATAAAGTAATTGCGGATGATTGCCACGTTATTACCCAGCAAATTAATGAGCTTACTCAGCAAAATATTCAACTCTTAATTTTTGTAGGAGGCACAGGCGTATCAGCAAGGGATATTACCCCAGATACGGTAAAGCCTATGCTGGAAAGGGAACTTGAAGGGGTGATGGAAACCGCTAGAAGATATGGCCAAGAACGGATGCCTTATGCCATGCTTTCTAGAAGTGTGGCGGGATTGATAGGTAATAAGCTGGTATTAACTTTGCCCGGTTCTTTGTCAGGATCCCAAGAATATTTGGCAGCATTATTTCCACAAATACTACATGTATTTGAAGTAATAAAGGGGGATCGGCATGGCTTGTAAAACTATTTATTGGTTCTGTATTTCGCCTTCCTATTGAAAAGCATTTCTGTTAAAAAAATAAGCAGCAAGCTGATGCCCGTAGTTGCGCCTACTTTGCCAATAAAGTACATTAAATCACCAAATTGTAACCACTCAAGCAGTACCAAATAGAAGTGGTGAAAGAAGGTAAGTAGTCCCGCATATAAACTGTAAGGTGCCCAACCCATACTGTTGATACTGGGTTCTGTATAACTCTGTTCGGTGGTTTCTTGCGATAGCAATAAGCTGAGTATAAACGGCCTTATATAAGCAATCATTACACAGGCTGCAGCGTGTAATCCGAGGGTGCCCGTGAAGAGATCAAGTGTTAATCCGAATAAGCATGCGATTATTAAAAGCGAAAATCTCCCCAGCTTAAATGGCAACCAAAGTATATAAAGAAAGTACAGATAGGGAACCACAAAGCGATGAAGTGGAGGAACTTGATTTAGTATATATACTTGAATCAAGATAAACAAGACGAAACGGATACTATTTTTTAGTAAGCTGCTCATTGATTGGTATTGCTGTTTTCAAGTTGCACCTGTTCTTGATAGCGACTATTGCTGATTACATCAACATGTTGCAGCGTAAAAAAATTAGTGGCTGTTTTAATTTTAAGCGTATAGTAATTGGTGGCAGGATCTATTATAATTGCAGCTACTGTACCAACCATCAAATGAGAGGGAAAGTTGGCAGAATAAGTACTGGTAAGTACGGTATCACCTTTTACAACTTTTGTGCTTTTAGAAATATTACGCAGTATCAACAGCGATGGATCTGCTCCATCCCACTCAATACTACCTGCGGTATTGTCTTTTTTCAGCATGGCACTTACTTTACTATTCCTATGTAAGAGGCTCATTACTTTGCTAATATTGTTGGAGGTTTCTACTACAACACCCACAATGCCAGAAGCGCCAATTACTGCCATTCCTTTTTTAATACCTTGGTCTGATCCTCTTTCTAGCATCAGGTAGTTGTTCTGCAAAGCGTATGAATTACCGATTACTTCGGCTGGTAAATAACTGAATTTCCGGTACCTACCTACACTATCTTTAAATGTGGTATCTGTTTTTACAAGGATGGCCGTATTTGGTGAACTGAAATTGCTGGACAATGCATTGCGCAAACGGGTATTTTCTGCAGCCAGTTGACGGTTGTTTTCTTTTAATGCAAAATAGCTGCGAAAATTACTATAATACCCATTAAAATAGCCAGTAATACCATTACTGGCATTGGCAAAATAAGTCTCGTGGGTTTTACTGGTTGAACTCAATAAAACAACACACAGCACCTGTAAAACTAAGAAGCTGATCAGATTGATGTATTGCTGTATGAATAGAAAAATATTTTTCAAGGCAGCTTATGCGTTCTATCTCATGATGAATGGAAACCGTTGGTAATTTTTTAAGGCAAGCCCAGTACCACGTACTACACTTTTAAGTGGATCATCTGCAACATGAACAGGCAATTTAATTTTTGCGCTCAAACGCTTATCCAGCCCCCTTAATAAAGCACCACCACCAGTAAGGTACAAGCCTCTTCTATAAATATCGGCAGCCAGCTCTGGAGGAGTTGTTTCCAATGCTTTGAGGATGGCTTCTTCTATTTTAAAAATACTTTTGTCCAGCGCTTCTGCAATTTCTTGATAGCTAACCATGATTTGTTTGGGGATACCAGTAACCAAGTCGCGACCATTTACGGGCATATCTTCGGGAGGATTGTCCAAATCTTTCATGGCAGCACCCACATTAATTTTAATCTGTTCAGCGGTGCGTTCCCCAATAAGAAGGCTATGGTATCTTCTGAGGGCTTCCATAATATCGGCGGTAAATTCATCTCCAGCAATACGAATACTCTGATCGCAAACAATACCAGCCAATGCAATAACGGTAATGCCAGTAGTACCTCCACCAATATCAATAATCATATTACCAACTGGTTCCTCTACGTCAATACCAATACCAAGTGCGGCAGCCATGGGTTCATGAATCATATATACTTCTTTGGCACCCGCTTGTTCTGCGCTATCACGAACGGCACGTTTTTCTACTTCGGTAATAGAAGAAGGAATACAAATCACCATTCTCCAACTGGGTGGAAACAAAGGTTTTTTGGGATAAACCATTTTCATGAGCTCCCGAATCATCAGTTCAGCAGCATTGAAGTCGGCAATTACACCGTCTTTTAAAGGGCGGATGGTCTTGATACTTTCGTGCGTTTTTTCGTGCATCATTAAGGCCTTTTTGCCTACGGCCAACACCTCTTTCATATTATTGCGGTTGAGGGCAATAATAGAGGGTTCATTCACTACTACATCATCATTGTGAATGATAAGGGTATTGGCTGTACCCAGATCCATGGCAATCTCCTGCGTAAAAAAATTAAATAATCCCATTGTATAAGTAAGTTCTTAAATTTTAGCAATAAGTACAAAGGTGCTTGAAATTAGTGGAATTAACAAGGGAATTCATAGCCTATATCCTTGCGGAAATACATTCCTTCAAAATGAATATCGGCCAAAATAGCCCTTGATTTGGCAGCGGCATCAGCAATGCTATTTCCATAAGCCGTTACTGCCAAAACCCTGCCACCATTTGTTAAAATGATTTCTCCCTCTTGTCGAGTACCTGCATGGAATACCATACAGTCCTTTGCTAGGTCGGTTGAAGCGGGTAAGTGAATGGGCTTATTTTTTTCATAATCCCCTGGATATCCACCGCTAACAGCCATGATGGTGGCTGCGCTTCGCTCATCGAAGCTGATATTGGCGTCTTCCAATGTTCCATTATCCATGGCGGCAAAAAGTGCTACCAAATCTGTCTTCAAGCGGGGCAATACCACTTCTGTTTCCGGATCACCCATTCTACAATTGTATTCAATTACAAAAGGTTCTCCATTAATATTCATCAATCCAAAGAAAATAAAACCATGATATTTCAGGTTTTCTTGCGCCAATCCGCTTACGGTAGGGCCGATAATCCGTTCTTCTACTTTTTGCATAAAGCTGTGGTTCATAAAAGGAACCGGGCTTACACAGCCCATTCCACCAGTATTCAGCCCCGTATCACCTTCGCCAATTCGCTTATAATCTTTGGCGTGACCAATTATATGATAAGATTGACCATTGGTAAGGGCAAAAACGCTTACTTCAATCCCTGCTAAAAAAGCTTCAATAACCACTTTTTCACTTGCTGCGCCGAACTGTTTTCCTACAATCATTTCTTCAAAAACCTTTAATGCCTCCTCGGTAGTGGCGGCAATCACCACGCCTTTACCTGCTGCCAGTCCGTCTGCTTTCAGCACTACTGGCAGTGAATGTGCGCTTATATAAGCTTTTCCTGCTTCAAGGCTATCGGCAGTAAATTCTGCGTAATCGGCTGTTGGAATGCCATGGCGTTGCATGAATTTTTTACTAAAAGCCTTGCTTCCTTCTAGCTGAGCAGCAGCAGCAGATGGACCTACCACAATTATATGGGTCAATGCTGGATCCTGCTGAAAAAAGTCGTAAATGCCATTTACCAAAGGCTCTTCGGGGCCTACTACCAACATATTTATTTGGTAATTTAAACAAGCTTCTTTTATAGCTAAAAAGTTGTTTACTCCAATTTCGAGGTTGGTGCCAAAAGCCGATGTGCCCGCATTTCCAGGGGCAATATACAACCGATTGCAATGGTGACTTTGTACCATTTTCCAAGCCATGGCGTGTTCGCGACCGCCACTTCCTAACAATAAAATGTTCATTTGTTTCTATTAATTGATTTAGCTCCTTTCAACGAGATTAAGATTGCTGGGCGAAAGTACTAATTTAAAATGTTCAAATTTAGGTAGACATTTTTTTCGGATTGTGTTTGCTGGTTATTGCAAAATGAAAAATCGTAGAATTCCTTGCAGTAATACAAGTCAGGAGGCTGTTTTTTGTTATTCTATTTCAGAAGGTAGATTAATTGCTGTTTCTCGGATTGATATATCAAGGGGGTGGCGGTATTTTATAAGAGTTGTACGAAGCCCTTTTCGGTCTTCACTGTGGTCAGTCTATGCGTTAGTTGAGTTCGCTAATAACCTTGTTCCACTTTTCTTTGTGTTCAAATTTTAAAGCGGTGTCATTTTCTAACAAGTTTACATATTTGTCTATGAACTCAAAAGTATTGTCAAGCAAACGCAAATAATATTTTAGCGATGGCATAATGCCGTTTACAATTAACTGGCAACCATGCACATTTTTAATGCGTTGTATTTCCGCTTGTATTTTGTCCCATTCTTCCTTGTCTGCTTGTGGTGCAGTTGAAAGAATGTAGTAACGGTTTACGGCAGTTGTCTGAAATTTTGAATAAGCGTCTAAAACAAGTTGCAAGGAAATTGTAATTCCATGCTTTACTTCTACGGCTTCAAATGCTCTACCATTTTCATCAATAATTTCTATGTCACCAATTCTGCCACTTCTTGCGTCTGCCGAAGTATGACTTTCAATTGCTAACAGTTGCTTGTTCTCAAATCGTTTAGCTTCGTTTATCAAACATTCGTAAATAGCGTAGAAGGCTAAAACTGGTAATCTTGATGCACCTTCGGCTTTGTACGATGAATGAAAATGTTTATCTAAAAGTCCTAAAATTGAGTTGATGGAAAGTGTTGTAGGCTTTGCTAAATCAATGGTATGTTGATTTCGTTTAATGATAAGCCCTTGAAATAAGTAACTTAAATATTCAGTACAATTTGCACCGTTTTGAATGTTGTTAAGTAGCGTTAAGAATGCAGCTTTTAAACTACTTGGATTTATTGCACCTGTGTAGTTTTGATCGTAAGGAACTTTTTGTTCCAATGAACGTGTAAGCCAACCACTTTCAGCCATTGCAGGAAACTTGCATTGTTTCAAAAATGGCGTAATGTTTTTGTTATCAAATGTTCTGCCCGAATAACCATTTGGAATTCCGTCTTGGTGGTTTCTAATATCTTGTTCGGGATGAATTATTTTATAAACAATACTGGTAATAAAAACGGTCAATACGCCTTTGGCTGATTCTGAATATTGAAGAATCGTATCTAAAAGTGCTTTTTCTATTTCGCATATATCGCTTGTAATCTTTTCGTTTGAACCAACAGCGGACATAGCTTTATTGTACTGTTCAGTTAAAAATTCTGCTGTTGTTGCTTCCATTTATAATAATTGCGCTTTGATTTGTTTTGAGATTTCTTTTATCATTGGAACACAAACAGAGTTTCCGATTTGTCGGTATAATTCTGCTGTGTTATTTAGCTTGATGAATTTTTCAGGGAAGCCCATTATTTTATAACATTCATTTATTGTTAATTTTCTAACTTGTCCTTCGTCATAAATCCAAAATCGTCCTGACGATTCTTGAGAAGGTAATGCAGGGTGCAAGCCATCGGTAGAGTAAATTCTGTTAGGTTGTTTGTGAACCCTTGAAAGATGCTCTGTGCCTGGTCTTACGCCTGCTTTACGAATTGTTTTATTGCGATAACCTATAAAAATTAATCCCGAATCTTGAACTTTTGGCTCCTTAATAAGCGTAAATGGTTCGTTTAAAAAATCAAATGCAACATCCTTATCTAAAATGTCTTTTAAAATTGGTTTAGGTTTTGTTTTTAGTTTTGTAAAATCAAATAATTCTTCTTGATGTCCAATGATTACGAGCCTTTCTCTGTTTTGAGCAACGCCAAAGTCAGAAGCGTTTAAAACTTTCCATGAAACTCTATAACCTAATAATTCTAAATCTTTAACGATAGTTCTTAAAGTATTTCCATTGTCGTGATGCACCAAATGTTTTACGTTTTCAAGGAAAACAACTTTTGGTTTACGCATTTCAATAATTTGAAAAACGTTGTAAATAAGTGTTCCTCTTGTATCTTCAAAGCCTTTCATTTTTCCCGAAATGCTAAATGGCTGACAAGGAAAACCTGCTGTTAAAACGTCGTGTTTTGGTACAATGGTTAAGTCAAGTTTAGTAATGTCGCCAAAAGGTATCTCACCAAAGTTAATTTCGTAAGTCCTTTGGGCATGAAAATTAAACTCGGAAGTAAAAACACATTTTCCCTTTATCTCCTGTATAGGGATTCTAAAACCGCCAATACCTGCAAAAAGGTCAATAAATGTAAAGTCGTATGGTTCTGGTGGTGGAAAAGGAACGTCAAACTTCATAGGTAGAAAAAGCTGCATTTGTGGCTCTTCCACAAGGTTCAAAGTTTCACATAGCGAAAATAAATAGTCAGTAGCAGGTTGTTTGTAATGTTGAGAAACACCATTCACATTATTTTGAAAATAATGTGTAAGATGAGCCATACCATTGTCTGTGGCTTTGTCCACTTCAATTTGTAATTTTTTTTTTACCGTTGAGTACTTAACCATTGTCAATTTGTAAGATGCTATTTAATGTTGCAATGTCGCTAAAATTGCTCAATAAATTGGCAAAGCCAATGATTTAATTTTCAACAAGGAATATGCTCAAATATTGGAAGCCTACATACTGTATCATTACCTTCTGACCAATACAGTTTTGTTTTGCAGCACTCCCATTTTGGTAGTCATTTTTATCCATCCCTTATCATTGGTGCTTTATAGCTTAAGCCTACCAGTACCAAGGTTGGCTGATTGAAATGGCTGCATTGGTTGTAAACTATACCACAGCGTTCTTTCAACCTTACCTGCCACAGTACTATTATTTTTTGTGGATGGGGTGGTTAATATAAATTCATTTGCATCCAGCTAAGTAAGTGAACTGTACTCTCCAAGATCTAATAAATCACCTTTGCATTACAACGCACCAATGGCATACTGGGGAGTGTTTTTTTCTTGCAACATAATTCGTGAAAAAGTAGTTAACCTGTGCTTTTTTCTTTTAGGAAGATTGGGCATCATCTGCCATACCAATATAACTTTTTTCTGGAAGTCGCTTCGCTACCAGCAAGTACAGCACAAAGAATACCGCTAGAATTTCTATAAAAAACCAATAGTAATTTGCGCCAATTAAACCAGCAAAAAAACCTCCATTGGCAATACTTCCATTTACTAGGCTTACAAAAAAATTGCCCGCAGCAATGCCCAATAAATAAAGTGCCGTCATGGTACTTTTCATTGATTTGGGCGATTGGGTATAAGCATATTCAAGGCAGGTCATGGAGACCAATATTTCCGCCAATGCAAGAATTAAATAAGCCAGTATCTGCCACCATACAGAAGGCCTTCCGCCCCCATCAATATTTTCTTGTATCAGCGCAATTACTACAAATGAAATACCCGTTAAAAATAGTCCAGCACCTATTTTTCGCAGTGGGGTAGGGTTGAGCCCAATTTTGTTGAAGAAGGGAAAAATAAAATAAGAACAAACGGGAATCATGCTGATTAAAAACAAGGGGTTGAATGTTTGTATTTGTTCGGAAAGTAATTCATACCCAAAAAAACTGCGATCCATTTTAGCCGATTGTAACACCCATTCTGATAAATTCTGATCCCATAATGCCCAAAAAATTGGCGTGAATGCAAATACCATCAATATACGGTAAACAGCCTGCACGCCATCAATGGATTCGGCCGAATATTTTTTGGCAACAAATTGCCAAACCGTTTCACCCTGTCTCTTGCTGAAATAACTTTGAATGGCATAGGAACTGATGAATAAAAAATTTTCTTTTTTAATACCTGTTGGAGGAACCTGGATATATTTTTTTCTTCCCGACCAGAAAATAATAGTGGCCAAACACATCAATATACCGGGAATACCAAAAGCCCATTCTGAACCATATTGATTGTACACGATTGGAATGAATAAGGTGGATACAACAGAACCTGTATTGATGCTGAAATAAAACCAACTGTAAACTTTGGTCATTAAATGTTGGTTGCTTTTATCAAACTGGTCGCCTACATTGGCCGATACACACGATTTTATTCCACCTGCCGCAATGGCTATAATAATTAATCCCACTGTAAATGCCGAGAGGTTGCCTGTAGAAAATGCAAGGGTAAGATTGCCCAATGCGTACACGATAGATAGGTAAAAAATGACTTTGTATTTTCCAAAAAACCAATCTGCCAGAATGCCTCCTACCAGTGGCATAAAATAAGCGAAGGTTACAAAAAGATGCGTTAACTCATTGCTCTTCGCTTCGGCCATATTTTGTAATGCAGGGTTATGGGTGGGATTGAAGAATTGCGCCACCAAAAAAGTACTCATAATAGATCGTATGCCATAAAAGCTGAAACGCTCTGCTGCTTCATTCCCAATGATAAAGGGGACAGATTTCGGCATTCCTATTTTAAACTTATCTTTTTGAATATCAGACATATATTGTATTTTGACCATTAAAAGTATTGGAAACTTGTCAATTTAGTGGCGACTGTTTGCTATATTTTCATAAAAACTACTTGATATGACGGATCAAAAAAAACCATTCAAACCCTTTGTTGCGCCTGAATCTAAAATGGCAGAACTTACTGTAAAGTCGGTTTTAGTAGGTAGTCTTTTTGGAGTAATCTTTGGTGCTGCTACTGTTTATCTGGCGCTAAAAGCGGGGTTGACTGTTTCTGCTTCCATACCCATTGCGGTAATTGCCATAACATTGGGAAGAAAATTTTTAAAGACCACCATTCTCGAGAATAATATTATTCAAACAACGGGTTCAGCAGGGGAAAGTATTGCAGCAGGAGTGGCTTTTACCTTACCAGGTTTTTTGTTTTTATCATCGCCCGATAGTGCTGAATATTTTAATTACCTCACCATTTTAATTTTAGCCATTGTAGGCGGATTATTGGGAACCCTGTTGATGGTGCCATTGCGAAAAGCGTTGATAGTAAATGAGCACGATCACCTTCCTTATCCCGAAGGAACAGCTTGTGGCGATGTGTTAAAAGCAGGAGAGAAGGGTGGTGATTTTGCAAAGACTGCTTTTTGGGGTCTTGGTGTAGCATTTGTGTATGCCATTCTACAAAAAGTGTTACACGTAATTGCCGAAACGCCCTATTATGCAACGCAGCAAATCAATAAATTTTTTCCGTCGGCAAAAGTGAGCGGAGAAATAACCCCTGAATATTTAGGGGTAGGTTATATTATTGGCCCCAAAATAGGCGGTGTATTGGTAGCCGGTGGTGTATTGAGTTGGCTGGTATTTATTCCATTATTTTCTTCACTAGTACCGCCAGATATCATTGCTGGTCAGTTGGTAAAACTGGGCTATTTAATGAATATTACTACTGCGGGTGGTAAAGGTGGATGGAATCCCATCACCCATCAATTTTCAGATTATGCAGCGGCAGTTTATTATGCCTATATCCGTCAAATAGGTGCGGGAACAGTAGCTGCAGGAGGTATTATTACGTTGATAAAAACCATTCCTACCATTATAAAATCGGTGAAGGGAAGTGTAGCTTCTTTAAAGTCAGAATCAGCAGATAGTGGGGTTCAGGTAGTTCGTACAGAAAAAGATTTGAGTTTAAAAGTAGTGGGGCTTGGAACATTGGGTCTTATAGCATTGATTACATTTTTGCCACAAGTGCCCGGTGATACCATTGTACAAAAATTATTAATAGGTGTGCTGGTAGTTATTTTTGGGGCATTGTTTGTAACGGTTTCTTCTCGTATTGTGGGGTTGATAGGATCTTCTAATAATCCCATTAGTGGAATGACCATTGCAACTGTGATGGGAACCAGTTTGATTTTTTTAAGTGTGGGTTGGACGGGACAATCCTTTGAGCCATTGGTATTGGTAGTAGGTGGAATGATTTGTATTGCTGCTGCCAATGCAGGTGCTACCTCTCAGGATTTAAAGAGTGGTTATATAGTGGGAGCAACGCCCCGCAATCAGCAAATAGCATTATTTGTAGGAGCCATAGTTTCTTCGGTTGTAATAGGGCTTACTGTCAAGTTTTTAGACAAGCCCAGTACAGAAATGTTGAGTCAAGGTATTCACCACGCAATTGGTACTGAAAAATATCCTGCACCACAAGCCACGTTGATGGCTACATTAATTAAAGGAATTTTATCGCAGAACCTAGATTGGCAATATGTTTTTGCAGGTGTTTTTTTAGCCATCACCATGGAGCTCTGCGGTATTAAATCGCTTAGCTTTGCAGTAGGGGCCTACTTGCCGCTGGCCACTACTTTACCCATATTTATTGGAGGTGCTATTCGTGGCATAGTAGAAGCTAAACAGAAAAAAGAAAATGCCCATTTATCTGCAGAAGAAGAAGAATTGGGGAAGGGAAATTTATTTGCCACTGGTTTAGTAGCAGGTGGTGCAGTAGCTGGGGTGATTATTGCGTTTATTGCCGGCTCATCTGGTGGTGAAAAGTTCCTAGCTTCTGTAAGTGCCGAAGAAGGGTTGATTCATATTTTTTCACAGAATGGTTACTTTTTGTTGGGCACTATTTTATTCTCTTTAATGGGGTTAATATTGTATAGGATTGCCATAAAGAAATAGGGTAGGGCGCAGCATAAAAATTAGGGACTAATTTCTAAAACCCTCCAAATATAAGGGGGGTAATACATATTTCCAACCCGCATTAAACTTTTTCACCCATTGTTCGTCAAACCAAAAAAATGGGTATGCAGGTTAAAAATATTTATCAATTCTTTATTGTAGCAGCCATACTTATAACAATTAGCTCCTTTACTCAGTTTAAGTCAGTCCATTATGCGGCTACTGTTAAAATGCCCTACAAAAAATATGGTTACTCAGAACGGCAAGCAGCAGCTAGGTTGCTCGATCGTTTTAGCTTTGGTGCCAAACCTGGTCAGGTTGACGAACTGTTAAAAATAGGTCTCGATACTTGGCTCGAGCAACAATTAAATGGCAGTTTTAACGAGGATGATTTAGTGCTGCGCTTAGCCTCTTATGCTACCCTGGATCTAAACAATGAAACCATTGTAAATAGGTATATGACTGCGGGACAAGCACTAAGGTTTGCAGTAAAAAATGGATTGGTTAACAAAGACTCTATTAAAGTAAGTGATAAAAAAGAGTACCAACAGAAAATAAGATTGCTGATGCAAGAACAAGGCTTCAAGCCCATCATAGAATTGCAAAGTGAGCTCATTAACCAAAAAATAATTCGGGCAGCTTACAGCAATAATCAATTACATGAATTACTTACTGACTTTTGGTTCAATCATTTTAATGTATCAATTACCAAGCAGCAATGCCAACAATATATACTTACTTATGAGCGGGATGCAATTAGACCCAATATACTAGGTGATTTTGAAACAATCTTAGCAGCAACAGCCAAACATCCGGCTATGTTGGAATTTTTAGACAATGCAAATAGTGTGAGTAATAGCAAAGCAAAAAAAGCACAGGGATTGAATGAAAATTATGCACGAGAAATCATGGAATTGCATACCATGGGGGTTGATGGTGGATATACACAGGCAGATGTAACAGCTGTTGCAAAAGCATTCACAGGCTGGGGTATACGACCCATGATTAATGAATCTCAACCTAAAAATTTAGAGAAACGTGGTTTTATAATAGAAAATGATTTTTTATTTCGTGCAGATAAACACAATGATTCTGCTAAAATAATACTAGGAAAAAATTTTCCTGAGAATGGCGGCTACAAAGAAGGCCGTGAAGTAATTCACCTGCTTGCTACAAATGCGGCGACAGCACAATTTATCTGTAAAAAATTGGCTACTCGCTTTGTGAGCGATACGCCTTCGGTAAGCTTGGTTAAACAAATGACCCATGTTTTTAGGGAGACCAATGGAAATATTAAAGCTGTTTTAACTGCCATGGTAAACCACGCCGATTTTTGGAATCAGAAAATTACTAGAGAAAAAGTAAAATCTCCTTTTGAATTAATCATCAGTTCGGTTAGGGCTACCAACGCAGATGTTCAACAACCCTTTCAACTGTTTAATTGGTGTGCTAAAATGGGGCAAAAAATTTATTTCTACCAAGCTCCCACTGGTTTTCCAGACAGAGCTGCTTATTGGATTAGTACGGGCGCCTTGTTAAATAGAATGAATTTTGGTTTGGCATTTGCAGCGCAGAAAATCCCAGGTATTAAAATAGATTTATTGGCACTTAACAATAAGCATGAACCCGAAAGCATTACAGATGCACTGAATATATACAGTCATTTATTGCTTCCAGAGAGAGATCATGGTGCTAATATTCAGCGGCTTGCTTCTATGATAAACGTTGAAAGTGTTAATAATAAATCAGTTGAACTATCAACAGTCATGGGAAACAATACCATGCTAGCTCAGGTTGCTGGTATTATTATTGGCTCACCTGAATTCCAGCGCAAATAATTTATTACGAGTTATAAAATTCGATTCATCTTTTTATAAAAATTCATTTTTATGACCAACAGAAGAGTATTCATGAAATCGGGCGCTATGGCTTTATTTGCTACTGGTATTGTAGGTGGAATTCCTTCCTTTATTGCAAAAGCTGCCAATAATATGAAGACCCATCTTCCTTTCAAAAAAAATAAAACACTGGTATGTATTTTTCAGCGGGGTGCTATGGATGGTTTGATGGCTGTTAGCCCTTTTTCAGATTCCAATCTTAAAGCATTGCGACCCACATTATTTATGAGTCCCGCACAAACAGAAGGCAAACAGTTTGACTTAGATGGTCAATTCGGCTTGCATCCTTCTTTTGAATCTCTGTATCCATTATTTGGAGAAAAAAGAATGGCCATTGTACACGGCGTTGGTAGTCCCAACACTACAAGAAGTCACTTTGACGCGCAAGATTATATGGAGAGCGGTACGCCATTTAATAAAGGCACCCCAAGTGGATGGTTAAATAGAGCCGTGGGCTTATTGGGGCATGATGCTACACCGTTTAGAGCAGTGAGTTTAACCAGTGCCATGCCCAGAAGTCTATATGGCGACAATGAAGCAGTGGCCATTAATAATTTATCCGATTTTGCCATTCAAATAAAGGGCAATCCATCCGCAATAAATATGGCAGCAGGATCTTTTGAAGAATTATACGATCAAACCACCCATAAAATATTGAGTAAAACGGGTAAAGAAAGTTTTGATGCTTTAAAAATGCTGAATGTAAACAATATAAAAAATTATCAACCAGCCCCTGGTGTAGTGTACCCCAATTCTTCATTGGGAAAATCGTTGAGACAAATTGCAATCTTAATAAAAATGAATATCGGAATGGAAGTGGCATTTGCAGAAACGGGTGGATGGGACACCCATTTTAACCAAGGAGCAGCCAACGGAATATTCGCCAGAAATGCAAAAGATTTTAGTGATAGCATTGCTGCATTTTGGAAAGATATGAGTGGTTATCAAGATGATGTAACAGTAATGACCATGACTGAGTTTGGTAGAACGGTAGCACAGAATGGAACAGGTGGCACTGACCATGGAAGAGCGAGTTGTTTATTTGTTTTGGGAAATAATGTAGCTGGTGGAAAAGTGTATCACCAGATGCAGCCGCTTGATAAAGCAAATTTAGAAGATGGAAGAGACCTACCTGTGAGTACCGATTTCAGATCTGTATTCAGTGCTGTTGCCAATGGGCATTTAAAAATAAATAATAACGGAATATTGTTTCCCAAATGGGAGGGGAAGGGCATTGGGGTGATGAGTTATTAAGTTATTGGGTTATTAAGTTATTGGGTTATTAAGTTATTGGGTTTCAGAATATGAGTTGGCAATTCATCAAGATTTTCCACCTATTATTCATTGGTTCAATTTCAAGATGCGGTAAATAATCGCAATAATAACCGCAAATTTGCGGCAAATAATTCATATTTTTACCGTAGATAGAATTTTGAACGATGCCCAAATACATCTACGAATACAGCAAATGGACAAACTTTTTGTGGCAAGATAAAGCCATCAATGCTGTATTTGGCGAAGTAAAATTAATGCAAGGCAAAATAATTGGACAAATGAATGCCTTAGGTTTTACGGCCAAAGAAGAAGCCACACTCACAGCACTTACCTTAGATGTAATAAAATCGAGCGAAATTGAAGGTGAATTGCTCAATTATGAGCAAGTGCGTTCCTCTATTGCAAGGCGATTGGGCATTAACACCGCAGGGCTTGTGCCTAGCAGTCGCCACATAGAGGGCGTGGTAGAAATGATGCTAGATGCTACCCAACGCTACACTTTGCACTTAACCGAAAAACGCCTGTTTGGGTGGCATGCAGCACTTTTTCCTACGGGTTACAGCGGGCCTTATGCCATTGAAGTGGGTAAATATCGTACAAGCGAAATGCAGGTAGTATCTGGTGCTATGGGCAAAGAAAAAACACACTACCAAGCCATAAAGCACAAACTGGTAAAAGCCGAAATGGATAAGTTTTTAGATTGGTTTAACAACGATAATCAACTGGACCCTGTAATAAAAGCAGCTATTGCCCACTTTTGGTTTATCATTATTCATCCATTTGATGACGGAAACGGACGAATAGCGAGGGCCATAACAGATATGCTGCTTGCTCGTTCCGAAAGCAGTAGCGAACGTTTTTACAGTATCTCGAGCCAAATTTTGGTAGAACGCAAACGTTATTTCGAAGTATTGCAAAAAGTACAGCACAGTAAAGGCGATATTACCGAATGGCTCCAATGGTTTTTGCATTGCCTCAAAAACGCAATGCATACTACCGAACATTCCATGCAACGCATTCAGCATAAAACCGAATTTTGGAGGCTGTATCAAAACATATCAATCAACGAACGGCAACGTACCGTTTTGAATAGGTTGTTTGATGGATTTGACGGAAAACTGCAATCATCAAAATGGGCAAAAATCACCAAAGTTTCTACAGATACTGCATTGCGTGATATTAAAGACTTAATAGAAAAAGGTATTTTGCAAGAAACAAGTGAAGGCGGACGGAACGCAAACTACAAACTTAAAAGCTTTACTATTGAGTAGCCTAGCAAGCCAATGAAAACATAAACAGTTATACAGGTATGGTTATTCCGAGTGGTCAGGGATTGATGGTTGATTTGTTTTATGACAAAAACATTTCCAATATTCTGAAAAATTTTTCTCAGAAAGGAAAGCCAATTGGTTTGATATGCCACGCACCAGCCTTGATACTTTCTATTCCAAAAGAAGAAAACCCATTTATTGGTTATAAAGTAAATTCTGTTACAGGATTGGAAGAGTTTTTTATTGAAAACTTTGTAATGAAAGGCAAACCACAAAATAGAAAAATTGCTAAGCAGCTTAAAAAATTGGGTTTAAAATATACAAAAGGAAGACCAGCAGGCAATTTTGCAGTTAGAGATAGAGAATTAATAACCAGTCAAAACCCATATTCTAATGAAGCATTTAATAAATTGTATCTTGAAGCATTAGCGGAATTTCAAATTAAAGGAAACTTAATATCAATTAATAAATGAAACTAACAGACAATACCATACTCATTACAGGTGGTTCATCGGGCATTGGCTTAGCACTTTTAAAAACTTTTTATGAATTGGGCAATAAGGTTATAATTGTGGCAAGAAACTGCGAAAAATTGAATGAAGTAAAAAAGCAATTTCCTGGTATTGATATTTTTGAATGCGACTTAACAAAGCAATCTGATTTAGATGAATTGGTGGTTTGCATAGAACAAAACTATCAAAATCTGAATATGCTATTTAATAATGCTGCTATTCAATACAATTACGACTTTCTAACTGAACAAAACATTGTAAATAAAGTAGATTATGAAGTGAGTGCCAATCTTACTTCAACAATTAAACTTTGCGGTTTGCTATTACCAACATTATTAAAAAATGAAAATGCAGCCATTATAAATATAAGTAGCGGCTTAGCAATTTCACCAAAAAAAACGGCACCAGTTTATTGTGCAACAAAAGCAGCCATACACAATTTTACAAAAGCTTATCGGTATCAATTGGAAGATACAAATATTAAAGTATTTGAAATTATACCACCTCTAGTGGCAACTCCAATGACAGAAGGACGTGGCAAGAATAAATTAACACCTGAGAAATTGGTAGTTGAATTTTTAAATAATTTCAAAAAAAATAAATATGAGAGTTACATTGGGAAATCAAAATTATTGAAATTCATAAGTAGAATTTCTCCAAAACTTGCTGACAGAATTCTGAAAAATGGTTGATTTATTACAAATGGTACTCATTGCTAAACACTTTAACTAAATGAACCATCACAAACAATAAAATTCACCTTCAATTTAATGAAGACTGGTTCAGCTAATTTTTTTCCTGATTTATTTTTTTTGGTCGTAAGGAATATAGTTTTCCCATTGCCAAGGCGTAAAAATATCACCAATAGAATAAGCCAAAAGCTCCTTAAAAATACTTTCTCCATTATCATTATTGGTCATGATAATAACTGCAATTTTTTTATCGGGAAAACAAATAGAATAATGTCCCCATCCTTCATCATGGCCTTCTTTAAAAAAAGCGCGACCAAAAGGTGATTTTAATACACCCACTCCTAAGCCATAGCCCAAATCTATTGTATCGTTATCTGTACTGTCTACTCTTGATAGTGGTCCAAATTGTGCTCTGGATCGTATCCGAATTTGCTTGCTCGTCATTGCTTCAAAGCTATTCTTAGAGAGATTTTTTCGATTTATCAGTGCGGTATAAAATTTTGTAAAATCTGCTAAAGTGGTGCTCATAGAACCCCCAGCACTTGCTTCCTTCCATTTCATTAGCTCATAAGCTTGCCCCAAAGCATTGTGGCCGTAGCAGATACTTGAATCAAAACGGGTTTGCCAAACTTGACTGGTATTCGTCATCCCAAAGGGCTTAAATACACGCTCTTGAGAAATAGTTTCATAGTCCTTACCAGTAATTTGTTCTATTACAAATTGCAGCAAATAAAGACCCTCACCTGAATAGCTGTATCGAGTACCCGGCTCAAATTTTATTTTTATTTTTTTATCTGCTTCAAACCAACGCCAATTGGGAAAACCTGTAGTATGCGTTAAGCATATGCGAGCCGTTATTTTTTTATAACGCTCGTCGCTTTTTAAATCTTGATAACCCCTGCGCCAACCGTTTAATTTATAGTCGGTTAGGTCTTTGGGTAAATACTCAACAAGTGGTTTGTCAAGCTCAATCAGTTTTTCGTCCAGCAACTGCATCACTATATAAGCGAATACTGTTTTTGCAAACGAAGCTCCATACAATACCGATGATGGAAGGAATGGAATATTTTTTTGAACATTGGCAAGCCCATAAGTCCTGCTGAATACGGGCTTATTTTGATTGAATACTGAAATGGCAACACCTGAAACATTTGCAGCTTTCATGAGACACCCAATTTTTGAGTTTAGGCTGTCAATACTGATTTTACTTCCGTCGATTCTTTTGATGGACTGCCCAAATAAAGAGCTACTCATAAAGCAAAGCATTATAGCAAGTAAGGATAGCGCTTTCATTAAATAACGTTTACTCAAATATAGCCATAACCCATAGATAAGCCATATATAAGCTATAGATAACGCATATATAAGTCATATCTATAAGGTATGGTTTATCTATTGCTATACCCTGATTTACCATTGAGTTGGAACTGGCTTATGCTCCCACTGTTTTCGGTTTTCAACTATTTTCACTAACTTGATCTAAAGCGATGGTATGCATTGGCGAATTTTTAAATATTTTGCTCCTTTTATTCTTTTCTTTTTAGCTGGTATTGCCTTTTCTAACAAAGGATGGCTTTGCTTTTTACCCATGATTTGGGCTTTTGTTTTTATTCCTTTATTGGAATTGATGGTAGCCCCCGATTCAATGAATTTGAGCATCGCAGAAGAAGAATTGGCTCGTGCTGATAGGCGCTACGACTTTCT
This sequence comes from Sphingobacteriia bacterium, assembly GCA_031369485.1. Taxonomy (GTDB): domain Bacteria; phylum Bacteroidota; class Bacteroidia; order Chitinophagales; family Chitinophagaceae; genus Sediminibacterium. The sequence goes on from JANMOT010000042.1 coordinate 53,665, forward strand.
ATTATACACTGTTGTTGTTTGTCAATTCACCGCCCTTGGCTTTTTTCTCTACTCCTTAAAATCTACTGAATTAACCGCCGTTGATATTACTGGAAGAGTGATGAGCATGGGGCTGCTCTGTGGTATTTTTGGAATTAATATAGGTCACGAATTGGGTCACCGTGCCAATAAATTTGAACAGTTTTTGGCCAAAGCTTTACTGCTTAGTTCCCTTTATATGCACTTTTTTATTGAACACAATAAAGGGCATCACAAAAGGGTTGCCACTGATGCAGATCCGGCAAGTTCGAGACTGGGTGAATCTGTTTTTGCTTTTTATCCTAGAACTATTTTTTACTCTTACTTGGGTGCTTGGGAAATTGCCAATAAAGAATTAAAACGAAAAGGTATTTCGTTTTGGAGCTGGCAGCATGAAATGATTCAATACTCCTTTATTCAATTTATTTTTATTGCATTGATTGCTTTTATTTTTGGTATGCAAATACTCGGCTTTTATTTGTTGGCAGCAGCCATCGGCATTGCTTTATTAGAATCTGTAAACTATATTGAACACTATGGATTGCGTAGAAAAGAAATTGCACCCGGTAAATTTGAGCGTGCATTGCCCATTCATAGTTGGAATAGCAATCATATTATTGGGCGACTAACACTATTTGAACTAAGCCGACACAGTGATCATCATTATTTAGCCAGCAGAAAATACCAAGTACTTAAACACCACGATGATGCACCGCAAATGCCGACAGGCTATCCCGGTATGATGATTCTAGCACATATACCGCCCCTATTTTTTTACATCATGAACAAGCAAATCAAACGCATTCAACCTACTTCAATAACCTGATATTGTATTCCTGAATCAATGCTGGATTCTCGGGAGTGAGCGTGAAAAAAATCATTGCCTTTCCTTTTTCTCCATGAATGGTAAAGCTGCCCCTTAACTGGTTCTCTGGTATTATTTCGCCGATTGAAATAGTTTTTCCAATCGTTTTGTAAATACCCATCGCCTCTTGCTTTAGCGAGTCGCTATAATAATCCATAAAAAAATTCTCTGCAAAAATTCCAGATTGAATAGCTCCATTAAATGCAGGTAATAATTTTACCAATTCATTTTTTCTTTGTCGTAAAATGGGTGAAGCAATCAGTGTTCTTGGTTTAAGTGCAGCCAGTTTTACCAATGTGTCTATTACCCTACTATTAAATGCGGCTGTAGGAGCGTAGGTGAGATTGGCAAAGAACATTAATCCAAGTCCATAATCGGGCATAAACCGCCAGTTACTGCCAAACCCTGGTAAGCCACCACTATGCCCCACTATTACTTTATTGTCGCAATCGCGCAACACAGCTAAACCATAACCATAGCCGTTTACTACTGCACAATTTCTTCCATCTGAATATTTATACAGAGGGTTCAAGGTATTGAATCGCCAAGCTTGGTGCATTTCGCGCAAAGAACTTCTTTTGATAATAATATTTTCTTCCTCATTCCTAGCTGGCCATGCCTGTTGGTGCAAGGCAAGGTATTTGCTGAATGATTCTATGGAACTGATCATGCCACCCATGGCACCATAAATACCATCGTGCAATAAAGCTTCTTCTTTCCAATTTTGATTGATCCATCTATATCCTTTTGCCAATTGAGTTTCGGGCACTTTACTGTATTCCCAAGAAGCTTGCATACCCAATCGTTTCCAAATATTTTGTTCAATATATTCGTTGTATGAAATGCCCGTTACTTTTTTAATAAGAAGCCCCAATGTAGCAAAGCCCACATTGCTGTATTCATACGCTGTTCCGTTTACATTAGAAAAAGAAATGCCTTTTTTAAAAAGTGCAATGAGTTCTTCTTCTGTATCAGCCAATTGTCGATCACCCCAAGGATTGTCTTCCGGAAATCCCGCTGCATGGGTCATTAATTCTCTAATGGTAATTTCAGCGGCATCGTTGGTAAGTTTTTGTGCTTTTAATGCAGGAATATACATTGATATGGGGTCGTCTAATTTAAGTTTACCATCATCGCGAAGTTTTATGATAGCCATAGCAGTAAAGCTTTTACTCATAGATGCTATTCTAAACATAGAGCGGGTATTGGCATTTATTTTTTTGCCTATATCAGTAAAACCACCTGCACCTGATACCAGCAGTTCTCCATCAATCATTACGCCATAGGCATAGCCGGGTAAATGATTGGCGAGTGCATAATCAGCATACATTTTATCTATGATCGGCGCCAATATTTTTATTTTTTTTGCACGCATTGTATCTGCAAAAAAAGGAGGTGCATATTCAATATTGGGATTGGTTTGCGCAAATATTTGCAATTGAAAAAAGCATGTTGCCATCAATAAAAATAATCTTGTATGCATGGGGTTTGTTGAAAATCAATAGTGAATTAATTGGTCAATTTTTGCAGCTAATCTGCTTTTGGCCATAAAATTTTTCTCCAATTCTAGGTTGAAAGGAATGGGTGTGTCTAATGATGCGCAACGCATTACTGGGGCATCAAGTAATTCAAAACAGTGTTCATTAATCCATGCGCTTATTTCACCGCCAATGCCACCTATGAGACTGTCTTCGTGCAATAAGAGCACTTTTCCTGTTTTTTTAACCGCTGCTTTAATGGCTTCATAATCCAATGGCAGCAAGGTTCTCAGATCAATAATATGCAGTGATATTTCTGGATGTTCTTGTTGGTATTCAGTAGCCCAATGCACGGCAGCACCATAAGTAATTACAGCCATATCATCTCCTTCTTGAACAATGGCTGCCTTACCAATTTCAACCTCATAATAGTGGGAAGGAAGTTCACCGCTGATGCTTCTATAAAGTGCTTTGTGTTCAAAATAAAGTATGGGATTGGGATCATTAATGGCTGCAATAAGCAAGCCTTTTGCGTCTCTTGGATTGGAGGGATACACTATTTTCAATCCCGGTACATGGGTAAACCAAGCTTCATTACTTTGTGAATGAAAAGGTCCTGCACCTACGCCACCACCAGTAGGCATACGAATTACTACATCTGCATTTTGCCCCCACCTATAATGAATTTTAGCAAGGTTATTTACAATCTGGTTAAATCCAACGGTCACAAAATCTGCGAACTGCATTTCCATAACGGTTTTATATCCTTCGAGACTCATGCCGAGGCAAGCACCCACAATGGCACTTTCGCATAAAGGGGTATTGCGAACTCGTTCTTTCCCAAATTGCTCCACAAAACCTTCTGTAATTTTAAAAGCACCACCATATTCTGCAATGTCTTGACCCATTAATACAAGGTTGGGATGGGTTTTCATGCTCTGCTTTAATCCTTCTGAAATGCCATCAATCAATCTCGCTTCTCTGTTATTCGTCGTTCGTCCATCGTCATTCGTCGTTCGTCGTTCGTCATACGTCGTTCGTCCATCGTCCACGTTCTTCTTCGCATATATATCCGCCAATTCTTCTGCTTCATCTACCTCCATTGCAGCAGCTTGGTTGGCCAATGCCAGCTCATCATCAATATATTTTTTAAACTCATTACGGATATCGGCAATATCCATTTCTGAAATAATTTTTTCATTCAGCAGAAACTGCTCATATTTTTTTATAGGATCTTTCTGGCCCCACTCTTCCAATAAATCTTTGGGAACATATTTAATGCCACTTGCTTCTTCGTGACCACGCATTCTAAAAGTAGTACACTCAATTAAATAAGGTCGCTGGTTTTTTATGCAATAGTCTCTAACACCTTTAATGGTTTCTAGAATGGTAAGAATATTATTGCCATCTATTTTAACTCCTTCCATGCCATAGCCCTTTGCTTTGTCCACCAAATTTTCGCAACAATATTGTTCATTAACGGGCGTGCTGAGTCCATAACCATTGTTTTCAATCACAAAAATTACGGGTAAATTCCATACCGCAGCTACATTCAAAGCCTCATGAAAATCACCTTCACTTGTACCGCCATCACCAGAAAAAGCAAGGGATACTTTTTCTTCATTGCGCAATTTATATGCCAGTGCCACTCCATCTGCAATAGCCAATTGGGGGCCTAAGTGTGAGATCATTCCACAGATATGATAGGGCTTGGAGCCAAAATGAAAACTGCGTTCTCGGCCTTTGCTATATCCCGCTTTATTGCCCTGCCATTGCATGAATAATTTCTCCAACGGCATTTGGCGGCTGGTAAATACCCCTAAATTTCTATGCAAAGGCATGATCCATTCATCTGGTTTTAATGCTAAAGTAGCACCTACTGAAATGGCTTCTTGACCAATGCCACTGAACCATTTACTTATTTTTCCTTGTCGCAATAATACCAACATTTTTTCTTCAATCATTCTGGGCAGTAATAGGTTTCGATATATAAATATCAACTCTTCGTTGCTGAATGATTGTCTATTAAATTGCATGCACGATTAATTTTCTGCTCTAAGATAAAGTTATTTCAAGCAGTAGCGAATAAAAAAAACCCTCACTTGTGGGAAGGGTTTTATAAAAATATAAAGGGATGGGTTTAGTCGCGACTGCCCAGCTTGCTCAACAACTTTAGCATTTCAATGTACAACCAAACAATGGTTACCATTAATCCGAAAGCACCATACCATTCCATGAATTTTGGAGCGCCTCTTTCTGCGCCTTGTTCTATCATATCAAAATCAAGAATTAGGTTCAACGCAGCAATGGCTACCACAAATAAAGAAATACCAATACTCAACATACTACTGTCTCGCATAAAATCTATATTCACGCCAAAGAAACCCAATACCATGGTGATTAAGTAAAAAATACCGATGCCCAAGGTGGCCATTAAAATAATTGATTTGAAACGCTCAGTGGCTTTGATTACCCTAAAATTGTACAATAAAAACATAGACAATGCAACGCCGAATGTAAGGCCAACCGCTTGCATTACCAGGCCGGGATATTTTTCAGCAAAAGCGGCATTCATAATGGCAGAAATTCCACCCACGAATAAACCTTCTAATAAGGCATAAATAGGCGCCAATACTGGTGCCCAATTGGGTTTAAACATAATGCCTATTGCGGCTATTAAGCCACCAAATATGCCCACCATCATTAAAGTATTCATGGTGCTTTGCTTCATCTGTTCAAATAAATGCCAGTTGTAAACAGCGCCTGCCATAAGCATAATCATCATAAAGCCAAACTTGTTCATAGAACCTCTCACCGTCATTACTCCTTGCGATGCAGCTTCTAGTCCTTGACTTTTATCGAACATTTTCTCTGTAAGTGTAGGGTTACCCGATTTAAAAATTGCCATAGTGCTAAAATTTTCTATTTCAAATTTACGATAAACAAAATTCATTCCAAGGGCTTTTCTGCAATCATTTTTAACTTTAACAGGTGGGTTTGAAGTCATTATAGGCTTGCGAAAGCAGGAAATCTATAAAAAGATGCCGAAAGGGCAGAAAAAAACAGGTGCAGAAATAGTACCTTCGCTGCCACAAAAAATGTAAATGGATAATACAGCAGCAATTTTACAGAATGTGGTGATTAAGTTTGCCGGAGACAGTGGAGATGGAATGCAATTGACGGGTCAACAATTTACCAATAATACGGCTATGTTGGGGATTGACTTGGCTACTTTCCCTGATTTCCCTGCTGAGATCCGTGCTCCAATAGGAACCCTGCCTGGGGTGAGTGGTTTTCAGTTGCACTTCTCGTCTAATAAAGTATTTACACCGGGTGATATTGCCGATGTATTGGTTGCCATGAATGCCGCTGCTTTGAAAGTAAATTTAAAAGCCATTAAACCAGGGGGGAAAATTATTGCCAATATTGATGGATTTGATGCAAAGAATTTGCGACTGGCCAATTATCCCGATGGGATTAATCCGCTGGAAGATGGTAGCCTTGATGCGTTTGAATTGATTAAAATAGACGTGACCAAACTCACCCGTGAGTCGCTCAAGGAATTCACCGATTTGGGCACCAAAGAAAGAGATCGGGCTAAGAATATGTTTGTACTGGGCTTTATTTATTGGATGTACAACAGAAAACTCGATAATACGATCGACTTTCTTCAAGAGAAATTTGGCAAAAAAGAAAATATTTTACAGAGTAATATTAAAGTACTTCAGGCAGGATATAATTATGGAGATACTACCGAGACTTTCACTACTCGCTATACAGTAGAAAAAGCCAAAATGGCACCCGGACTCTATCGCAGCATCATGGGTAACCAAGCTTTGAGTATGGGATTGATTGCTGCCAGCGAAAAAAGTGGACTGCCTATTTTTCTTGGAACTTATCCCATTACGCCTGCATCGGATATTTTACACGATTTAAGTAAGTACAAAACTTTTGGCATCCGCACCTTCCAAGCTGAAGATGAAATTGCTGGTATTACCGCTGCAATTGGAGCAGCTTATGGTGGTTCTTTAGGTATTACTACCACTTCTGGTCCTGGTATGGCTTTAAAGACCGAAGCAATGGGCCTAGCGGTAATGTTAGAAATTCCGCTATTGATTATAAATATTCAACGTGGCGGACCTTCTACTGGTTTGCCTACCAAGACCGAGCAAAGCGATTTAATGCAGGCTTATTATGGCAGAAATGGGGAATGTCCCATGCCCATTATTGCCTCATCAACACCGAGCGATTGTTTTGATGTTGCTTATGAAGCCGTGCGAATTGCAGTGGAATATATGACGCCCGTAATTTTATTGAGTGATGGCTATATTGCCAATGGCGCAGAGCCTTGGAAGTTTCCGCAAAGTGCCGATTTAACCCCTATTAAAGTGGTGTTTAAGCAAGCATTGGCGGAAGATGAAGACAAGTATCTCCCTTACAAACGCAATGAAAAACTAGCTCGTCCTTGGGCTGTTCCGGGTACGCCTGGGCTGGAACATAGAATTGGTGGATTGGAAAAACAAGATATCACAGGCAATATCAGCTATGATGCAGAGAACCACCAGCATATGGTAAAAACTCGCCAAGCAAAAGTAGATATGATAGCCAATTATATTCCTTTACAAACCATTGATAGCGGCCCTGAAACTGGTAAAATATTGGTGATTGGATGGGGTTCTACCTATGGCGCCATTAAGAGTGCCGTATTGGAATTACAGGCAGAAGGCCACGCTGTGAGTCACGCCCATATCCGTTATATGCGACCATTCCCCAAAAATTTGGGTGATATTATTGCTGCTTTTGATCAGGTGCTGATACCAGAAATCAACAATGGACAATTGATAAAAATTATCCGCGATCAATATATGGTGGATGCAAAAGGGTATAATAAAATCATGGGAGTACCCATTACCAAAGGTGAATTGGTAGATAAAATCAGCCAAATGTTGAAGGATTAAATTACACTCATTTTATCCTTTACGCTCTCCAATTTGCTGCCTCCACATGGCATAATACAAGCCCTTCTCTTCCAGCAATTGGTGGTGGTTGCCTGTTTCTACTACTTTGCCTTTTTCAAGTACATAAATCCTATCGGCGTGCATAATGGTGCTCAGCCTATGCGCAATCATTACCGTAATTTGTTCTTTTAAAGAAGAGATGCTGCGAATGGTATTGGTGATTTCTTCTTCAGTAATACTATCAAGTGAAGAAGTAGCTTCATCAAAAATAAGCAATTGCGGATGTCTGATTAATGCCCTTGCGATTGACAATCGCTGCTTTTCACCACCACTTAGTTTCAGCCCCCCTTCACCAATCATAGAATCAATTCCGTTTTCGGCGCGCTGTAGTAAGTTGTCGCAACTACTCTTATGCAGGGCTTCTATTATTTCGGCATCGCTGGCATTGGGGCATACGAATAAAAGATTTTCTCTAATGGTGCCTGCAAACAATTGTGTGTCCTGTGTAACAAAACCAATCTGGTTGCGCAGCTCATCTAAGTTGATGTCTTTGCTATTGATTCCGTTGTATTCCACCGCGCCTTGCTCTGGGTTGTATAAGCCCACCAGCATTTTTACCAATGTACTTTTACCAGCTCCTGACGGGCCTACAAATGCAATGGTTTCTCCTTTTTTGGCGTTGAAGGAAATACCATCAATTGCATAATATTTAGCAGTATTGTGTTTAAAATAAATCTTGTTGAAAGTTAACTCACTAATAATTCCTATCTGCCGAGGGTTAATGGGCTTGGCTTCTGAAGGTTTCTGCATTAAAGTATGAAAATTGTTCAGCGATGCTTCTGCTTCTCTATAAGCCAGCATAATATTGCCTATTTCTTGTAAAGGACCGAAGATAAAAAAGGAATAAAAAGTCAAGGTCATTACTTCACCAGCCGTTAGTTTTCCTTGAAAAACCAACCACAATAAAGTGAACATTATGATTTGTCTGAGCAGGTTTACAAAAGTGCCTTGTACAAAACTGAGTGAACGAATACTTTTTACTTTGCGCAATTCGAGTCCTAGAATTTTATAGGTATTTTTATTGAGGCGATTGATTTCTTGATCCGTCAATCCCAAACTTTTAACGAGTTCAATATTTCGGAGACTTTCAGTGGTAGTACCTGCAAGGGTAGTGGTTTCTTTTACAATATCTTTTTGAATGGCTTTGATGCGTTTGCTTAAAAAACTGGTAAGCAAGGATAGAAAAACAATGCCGACTGCATAAATGGGCATGATGCTCCAATGCAGTTTAAATGAATACACCGAAATAAAAACAATGCCTACTAGAATACTAAAAAGCACATTGATAAAAGCAATGATAAAGCGTTCTGTATCGGTTCTAACTTTAGATAAAATGGAAAGAGTTTCACCACTGCGTTGGTCTTCAAATTCTTGAAAAGGCAGTTGCATAGAATGTTTCAGTCCATCCGTAAAAATTTTAGCGCCAAACTTTTGAACAATGACATTGCTAAAATAATCCTGAAAGGCTTTGGCAATTCTAGATACCATGGCAACACTTATTAGAATGCCTAAGAAGCCTAGCACGCCCCAAATAAATTCAGATTCTGTTCGGGCGCCAGTGGCAACAAATTGTTTATTTTCATTAAAATAGCCCTTCTGCAAGGGGTGCATGCCATATTGATCTAGTAGCTTACCAAAAAAATAAGGATCGAGCATGGAGAAGGATTGGTTCATGGCAGCCAGAACAAGTGCCAGCGCAATTAACCATTTATAAGGTTTGAGGTATTGTAGCAGTAGTTTCATATTAAGAGCGCAATGTTGCGCAAGTTTTTAAACGTCAATATCCGTACAAATATTTAAAAACTGACAAACTTGCTCATAAAAGCGGTTTATCCACGGCTGTTAATAATAAGATCATCTTGATTTGGCGTATTTGTATGCAATGATGGGTAACTTACAGAAACCTTATAATTATGCGTTGGAGAAAATTCAATGGAGAAAACATTGTTTTACCCATCAAAGATGCGGTAGAAGAAGCCATCAAAAAAGAAACAGCAGCAGGCACCAAACTAAAAGTGTGCATCGGCACTGATAGTCAAGTTAAGGGCGATGATACAGAGTTTGCCACCGTAATTGTTTTTTTGCGTGAGCACAATGGAGGCTTTATGTATATCCACAATGAGCGCACCAAACTCAAGTACCATATAAAAGAAAGAATGTTGGTAGAAGTGGCCAAGAGCATTGAAATTGCTTATGAGCTTTGTAATTTATTTATTGAATATGGGGTTGAAATGGAAGTACATGCCGACATTAATACCAATCCTCAGTTCAAAAGCAATGATGCACTGCGAGAAGCTATGGGTTATATTTTGGGAATGGGATTTGCGTTCAAAGCTAAGCCAGAAGCATTTGCCAGCAGTTGTTGCGCTGATAAGGCAGTGAACTAATTAGGGATTATTATTTAGGAAGCGACCCTTCTATTAATGCTCGTATAGATGCTGCGAGTAGTTGGTTTCTTTTGGCTTCGAACAAAGCCAGTTTTTCTTTCTGCATTCGGAAGTTAAATTTTTTCCCTTCTCCTAAAATCCTATCAAAGCCCGGATTCCATTGGTTGAATTGTTTAATATCCATGAGCAATTCATTGGCAACAATTAAGGAATGGAAGCGTCCGCTTATTTCTATGGTAGTGGTATTGGCAGCGTCTTCGGCGCTGAGGTTGGTGATTGTTGTGGGTGTATTTTCTTTAGCATATTTGGTTTCTGCGGCAGTGAGGGTAGTCCACCCGCCGCCGCCTTCCATCACATAATGTGTGGCTATAAATTTTTTAACGTGGTTACGGGTTTCTTCGGGTAAATGGTATTGTAGTTCCCAGAAATCTCTGGTACCTGTTTTGCGAATAGCCTGCCGCACCCTTCCTGCCCCGCCATTGTATGCAGCTACTACCAATAGCCAATCATTGAATTCAGCAAAGCGTTCGCGCATAATTTTAGCAGCGGCATGGGTGCTTTTAATATAGTCCATTCTTTCATCTGGAAAACTTACACGCAGCCCCAAGCGTTTGGCTTCAAAATCCATTAGTTGCCATGGGCCAGCGGCACCTGCCCAAGAGATAATACCCGCATTTAACCTGCTTTCAATCACACTTAGGTATTTCATTTCTTTAGGTATGCCGTAGATGGCTAGAATTTGATCGTATAAATCAAAATAGGGTTTGCCCCAGGATTTCATTTTTTCGAGTGATTTGCCATATTTCCGCATATACTCGTCCACAAAAGAAATGGCTCTGGGATTGAGTTGTGCGGTATAAGGTTTATCTGCTTCGAATTTATTTCTGAACAAGGATTTAAAATTAAGCTTGTCCATACTACTATCACTCTGCGCATGAAGGCTGGTAGTAAAAAGTATGAACAATAAGAGGCGCATGGCAGCTATTTAAGTTCCATCATCTGCTGGGAAACTTGGAACAAAGTTAATTCATCAAAAGCTTTGGTCATAACTTGTAGACCAAAAGGCATATTATTGGCATGTGTAAAAAGCGGAATGGAAATGGCTGGAATGCCAACCAGATTTGGGTAAACCGTATAAATATCTGCAAGGAACATTTCAATAGGGTCGTTCGATTTCTCGCCTATTTTAAAAGCGGGGGCGGGAACGGTGGGAGAAATAATGGCATTGTAGGAAGCAAAAATTTCGTCGGTTTTATTTTTCAGTAATCTCCTTACTTGCTGTGCTTTGGTAAAATAAGCATCAAAATAACCTTCACTCAATACAAAAGTGCCGAGTAAAATTCTTCTTTTTACTTCATCTCCAAAGCCTTCACTCCTAGAGGCCTTATAAAGCGTGGTAAGGTCAATATTTTCTTGATTGGTTCGATGGCCGTAACGTACCCCATCAAAACGCGATAAATTACTGGAGGCTTCAGCAGTGGTAAGCACGTAGTAAGTGGGTACTACAAAGTTGAGTAAGGAAAAATCGACAGCTTCCACTGTATGTCCCGCTTGAATCATTTGCTGAATAAAAGCGGAGGTTTGTTTTTGTATATCGGCATCTAAGGCGGGATGGTTCAGTGCTTCTTTAAAATAAGCAATTCGATATTTTTTTTCGGGATTAGCTTGAATAGCAGCGGTATATTTTTCTACGGGACGTTGGGAAACGGTACTGTCAAAATCATCTTCACCAGCAATGGTTTCCAATACCAGTGCAGCATCTTGTAAGGAAGCAGAGAAAATGCCAATCTGATCAAAAGAAGAGGCATAGGCAATGAGTCCATAACGAGAAATTCTACCGTAAGAGGGTTTCATGCCAATAACACCACAGAAATCTGCTGGCTGGCGAACGGAGCCGCCAGTGTCGCTTCCTAAGCTAATCATGCAGAGGCCAGCTTGTATTGCAACAGCAGAGCCACCAGAAGATCCACCAGGAACGCGGGAAGGATCGGCGGCGTTTTTCACCACCCCAAAAGCAGAGTTCTCGTTGCTGCTGCCCATGGCAAATTCATCGCAGTTCTGACGTCCGATAATAATAGCTCCAGCATCTAGTAAACGTTGGGTAGCAGTAGCATTGTAAATAGCGTTGAAATTGGCTAAGATTTTAGAAGCGGCAGAAACGGGATGGTCTTTGTAACAGATCACATCTTTTAAACCCACAATTACACCATGCAAGGCTTGAATGGGTTCACCAGCTTTTCTTGACGAGTCTAGTATGGCAGCTTTGGCAAGTGCTTCTTCTTTATATACAGTAAGAAAGGCGTTGAGACCTGCATTTTGGTGAATGGCATCCAAATAAAAATGAACGGCTTCCACACAGGTGGTTTGGCCGTTCTGTAATGCGGTATGGTAATCTTGAATAGTGCTAAAGCGGAACATTAAGCAGGCGTACTGTCTTTTTCTTTGATACCTTCTTCTAGTTCTTTCTTCACATTATTTTTGGCATCATTGAACTCACGGATACCCTTACCCAAACCCCTCATAAATTCAGGAATTTTTCTACCACCAAATAAAACGAGCACTACAATACCAATGATTAGTAGTTCTTGAAAACCTAAGTTACCCATAGTGATTATTTTAAGAACGTAAAGTTAGGACAAATCTACCCCCGACAAATAAAATATATTCTAAAAGTATGGGGGCATAAAAAAACGTTTCGATTCTATCGGAACGTTCAGTAACTTATAAATCTTATTAGAAACGTTTTTCTTTAATACGTGCACGTTTACCACTGCGCTCACGCAGATAGAATAATTTAGCACGGCGTACTTTACCAACCTTATTCAATAAAATTGAATCGATATTGGGAGAAAGAATAGGGAACAAACGTTCAACACCAATTGCATCGGAAATTTTACGTACAGTAAAAGAAACGGTTGCACCAGTGCCTTGTATTTTAATTACGTCTCCACGGAAACTCTGGATACGTTCTTTACCACCTTCTACTATCTTATAATTCACAGTGACATTGTCACCTGCTTTAAATTTAGGGTGTGCTTTTGTTGTGGTCAGTTGTTCGTGCACAAATTTTACTGCGGCGTCCATATAGTTATTTTTTGCGGACGGCAAAGGTAAGCAAATAATTGATAGTTTCAAATTTGAAACTTTTTTTTCTATCTGGCTACGTTTACCGCTCTTTTTTCTCTGATTACTGTTACTTTAATTTGACCGGGATAAGTCATCTCAGTCTGTATTTTTTGGGCAATTTCAAAACTCAGCTTATCACTGTCAACATCGGATACTTTATCGGCTTCTACAATTACGCGTAACTCACGTCCCGCTTGTATTGCATAAGCTTTTTCAACACCCTGATAGGCTAGGGCTAAGTTCTCCAAATCCTTGATTCTTTGGAGGTATTGCTGCATAATTTCTCTTCTAGCACCAGGCCTAGCGCCGCTGATGGCGTCACAAGCTTGTACAATGGGAGAAATCACGTACAACATTTCCATTTCATCGTGGTGAGCCCCAATTGCATTGATGACAGCAGGGTTTTCACCATATTTCTCGGCCAGCTTAGCGCCGAGTAGGGCGTGACTCAATTCTGTTTCTTCATCGGGTACTTTACCTATATCATGGAGTAATCCAGCTCTTTTGGCCAGTTTGGGGTTCATACCCAGTTCAGCAGCCATAATTCCGCAGAGGTTGGCAGTTTCGCGACTGTGCATCAGCAAATTCTGTCCATAAGAAGAACGGAAACGCATTTTACCTACAATTCTAATCAGTTCTTTGTGAAGGCCGTGAATGCCCATTTCAATAACGGTGCGTTCACCAATCTCCATGACTTGTTCTTCTAACTGGCGACGGGTTTTCTCCACCACTTCTTCAATACGAGCAGGGTGAATGCGACCATCAGAAACCAATCGCTGTAAGCTTAAACGAGCTATTTCTCTTCTCAATGGGTCGAATGAAGATAGGATGATGGCTTCAGGCGTATCATCTACAATCAAATCTACTCCAGTAGCTGCTTCAATAGCGCGGATATTGCGACCTTCGCGACCAATAATCTGCCCTTTGATCTCATCGGTTTCTAGGTTGAAAACGGTAACTGTATTTTCAATGGTTTGTTCAGCAGCGGTCCGTTGAATGCTTTGGATTACAATCTTACGGGCTTCTTTATTGGCTTTCAGCTTAGCATCTTCAATAATTTCTTGCTGTAGAGAAAGTGCCTGTGTATGGGCTTCCTGCTTCATGCTTTCAATGAGTTGGGATTTGGCGTCTTCCGCTGTTAGGCCAGCAACTTTTTCCAACCTACGAATATGTTCTTCTTGGTGTTTCTCCAATTCAGTTCTTTTCTGGTTCACCAGTTCAATTTGGCGATTTAGGTTTTCCTTAATGGCTTCATTGTCTTTGGATTGTTTTTCCAGAGAAGCTTCTTTTTGGTTGATGGTGGTTTCTTTCTGTTTGATGCGGTTCTCCGCTTCGCCCATTTTTCGGTTTCTATCAAGCACTTCACGATCGTGATCGCTTTTCAACTGTACAAAACGCTCTTTGGCTTCGAGTTGCTTTTCTTTTTTAATGGTCTCGGCCCTTAATTCTGCTTCTTTTAAGATGTTTTGCGACTGGTATTCTGCGTCTTCCAGTTGTTTTTTGGTGTTTTTGGCGAAAATAAACCTACCAGCTACAACCCCTACAACTAGGGCTATTGTGGCTGATATGACTAATAATATTCCTGAATCCATGATTTTGGCAAGGGTTTAAATTGTTCACAATCCTATTTATCGTATCACATCTCATTTTATAATAATAAGTAATGATGGGGACGAAGATAACAAGAAGATTTTAGATTTCGGTAAGTGCTTTATCAATCAATTTAGTGAGATCGGTAATTTGCTGAGCTGCGTCTTGTGTAAGCAGGACTGAATTGCTGTTTTCTTTTTGTTGGGTAGCAAACCAGAGTAGAACCATGGCAATATAATCCTGTATGTCTTTACCAGCGAACTGGGTTTTGAATTCATTGATTTTATCGTTGATCAGTAAGGCGGTTTTGCGGACTGTTTCTTCATCAGTCGGCTCAATTTTGAGTCGATAACTGCGGTCAGCAACAACAATATTTATGGGAATTAATTCGGGCATAAGTCAACTTAATTAAGCATGTAACAACGCAAGGCATTTATCGATTTCCTTTAGGTAAGCATCTATTTTTTGTTGAAGTTTCTGTTTCTCAGCATCATTGCTAATGCCACCACCAGATAATTGTGCAGCGGCCAGTTGTTGTTCTAATTGTGAAAGTGTTTGTTTTCCCAACGCTTGCTGTTGTTGCAGTGTAACTGCTTCTTTTTGAAGCTGCTGGTTTTCTTTTTGAATAGATTTATAAGCTTTCAATAGGAGTTGTATTTTCTCCTGTAATGCAGCAATAGATTCATTCAATACCACCATAATTGGAAAATTAAGGGCTTATTTTCTGATTTCCGCATTTATTTCTTTCTCAAAACACTGGATTAGTTTGTTCATCATACCATCAATCTCAGTGTCGGTAAGTGTTTTAGCATCATCGGCGAAAGTGAAATTTACTGCCATTGATTTTTTATCAGTTCCCAATTTATCGCTTTCAAATACGTCGAACAAGTATACTTGTTGCAGTTTTTTAATATTCAATTGTTGAATGGCTTTTTCAATGGCTGCAAAAGGGGTTGATTTATTCACTACCAGCGCCAGATCTCGCTGTACTAAAGGAAATTTATTGACTTCCTTATACACAATTTTCTTTTGTGCGACTGCTTGTAACAGGGGTTCAAAAGGAATATTAAGCTGGAAAACAGGCTGTTTAATATCGAATTGCTTTAGTTTGGTAGCTGCAACCGTTACAATGGTTGCTATGGCTTTTCGTTCAGCGTAAACAGTGCAAGTATTGGGAGTTTCGAGGGTTTCTTCAAACTTTATTTTAGCAAGACCGCACCACTGAAGAATGGCAGATGCCAATCCCTTCAGTGCATAAAAGTCGTGGGGAGCAGTTTTTGTTCTCCAGCCTTGTTCTTGTAGATTGCCAGTAGTTAATAAGCTAAAATGTTCCGCTTCTATAAAACCTGTTTCTGCTGTGAGGTAGGTTTTTCCAAATTCAAACAACTGGAGGTTATTTTGTTTTCGGTTGATATTATAAGCAATTGTTTCTAGACCAGTTTCTAGCATGGAGGGGCGCATTGCATCAAGATCGGCGCTGAGGTTATTGATCATTTTAACCAAGGAAACGGATTCGGCTTCATCATAATATTTACTGTTGGTGATGGAATTGGTAAGGATTTCGGTAAAACCTTTGCCGACTAAAAAATTGGCAATTTTCTCACGGAGGTTTTCTTTAATGCCCAAGTTTTCTACAGCAGGGCTGATACTGATCATAGAAGGGATGGCAACATTATCGAGCCCATCAATGCGTAATATTTCTTCTACCAGATCGGCTGGAATGCTAATATCTGGTTTGCTGTAAGGCACTTCAACCATCAATTCATCTAATCCTTCTTTTACTATATTAAAACCCAGTGCAGTAAGAATTCTTTTTACTTTATCAGCGTGGTAGTTTTTGCCACTTAATTTTTTGAGGTAATGATTTTTTATGGATACGGTAACCCTAGGTTTTGGGTTGGGATAAATATCGTTGATTTCACTAGAAATTTCTCCGCCAGCGAGTTCTTTAATCAGCAAGGCAGCGCGTTTAAGCACATTTACGGAATTGGAAATATCAATCCCTTTTTCGAAACGGGTGGCGGCATCGGTTCTCAAACCGTGACGTAAAGATGTTTTGCGGATACTGGTGGCGTTAAAGCAAGCACTTTCTAAAAAAATAGCTTTGGTACGAGAATTGATGCCGCTTTTGGTACCGCCAAAAACGCCAGCAATACATATGCCATCGGTGGCATTGCAAATCATGAGGTCATCCGCATACAATTTTCTTTCTTTATCATCTAAAGTGGTAAAAAGGGAATCGGCTGGCAGGTTCTTAACAATAATCTCTTGTCCCTCAATAGCGGCCAAATCAAAAGCGTGGAGAGGTTGACCCGTTTCGTGTAGAATGAAATTGGTAATATCAACAATATTATTAATGCTGCGCACGCCAATGGCATTTAGTTGGTTCACCAACCATTCAGGAGAAGGACCTACGGTAACGCCGCTGATGGTGAGCCCTGCATACCGAGGGCAGTCCATCGTATTTTCAACCGATACCTTGACGGGGTGCGATGTATTGTCAACTTTAAAAAGGGTATTATTCAAAGGAGATTTAATGCTGCATTCTTTCTGGTGATGGGTTAGATAAGCACATATATCACGAGCAACGCCCATATGGCTCATGGCATCCATGCGGTTAGGGGTGAGGCCAATTTCAAAAATCCAGTCGCTATAAGGCTTAAAATATTCAGCAGCGGGGGTGCCGGGAATGGTATGTTGAGGCAGTACAAGAATGCCATCGTGGCTAGCGCCCATTCCCAGTTCATCTTCGGCGCAGATCATGCCATGGCTCTCTTCGCCCCTAATTTTAGCCAGTTTCATGGTGAGCGGATCGCCAGTGGTGGGGTAGATGGTAGCGCCAACGGTAGCTACCGCAACTTTTTGACCCATTGCAATATTAGCAGCACCACAAACCACTTTCAGTGGGGTGGTAGTACCGATATTTACGAGGGTGAGTTTGAGTTTATCCGCATTGGGATGGGGTTGGCAATCAATTACTTCGCCAATAACAACGCCAGCAAGAGATCCTTTTATTTTTTCATAATAGGTTAGGCTTTCAACTTCGAGGCCAATGGAAGTCAATATTTTGGACAATGCTGTGGGTTCTATTATTTCGGGTAAATATTTGCTTAACCAATGGTAACTTATAGTCATCTTACTGCGCTGTTAGTGCGCAAATTTAGGGAAAAAGGAGGAGAGCGGCGGAAGGATGGTGTGCGGTGGACGGGTACTAGAAAACAGTGGGCGATATTTTTGATAATTATTTTGTACTGCTGTATATTTATAATTGGTGATAATTCTAAAACTGACAAAACAAGCAATCAAAACATGCAAACAAAAGCTAAAAGAATATTAGCAAAAGAAATAGTAATACTAAGTAGTAAATTTGGTAAATAATTGTTTATGCCAATATTATCACCAGACCCGCCAAATGCACCAGTTTTTTATCCCAAACAGGAATATAATCTTTCCAAATATATGGACATTACCAAGTTTATTTCTATGTTATTTAAGCAATCATTATTTTTTTGCAGAGTAGATAAATTAGAAGACAAATTTGAAGGTACTTCGCATCAAACAAATTTTGAAGAACGGGTTAGGGCAGTAAAGCAAATGCAAAATTCAGGTCGGCTTCCAACCAGCTGGAATGATGCCAAAATAAGAGAAAATCAAAAAGGGATTGAGACAAATGAAAAGCTGCAAAGAAGCTTAAATTGTATTAATTGCTGGAACATCAGCAATGGCGAATCTGCCGCCCTATGGAAAATA
Organism: Sphingobacteriia bacterium; assembly: GCA_031369485.1. Classification (GTDB taxonomy): domain Bacteria; phylum Bacteroidota; class Bacteroidia; order Chitinophagales; family Chitinophagaceae; genus Sediminibacterium. The sequence continues at coordinate 71,897 of JANMOT010000042.1, forward strand.
TATTCAAATTTTAGTCAAGGGATTATGATTCAATCGTCTGTGCTAAAATTAATTGGTGCCTTTCAAAATACAGAACAAGAATTAGGCATGAGTGAAGTTCAGTATGCACTTTATAATGAAACAACTTTGCCATACGGCAATAGTAATTACCCTTTTTTATATAAGCAAAAAGCATATAATTATGAAGACGAAATCAGGTTACTTTATTCGTTAACTGATAAGGCAGAAAATTGGCAATATGACTGGACACAGGAAGAAGTTGAAGAAGGAGTTTATATAAAAGTTGATTTAGAAAAACTAATTGATAAAATTGTTTTGAGTCCTTATTCCCCAAAGTGGTTTTTTGAGTTGATTACAGATATTACTAAACGGTACGGCTTATATAAACCAATTGAAAAATCTGAATTTGCCTTTTATTAAATTCTACTTGAAATACATATCCACTAAAGCTAATAACTATTACTTCGTTTCTTGTGCAGCACCAGCAATATCGTTTAGTGTTGAATGTATCTGGTAAATTTTCAAGGTAATATTTTCATACCTACCGACCATTTTATTTAACAAAAGCAAGTTATTTTTTCAGTAAAAATTTTTCAGGTAGCTCAACTGTTTCATTACTACACAAATGCAAAATAGCAGCTTATAATTCTCAAACTTGAACAATTTCAGCTAAATTTACAATATGAGATTTGTAGATATCACCAATGATATAGCGTTTAGAAAAATTTTTGGCAATGATAGCAAGAAAAAATCCTTGATCTCATTCCTGAATGCAGTAATTGATTTACCCAAAAATGAACAGATAATTGATGTTGAAATAACCAATCCATACCAATTAGGTATATTGAGTGGAGGTAAATCTACTATTGTTGATGTAAAAGCAAAAGATGAGAAAGGAAATATATTTATTGTAGAAATGCAGGTGGCTGAGTTTGACTATTTTCATAAACGAATACTTTATTATACTTCTCAAAGTTATGTTTCTCAAATAGACAAAAGCGTTCGGTACAATAAATTAAGACCCGTTTATTTCATTGGAATTTTGGAATTTAATATTGGAAATAATCTAAATTATTTCAGCCGACATAAGGTATTGGATGTGGAAACCCATGAGCAAATAATTCAAGATATTGAGTTTAATTTTATTGAGTTACCTAAGTTTAACAAAACAATAGACCAATTAGAAAGCAGCATTGACCAATGGACTTTTTTCATTAAAAATGCCGAAAATTTACCACTGATGCCAGAAAGTGTAAAAGACGAGGGTTTGAGAGAAGCATACACAGAAGCCAATCAACAAAATTGGACAAAGCTAGAATTAGAAGATTACCTCAGAGCTTCAATTAAAGAACAAGATGAAATTGGAAGAATTGAATTTGCTGAAAAGAAAGGGGAAATAAAGGGCAAAATAGAAGGCAAAATAGAAGTTGCGAAAGCATTAAAGTTAAGTGGTGTTTCCAATGAAATAATTATTGCATCTACTGGACTGACTAAGGAGGAGATTGAGCAACTCTAAGAATATTCTGCTGCTAGCAATATAGCTTTTATTCGGTGCGCAGTAACAGAATTTAAGTTTAATTTTGAACGGAAACAGTAAATTGGTGATATTTTTTCATTCCAACCCACTATTTTAGATAGCAAAAGCAAGTTGTTTTTTGTAAATAGTTTTAAGTGGTTCTCGTATGCTGAATGATTCAATTATGATCAAACAAAATCTGCTTCCTGCAAAATGTGAATACTATGTTCCTGAATAAAAAATTATTTGCGATGGACGTTGAATGATAGACGGTGGAAGGAAATACTGTGAAAAAATTACATTGAGCGGGCAGTTATAGTTTGTATTTTTATTTTGTGTTGGTAAGCTTGTTCCCAAACCCAATTTAACTGAACAGAAACTAATTGCAGAAAGACTGAATTCATTAAATCAAAAACTCCAAACCGAGCAAGCTTTTTTGCAAAAGCAGCAGCAAATAAAAGCAGGGTTGATGAATGATTTGTTAAGTGGGAAAAAGAAGGTAAAAGTGAAGGGGGAATTAATAACAAAAAATGAAAATTAAAATGGCTAAGAAAAAAAACATGCCATCAGAAAGTGGCTTTAATGAAATACTGCTTTACACCACACCAAACGGAAATGTAAAGGTTGAAATCTATTTGCAGAACGAAACGATATGGCTTACCCAACAAAAAATTGCCAACTTATTTGGTGTGCAAAGACCAGCAGTTACCAAACACTTGAAAAATATTTTTGAAACAGGAGAGTTGAAAGAGGAAGTGGTTAGTTCCATTTTGGAACATACCACTCAACACGGGGCAATAGAAGGAAAAACACAGGAAACAAAAGTTAAGTATTACAATCTTGATGCAATCATTTCGGTTGGCTATCGGGTAAACAGCACACAGGCAACGGCATTTCGTATTTGGGCAACTGAACGATTGAAGGAATACATCATCAAAGGGTTTACAATGGATGATGAACGATTGAAAAACCCGAACAACATTTTCGGCAAAGATTATTTTGAAGAACAGCTTGCACGAATCCGTGATATAAGAAGCAGTGAACGCAGGTTCTATCAAAAGATAACCGACATCTACACACAATGCAGTGCCGACTATAATGTAGAAACACAAAGCACAAAAGATTTTTTTGCAACCGTTCAAAACAAATTGCATTGGGCAATTACAGGACAAACAGCAGCCGAACTAATTGCAGCAAGAGTGGACAGCACAAAAGAAAACATGGGCTTAACCACTTGGAAAAATGCACCAAAGGGAAGTATCCGCAAAACAGATGTAGGCATTGCCAAAAATTATTTGAACGAAAAAGAATTGAATGGTTTGAACCGAATTGTAACCATGTATTTGGACTATGCTGAAAGTCAGGCATTGAAAGGAGTGGTAATGTTTATGAAAGATTGGATTGGAAAGTTAGGTGCGTTTTTACAGTTCAACGAAACAGCAGTTTTAAAACATCAGGGCAAAGTTTCACACGAAGTTGCTTTATCATTGGCAGAAAGTGAATTTGAAAAATACAGGGTTGCACAAGATAAATTGATGGACAGCGATTTTGACAAAGCAGTGAAAAAACTCTTACCACCATCACCCAAAAAGAAATAACAATGGCAGAATACAGCAACGTAGAAAAACCATTTTTGGATAAACTTCAACATTTAGGTTGGAGAATAATCAATCAAGGGCAAGGCATTCCGCAAGAAGCCGAAAAAAGTTTGCGAAGCAACTTTAAAGAAGTGGTGTTGCCAAAAGTCTTTAAGGAAAGTATCAAAGCCATCAACCTTACTGCCGATGGCAGAGAATGGTTAACCGACAAACAACTGGAAGAAATATTTTTTGAAATTCAAAACTTTACGGGAAAGGGTTTACATGAAGCCAATAAAGAAATGCACTGTTTCCTGCTAAAAGGCACAACGGTAAATTCCAACGAACTTACTGGCGAACAAAACCCAACTGTAAGGTTAGTGGATTTTAGAAATTACAACAAAAATAGTTTTATTGCCATCAATCAGTTTAGAATTGACACCCCAGGCAGTACCAAAAAATTTATTATTCCTGATATTGTGCTATTCCTAAATGGAATGCCAGTGGTTGTGGTAGAAGCAAAAGATTTTGAAGTTGCCAACCCACTAAGCGAAGCCTATGATCAAATAAGAAGCTATTCCAACACACGAGATGATATTTACGGAGTTCTAGAAGGCGAAGAAAAACTGTTTCATTACAATGTTTTCAGCATCATCACTCACGGAAGTGAAGCAAGAGTGGGCACTATCAGTGCCGACTTTGACTTTTACAACAATTGGGCAGATATTTTCCCTGAAGAATACAGAACGATACAAATTGCCCCTGATGAAGAAAGGCAGGAAGTGTTGATTCACGGCATGTTGAACAAAGAAATTTTAATTGACATACTGAAACACTTCACCCTGTTTATGGAAATTAAAAAAGGTGTTGAAGTAAAAATTGTAGCCCGATACAATCAATACCGAGCCGTTATCAAAATCATTAAGAATTTTAGAGAAGGCACAACAACACTTGAAAAAGGCGGTGTAGTTTGGCACACCCAAGGAAGCGGAAAAAGTTTAACAATGGTTTTCCTCATTCGCAAAATTCGCAGTTGCGATGATTTGAAAGACCTGAAAATAATTTTTACCGTTGACAGAACCGATTTAGAAGAGCAACTTTCCGACACTGCAATTCTTACAGGCGAACCTTGCCGAATCATTGACATTTTAAGTCTTTATTACAACCAAAAGGGCAGTTGTGCATCCTTAGGTAAGTATTTCTTCCCGAACCCTGCTTAATTTCTTTAAAATTCTTTCTGCACACCCATTTGTTAATTATCTAAAATAAAAGCGTAAAACTTTTGAAAATGGGGGATAACCTTTGTAAATTGTGTGAATCAACCTTATTTTATGGTGGATAACCACTGAATAGGCTGTGGGATAAATAGAACAAGAAAAAATTTTTACTACCAGTTCCTTCAACCTATATTCGCTCCCCCTTAGTTCCGAAGAAACAATTTCTTAACATGGATTGGTAGACCGGGTAAGTGACCAGCATTTTTTTTAACGCCTTAAGTACAGCAGCTAGAATGGATATATCAAGCCTTAATAAAGACCGGAAACGAAGAAAACCATCCATTGACCTAAGTACCATGATGTATGGTAAAGTGCCGCCACAGGCCAAAGAACTGGAAGAAGCTGTATTGGGTGCTATCATGCTCGAAAAAAGTGCTTTTGATACCGTTTCGGAAATCATTAAACCTGAATGTTTTTACGTGGATGCCCACAAATACATTTATGAAGCCATGCAATCACTGCAGAATAAGAGCGTTCCCATTGATATTCTTACGGTGGTAGAAGAACTTAAAATGCAAGAGAAGCTGGATATGGTGGGTGGCCCTTATTTTGTGACCAAACTAACCAACTCTGTAGTCTCTACAGCCAATATTGATGCGCACGCTAGAATTGTGTTGCAAAAATTCATTCAACGCGAATTGATTAGAATCAGTGGAGAAGTGATTGGAGATGCCTATGAAGACAGTACCGATGTGTTTGACCTACTGGATTCTAGCGAGACCAAAATGTTTGAGATCACCAACAATTATTTAAAAAAGAATTTTGAAGATTTTGGCAATGTTTTGGTAGAAGCCATTAATAAAATTGATGAACTTAGAACAAAAACCGATGAAATATCGGGCGTGCCAAGTGGCTTTACTTCCTTAGATAGGGTTACTTACGGATGGCAACCCACAGATTTAATCATCCTGGCTGCTCGTCCCTCTGTGGGTAAAACAGCTTTTGCGCTGAACCTTGCTCGCAACGCAGCGCTGCATCCTACCAAACCCATAGCGGTAGGTTTTTTCTCCTTAGAAATGGGTGCTGCGCAATTGGTGCAGCGTATATTAAGTGCGGAGAGTGAAATTGCCATGCAGAAAATTAGTCGCGGTAAATTGGAAGACTATGAATACCAACAGCTTCACAGCAAAGGGATTAAAAAATTAGAACGCGCCCCCATTTATATTGATGATACTGCTGCACTAAATATTTTTGAGTTTCGTGCCAAAGCAAGGCGGCTGGTGAACAAGCACAAAGTGGGACTAATCATTATTGATTACTTGCAGTTGATGAGTGGAAACAATGATAGGGGCAGTAACCGTGAACAAGAAATTAGTAATATCTCTAGAAACCTTAAAGCATTGGCCAAAGAATTAAAAGTGCCCATTATTGCTTTGAGTCAACTTAGCCGTGCCGTAGAAACCAGAAAAGAAAGTAAAATGCCCCAGTTGAGTGATCTCCGTGAATCGGGTGCTATTGAACAAGATGCCGATATGGTGATGTTTATTTATCGGCCTGAATACTACGAAGTAATGAACAATGAAATGGGCGAAAGTACCAGCGGTGAAACACATATTCGAATAGCCAAACATAGGAACGGTTCTCTTGAAACCATTAAATTGCGCGCCAAACTAGATATTCAGAAATTTGAAGATTGGGACAGTGATGGAAATGGCTCTAGCTGGAAGCCCATGCCACCTTCTACTCCTTCTGCACCCGGCAGTGGCGGGGAAACGAAATTCTACATTCAGAAAGGCAGTAAAATGAATCAAGATGAATTTGATAAAGGGTTTGATATTGAACCCGATGCGCCTTTTTAAATTATACCTACTAAATGACTGCCCCTTTTTTCTACGAAAAAATTTTGCCGGATACACCCGCACATTTTACGCTCTCCGAAGAAACGAGTAAGCATTGCGTTCAGGTGCTCCGAATGAAAGAAGGTGAGATTATTTCACTTACCAACGGCTGCGGGTTGAGGTATTCAGCAGCCATACGCTCTCCCGATAAAAGAAAAACGGTGGTTCAATTAACGGATCGGGAATGGTATGAACAACCTATTCCTAAAAATTCAATTGCTATTTCTTTTATTAAAAACGCTTCTCGCATGGAATGGTTTTTAGAGAAAGCTACTGAAATTGGCATTGCTGCTATTTATCCCTTGGTTACAACTAGAACGGAGCGAACAATTTTTAAAGTAGATCGCTGGGAAAGTATTTTAATTGCTGCCATGCTACAGAGCCAGCAGGTATGGAAACCAATACTGCATTCGCCTATAAGTTTTTCAGATTTATTAAAACTGCCATTCTCTGGTACAGCACTGATTGCGCACTGCGAAATAGGAGAAAAAATGACTTTGCAAAATATAAAACCTTCTGCTGAAACCCTTATTTTAATTGGGCCTGAAGGCGATTTTACCAAAGAAGAAATTGAACTTGCTTTGCAGCACAAATGCCTTCCTATTAGTCTAGGCAATACCCGATTAAGGACAGAGACTGCTGGATTGGTAGCGGTTACATTAATGCAGCATAAATAAAGCTTTTACAATGTGTACTATGCCTACAAAATCTAATTTTTTATACCTGTTTGCTGCCCTAGTACTCTTGGTTGGCAGTGCTTGTAAAACGGCAAAAAGAAAACCCCAAAGAGATATTACGATCAACCATCAGACCTCATTCAACCCACTATTTTTTGATAGTAGTGCTATGACTCATTTTTTTAATATTCATACCGACCTACAAAAATTTCATGCCCAGTATATTGATTTTTATGCGGATCGTAATTTTGAATATGCTTGGTTTGATTCTACAGGATTATCCGAACAAGCACATAACTTTTTTAATTTACAGAACAACTATATCAACTCCAATGAAGACAGTTCTTTATTCTCCGCTGAATTAAATGGTTTATACCACGCATTGGATCGAAAACCTGTTGCGTCTATTTTAAAAAATCCCAGCTTATTAGAAACTGAGTTGATGTTGACGGGACAATTTTTTAAGTATGCTGCTAAAGTGTACAAAGGTGCTGATATTGATGCGGCTGAATTGGGCTGGTTTATTCCAAGGAAGAAAATTGACTTGACTGCATTACTCGATTCAATGATGTTAAAAAAATCGAGCAGCCCAGATCAGTACGCACCATTGAATCCACAGTACAAAGCACTGGAGCAATTTTTAATCAAATATATTGAGCTACAAAAGCGCGACAATGGAGATACCATTCCTATGGTGAAGAAAGCATTACGGCTGGGCGATTCAACCGAAATAATTGGTATTATTAAGCAGCGACTAAAATTATATGAAGGCACTGTAGCACTTAATGATGGTAATAGATATGATTCAGCTATGTTGTTATCGGTGCAGAAATACCAGCAGCTATTGGGCATTTCGGTTGATGGTGCGGTAGGAAATAAAATGATTGCTGAATTAAATACACCAGTACGTTATAGGGTGCAGCAATTATTGGTAAATATGGAAAGAATGCGTTGGATGCCTGCGGCGAATGATAGTAATTATATATTGGTGAATATTCCCGAATATCGAATGCATGTTTTCGAAGGCGGCAAACCTGCTTATGATATGAATGTTATTGTTGGATCAGCGGTAAATAACTCTGTGATCTTTAATGGCAACCTTAAATATATTGTCTTCAGCCCCTATTGGAATATACCCGAAAGTATTGTGCGTGATGAAATAGTGCCAGCTATGCGCAATGATCACAATTATATTGCCAAACACAATATGGAAATAACGGGTAAGAGTGGTGGACTGCCACTGGTGCGGCAAAAACCAGGAGTAAAAAATTCGCTTGGGTTGGTCAAGTTTTTATTCCCGAATAACTATAGTATTTATTTGCACGATACGCCGAATAGAAATCTTTTTAGCCAGTCAAGCCGCAGCCTTAGTCACGGTTGTATTCGTTTGGCAGAACCCGTTAAATTTGCACGATACTTGTTGCGAGAAGATACTGCTGTATACAGCAATAAAATAATTGATAGCCTAATGCACCTTGAAAAAGAAAAATGGGTGACCCTGAAAAAGACCATTCCTGTTTTTTTGGTTTATTTTACAGCTTGGGTAGATAAAAAAGGGGAACTGAATTTTAGGAAAGACATTTATGGTCACGATAAAAAAATGCTGACTAAATTATTTAATGATTAAACCAATCGATAGATGCAGATAATTGAAGTGAAAGACGCGCAAACGGCCCATGAATTTTTAAAGGTAAATCCCCTGATGAATAGGGGGAATGCCTTTTATATTAAGCCGCTCAACAATGAGGTAAATGAAGTGTTTGATGTGGCGAAGAATAAATACTTTAAATACGGAGAAATAAATAGATGGGTTGTAAAAAATGATGGTGGGGAATTGATAGGAAGCATTGCGGCTTTCACCAATAATAAATATATTAATAAGGGTACAGATTTCAATACGGGTGGTATCGGTTTTTTTGATTGTATCAACGACCAATCTACGGCTGATCTGCTTTTTAATACGGCCAAAAAATGGTTGCAAGAAAAGGGGATGGAAGCTATGGATGGTCCCATTAATTTTGGGGATAGGGATAAGTGGTGGGGACTGATGGTAGAAGGTTTTGATCGGGATCCAGTATATGGCATGTCATTCAACCCAACTTATTATGAACAGCTATTTGTGAATTATGGTTTTAAGAATTACTACAACCAGTATTATTATTTCATGAATGTAGATGATCCTTTGCCAGAGCGGTTTCCAGAGCGATATGCTAAGTTTAGCAACAAGCCCGGCTATAGCGCAAAGCACGTAAAATTAAGTGAGTTAGAAAAGTATGCGGGTGATTTTGCCACCGTTTACAATGCAGCATGGGCACAACATGGAGAAGCCAAAGAAATCAGTAAAGAGCAGGTAGTAAAGCTTTTTAAAAAGATGAAACCGATTATGGATGAGCGTACGGTATGGTTCGCCTATTATAAAGAAGAGCCTATTGCTATGTTTATTAATATTCCAGACCTGAATCAATATTTTAAATATTTTGATGGCAACTTTGGGTGGCGGCAGAAACTGCATTTGTTGTGGATGAAGTTTAGAGGTACCAATAAGCGATTAACGGGACTGGCATTTGGTGTAGTGCCAAAGTACCAAGCGTTGGGGGTTGACAGTTATTTAATCAATGCCTGTTATTTAAAATTGGTAGGAAAGGGATGGTATGAACAATATGAAATGGGATGGGCGGGTGATTGGAACCCTAAAATGGTGAATATCTATAAAAGTTTGGGCGGAAAACAGAGTCGCCGACTGGTTACATTTAGGTATATATTCAATTCCGCAATCAATTTTGAAAGACATCCTGAGATGGAGTATAAATAAATTAACTTGCATGTGTTTATGGAGAATTTTATAGTATCAGCAAGAAAATATCGCCCCCAGAATTTTAGTACCGTAGTAGGACAACAGCATATTACTACTACGCTAAAAAATGCCATTCGCAACAACCAGTTGGCGCATGCTTTTTTATTTTGTGGACCAAGGGGGGTGGGAAAAACTACTTGCGCAAGAATTTTAGCCAAAACCATCAACTGTACCAACCAAACAACCGAATCGGAAGCTTGTAATACTTGTAATAGTTGTGTTTCATTTGATGCGGGTATTTCTATGAATATTCATGAGTTGGATGCAGCCAGCAATAACTCAGTGGATGATATTCGTTCTTTGGTAGAACAGGTTCGTTTTGCACCACAAGCGGGAAAATATAAAGTATATATTGTAGATGAAGTTCATATGCTCAGCTCAAGTGCATTCAATGCTTTTTTAAAAACATTGGAAGAACCACCAGCACATGCTATTTTTATTTTGGCTACTACGGAGAAACATAAAATCCTTCCAACCATTTTAAGTCGCTGCCAAATTTTCGATTTCAAAAGAATTACCAATGATGATACGGTAGAACATTTACAAGAGATTGCGAATAAAGAATCTATAAAAGCGGAGAAAGCAGCCTTGCAAGTAATTGCCCAAAAGAGTGAAGGTTGTATGCGTGATTCATTGAGTATTTTAGATAAAATTGTGAGTTTTACCAACGGAGAACTTACCTATCAGAATACACTGGAGCACTTGAATATTTTGGACGAAGATTATTTTTTCAAATTGCTTGAATCTATGCAGCAGCAAGATATGGCAGGAGCTGTATTATTGTATGATACCATTAACAGAAAGGGTTTTGAAGGAGATCTGGTATTGAATGGATTTGCAGAATTTATACGTAATTTACTGGTTTGTAAAGATGCAAAGTCGGCATCCTTACTTGAAGTGGTAGAAGGGATGCAGGAGAAATATATTGCCGTTGCAGCCAATACTGGCATTGCTTATTTGGTGAGTGCTTTAAATATTTTGAATGAGACAGAAGTGAATTATAAAATGGCTCGTAATAAGCGCCTTCATGTAGAATTGGCACTGATTAAACTCAGCTTTTTACAACAAGCTATTGATATGGCAAGTGAAAAGGGGGCGGTGGTAAAAAAAAAACGCATTGATGGCCCCATAGCTTTTAAGACCAAAACAATTCAGCCATTAGCGCCGCCAGCACCACCTTCAACAACGGTAGCTGCTGAAGCTGCTAAATTATATATTGCAAAAGAAGGTTCGGTTGCATTGCCTAAAACCATTGGAGAAACTCGTGCTACTATTATTACGCCATTACCAAGTTCAAACGCAAAAATATCATTGTTGGATGCGCTTCGCGAAAAAGCAGGTAACAAATATGCTATCGAAGAAGTAAAAGAGGCGGAGACCCTTACGCTGGAGAAATTGCAACAGTTTTGGAATGCATATGCCATTCAATTAGAGCAGCAATTGAAACATTCTGCTGCGGGTACTTTTAAAATAGCGGGACTAGAAATTGATAGTGAAATTCATTTTACGGTGTCGGTTTCAGCCATTACTGCACAGAAATTTATAGAGCAGGAAAAAATGGTATTACTAGATCAACTGCACCAGCAGTTTAACAATAGGGCTCTTGGTTTTACCATATTGGTAGATGCAGGAGAAAAAGAAGATATTCCTTTGCATATGCGTTTGAACAGCAAACAAAAATTTGAACGCATTTCAGAACAGTATCCCCTAGTTCGTGAATTAAAAGAAAAGTTGAGATTGGAAATTGATTATTAAGGGTGGTACTTGCATTCAATGAAGGAGCGTATTATTCTACTTAATTTTTTCTAAGTTTATTGCATTCCGAACAAGTAATGATGATATTTTCGGCAAATTTGGGACTCACCCTATTTTTTTTTCCGTTCACTTCAATCTCTAATAAATCATCAAACTCTTCTTTTGCTTTGATTCGGATGGTTTGGTTAATAGAGAGACCAATACTGTCAACATACTGTAAAAACGCAGCTGAATTATCTTTAACCCCCACCATTTTGCATGCGTGTCCTATCTCTTCTTCTAATAGTGATTTACGCTGGCTAATTTCAAGTTCACCTTTTGCATTTGGAATGGCGTCGCCATGGGGATCCACTTCAGGATAGTCCAAAAATTTATCGAGTTTGTCGATCAACTTTTTACTCTGTATATGCTCTAGTTGTTCGGCTACTTCGTGAACTTCATCCCAACTGAATTCTAATTTTTCATATAGAAAAGTCTCCCACAAACGGTGTTTCCTCACAATTTCGAGGGCGTATTTCCTGCCTTCTTTGGTGAGGGTTGACTTGCCATATTTCTCGTAATGAATAAGCTTTTTGTCTTTCAGCTTTTTAAGCATATCATTGGCCGAAGCAGGTTTTACGCCCAAATGAGCAGCAATTTCATTGGTGCCAGCTTCCAGTTTTTCATTGGATTCTATGGTAAGTTGAAACAAAGTCTTGAGGTAATTCTCTTCTGTAAATGATAACATTCGTTAAAAGTAATAAATTATCTCAAACTAAATTTGTTAGATTAGCCTAACAATTATAATTTTACCCCCATAACAATGAAAAATACAGTCTTTATACGAGTATTGCGCATTTTAGTATTTTGCTTTTTTGCCAATTCAGCTTGGGCATTACAAGATACACTGGAACTAAAGCCAATGGGTGGAACGCTTAATGAAGTGGTGGTAACGGGAACTATGAAAGAAGTAAAACGTTCTGAAAGTCCCGTAGCGGTTGAAGTGTACAGTCCCGACTTTTTTCGCAAAAACCCAAGCCCCAATATTTTTGATGGAATGCAACTGGTCAATGGTGTAAGGCCCCAGCTCAACTGCAATGTGTGCAATACGGGTGATATAAGAATCAATGGATTGCCAGGGCCATATACGATGGTATTAATTGATGGAATGCCCATTGTGAGCAGTCTCTCAACGGTGTACGGACTCTCAGGAATTCCTTCCTCATTGGTAGAAAGAATTGAAATAGTGAAAGGGCCAGCTTCTTCGCTTTATGGAAGTGAAGCCATTGGAGGGCTTATTAATATTATTACCAAAAAACCAGAGACTGCACCCAGCTTTTCAGCCGATATTTTTTCAACTACTTGGGGTGAATTAAATACCGATTTGGGTTTTAAGTTTAAAGTAGGAACAAAAGCCACCGTTTTAACAGGATTGAATTATTTTAATTATAGCAACCCAAAAGATCACAATAATGATGGGTTTACCGACGTGACTTTACAAGATCGAGTATCTGTTTTTCAGAAGTGGAATTTTAACCGAGCATCGAATCGATTGTTCAGTATTGCTGGTAGGTATTTTTATGAGGATAGATGGGGTGGTGATATGCGTTGGAATAAAAATTTTAGAGGAGGCGACAGTATTTATGGGGAAAGTATTTATACCAATCGGTGGGAGTTGATAGGGAATTATCAATTGCCGGTTCGTGACAAAATAATATTCGCATTTTCTTTCAATCAACATGAGCAAGACAGTCGCTATGGAAATAATTCTTACCTCGCCAAACAAAATATTTCATTTGCGCAAATCACTTGGGATAAAACCTTGAACCGTCACGACTGGTTAATTGGTGCAGCAATTAGGCATACTTTTTATAATGACAATACGCCCGCAACGGCTGCGCCCAATCCTGCAAGTTTTGGATTGAATCCGCAGCGAATTTGGCTGCCAGGATTCTTTGCACAAGACGAAATAAATATGCATTCAAAACATAAATTATTATTGGGAATTCGGTATGACTATAATTCGTTACATGGGAATATTTTTACGCCTAGGCTGGCCTATAAGTTTATATTGAATGAAAATAATTTGATTCGTTTAAATGCAGGTACAGGGTTTCGGGTAGTCAATATTTTCTCTGAAGACCATGCTGCCCTAACTGGTGCGCGTAAGGTATTGGTTGCTTCGAATCTTAAGCCCGAACGATCTGTAAATATGAACTTGAATTATATTCATAAATTTTTGGGACCATTTTCGTCCAGTCTCGATGTAACAGCTTTTTACACTTATTTCAGCAATAGAATTGTAGGGAATTTTGATACCGATCCCAACCTGATTGTCTATTCTAATCTTGAAGGGTTTGCAGTAAGTAAGGGCGTATCAGTAAATTACGATTTGAATTTACAGAATGGCATGAAATTTTTAGTAGGCGCAACTTATCTTGATGTGTCGCTGAATGAAAATAAAATTAAAACCCAGCAAATACTCACAGAGCGTTTCACTGGAACATGGTCTGCGAGTTTTAAAATTCCATCTTTGCATACTGACGTTGATTATACTGGTAATATATACAGTCCCATGCGTTTGCCTTTATTGGGAAGTCTTGATCCACGCAATCCTTATTCACCATGGTGGAGTGTGCAGAATATACAGATCAGTTTTCATCCTGGAAAAAAAATAGAAGTATATGGGGGCATAAAAAATCTGTTGAATTATCTTCCAACAAGGGGTAATCCATTTATTATTGCAAGGGCAGATGATCCTTTTGATAAGCGGGTGCAGTTTAATCCTGCGGGGCAGGTAGTGCCAACTGTAGAGAATCCGTATGCACTTAGTTTTGATCCTACTTATATATATGCACCCAATCAAGGTATTCGGGGTTTTTTGGGTTTGCGTTATAATTTAAAATAATAGGCAATAATAATATCCCTTATCAGCTATCCATCTCAATTTTGTATCTTTGCAAAGTAATAAGTTTAACAACGAAAAAAGCTATGAACGAAAATACAAATCAATTGAATGAACTAGAAGGTGCAAGTATTCTTATTAAAGCAGCGGGCCCTATTGTAATCAGTTCCAAATGTGTGATTACCAAAGCAGATGGAACGGTTGATATAAAAGAAAAAACATCCCTGTGTGGATGTGGTGCATCTGCCAACAAACCTTACTGCGATGGGAGCCACAAAACTTTACTTATAAATTAATGGTAGTGAAAAAAACACTGGTATTGGGTGCTTCAGAAAATCCGGAACGGTATAGTTATAAAGCTGTAGTAATGCTAAAAAAAATGGGCCATCCAGTAGTAGCTATTGGTCGCAAAACAGCTTCAATTGGTAATACCATCATTCAAACTTCTACTCCTGAGGAGCAAGATATAGATACGGTAACGCTTTACCTCAATCCATTGGCACAGGAAACCTATTATTCTTATATTATTTCAATTCAACCCAAGAGAATTATTTTTAATCCCGGTACAGAAAACGAAACCTTGCAAGCAATGGCAAATCAACATGGAATAAAATGCCTTGAAGCCTGCACTTTGGTAATGCTGAATACTGGTCAATACTAATTAATATGTCATCAATCCAAAACATTTTTCCTTCTGCAACAGAAGTGCCCGCAGCTTGGCAATTAGAATCATTTATTGAGCAAAGAGTATATCTTATAAATGGGGAACTACGCAATTGGAATGGCCCCATGAATGAAGTTATTTCTCCCGTGTCGCTGGTTAAAGATGGCAAACCTATGCCCAATAGTATTGGCAGTACACCATTACTTACAGAAAAAGAATCACTAGAAGCACTAGAAGCCGCAGTATCAGCGTATAAAAATGGAACGGGGGATTGGCCTACCATGAGCATCATAGATCGTATTGCACATGTTGAACGCTTTTTGGTAGAAATGAAAAAGCAACGCAATGCAGTGGTAAAATTGTTGATGTGGGAAATTGGAAAAGTATTACCTGATAGCGAAAAGGAATTTGATAGAACCTGTGCTTATATAGAAGATACCATACGTGAGCTCAAAAATATGGATCGTCGCAATGCCAAATTTGAAAACGAAGAAGGTATTATAGCTCAAATTAGAAGAGTGCCATTGGGCGTAGCCTTGTGTATGGGGCCTTATAATTATCCGTTGAATGAAACATTTAGTACTTTGATTCCGGCATTAATTATGGGCAATACCGTTGTATTTAAACCAGCAAAATATGGTGTATTGTTGATTCAACCCTTATTAGAAGCGTTTAAAAATTGTTTTCCAAAAGGGGTTATTAATATTATTTATGGTAGGGGAAGAGAAACGGTTGGGGTGATGATGGAATCGGGAAAAATAGATGTATTTGCTTTTATTGGAACCAATAAAGGAGCCAGTGATATAAAAAAACTACATCCCAAGCCACATCGACTAAGAAGTGTATTGGGATTGGATGCTAAAAATCCAGCCATCATTTTACCAGATGCTGATTTAGATATTGCAGTAGCCGAAGCAGTTGCTGGATCACTTTCTTTTAATGGTCAACGTTGCACCGCATTAAAAATAATTTTTGTTCATGAATCTTTGATAAAAGAATTTCTACCTAAGTTTTCTGCTGCTGTTAATCAATTGGCTATTGGAATGCCTTGGGATAAAGGTGCTAAAATAACGCCTTTACCTGAACCAGGAAAAGCAGCTTATTTAACGGCATTGGTAAATGATGCAAAACAATTTGGTGCAGCAATAGTAAATGAAAATGGTGGCTTGGTAAATGATACGTTTTTTTATCCAGCGGTATTGTATCCAGTAAATAATCAAATGCGCATTTATTCTGAGGAGCAATTTGGTCCTGTTGTTCCCATTGTTCCATATAAGGATATTGCAGAAACGGTGGATTATATAGTGGAGTCAAACTTTGGCCAGCAACTGAGTATTTTCGGAAAAAATTCAGCCACAATTGGTCACTTAATAGATGAATTGGCCAACCAAGTGGGACGAATTAATATCAATGCTCAATGTCAACGTGGGCCAGATATGTATCCATTTAATGGCAGGAAAGACAGTGCGGAAGGTACTTTAAGTGTGGCAGATGCATTAAGGGCTTTTAGTATTCGATTGTTGATTAGTACCAAAGACAATGAACTGAATAAAGAGATAGTGCAGACCATTGTTCGGGAGCATCAAAGTAACTACCTGCGGTTGGATTATATTTTTTAGAAAAAAATATTTTAGGTATTCATTAAAAATAACTGAAATTACAGTTGTTTGTAACCACTCATTATTCATGACTGTGAGTGTATTCTATTGTTTTTTGGTTTCCGCATTGCTATGGTTCTCACTTGCAGTATTAATTATTGTATATGCTTGTAAAAACCTTTGGCAGCGCAGTATATGGCGTTGAAGCCATCACTATTACCATTGAAGTAAATGTTAGTATGGGTCAGGGTTATGCTATTGTTGGCTTACCCGATAATGCAGTACGAGAAAGTTTGCATCGCACCGAGAGTGCTATTAAGACCAATCATTTTCATATGCCAAGAACCAAAGTAGTGGTGAATTTGGCACCCGCTGATATTAAAAAAACAGGGTCGGCATTGGATCTGCCCATTGCATTGAGTGTGTTAGGAGCAAGCGAGCAATTGGAGCATCCGGAGCGATTAAAAGATTATATTATTATGGGGGAATTGGGTCTTGATGGATCGGTGCAATCCATACGAGGCGCATTGCCCATCGCCATTCAGGCGCGCAAAGAAGGGTTTAAAGGATTGATTGTACCCAAGGCCAATGCCATGGAAGCAGGCATGGTAAATAATTTATTGGTTTACGGTGTAACAAATCTGAAAGAGCTGGTCGATTTTTTTGCAGATGAACAATCTTTACAACCTGAATCGGTAAATACCAGGGCAGATTTTTTTATCAATCAATATGATTTTGAATTTGATTTTGATGAAGTGCGGGGACAGGAAAATATTAAGCGAGCATTAGAGATAGCAGCTGCGGGTGCACACAATGCAATATTGATAGGTCCTCCAGGTGCTGGAAAAACCATGCTGGCAAAGCGTTTGCCAACAATATTGCCTCCACTTAGTTTGCCCGAAGCATTGGAGACCACCAAAATTCATAGTGTAGCTGGCAAGCTTCCATTGAATAGTTCACTTATAAGCAGGCGACCTTTTCGTTCGCCCCATCATACCATATCGGATATGGCATTGGTAGGCGGAGGAAGCATACCGCAGCCGGGCGAAATATCGCTTTCACATAATGGAGTATTGTTTTTAGATGAGTTACCTGAATTTAAACGGACGGTATTAGAAGTAATGCGTCAGCCCATGGAAGAAAGAAAAGTAAGTATTTCCAGAACCAGGGTGGCGCTTGATTTCCCCGCAAATTTTATGTTGATTGCGTCTATGAATCCTTGTCCCTGCGGCTATTACAATCATCCTGAAAAAGATTGCACTTGTGCGGCTGGTATGGTGCAGAAATATTTGAATAAAGTATCAGGGCCATTATTAGATAGAATTGATTTGCATGTAGAAGTAACACCCGTAGCATTTAATGCGTTGAATAACCAGCAGAAAGGGGAAAGCTCTGCACAGATCAGAGAGCGGGTAATTGGTGCAAGAGCCATACAAACGGAGCGACTGGTAGCATATCCTGGTATTTATGCCAACGCGCAAATGGGAGCTGGTTTGCTAAGGGAAATTTGCCAACTGAATACCGCATGCGATGCATTGTTAAAGCGAGCCATGGAGCGATTGAATTTAAGTGCAAGGGCTTATGATAGAATTTTAAAAGTAAGCAGAACCATCGCCGACTTAGCAGATAGTGCCACTATAAAACCAGAGCATATTGCAGAAGCCATACAATACAGAAGTTTGGATAGAGAGGGTTGGGGAGGGTGAGTTGATGCCACCTACAAACGTTCAAAGTATGATCGTTTGAGGATTAAAAGGTCTATTGGAAAATAACCAACACTCAAAAAATCAACTTCTCGGATTTTTTTAATCAATAAAAACAGCTGACCATTAGTAATATTTAATCCAAAATCGGGTGGCTAAGGTTCACACAAACTAATTCTATATGGAAAAAACATTTTTCAGTCCGAGTCTCTTTATTTATTCAATTTCTTCACTAATAATTTTAATTGGAATCATCTATTTTATTGCGAAGTATATGAAAAGACGAAATCAAAACTAATAGTTGGCGATGATGAGGTCATTGAATTTATTAGACTTCAGGATGAAATTATATTCCTGATTTTGTGGATGAGTGAATGAAAATCAATAAAATTGCAATCCAATGAATCAGCATATAGCCCATATTGCAATCCTGGTGGATGATTATGATAAAGCCCCAAGGTGCTAAAGAGTGCGCCATCCTACTGGCAAAAGCAGCCACAGTGGAGCAGGAAACTATAATAGGAAATCAAACTCGTGATTCTCTTTATAGTTATTGTACTGGTAATCGCTGTGAACAAACTGCGATATTTAATCTACAAACTGGGGAAAATCAAATTCGATCGAATTGTGAAGATGGTAATTCAGGTGTTGGAAGTAGAAGTAGAAGTAGAAGTGGTAGTAATTATGTGGTTGGGCCGATCTTAAAAAAATTATGCACATCTTCATATGCTTGGACTGTAGTAAGTCACGGATATACCGTTGAAATTAATCATTTGATTGCTCCATTTCAATCTGACGATAGAAGGCTTCAAGCAATAGCCCGTTTTGATCAAGCCTGCATTACCATACCTATATTTGCAGTAGGAACTACAAATAATGCAACTATCGAATTTAATGAAGCTTGGAATAGAACGGTTAATATTATTAAGAATATGATTGAAAATAATACACTTCAACCAACAGATTATCTTGTTAAACAGGCATTTAAGGCAGCATTAAAAACGAACTACCTTCTACAATCAGTAGTTACTGATGGTCCGTGTTATGGAGGAGTAGGTGCTACAAATGCACTATTCTGTAATAGATCAACAGAACAACTATAATTATATTGATTTATGAGTTCATTAAAAGAATTACTAGATGCTGTTAATAACTATTATCCCATTCTTGATGGAAATGGGATAATAGTTGATTCTAAGAAAGAAATACTTACTAATATTATTGAAGCAAAAGTTAACGCTTCAATAATTGGAGCTGATATTGAATGGAGGCTTTTTGTAAATAATCTTCAGAGTAAATTTAAAAATAATCACATATCTTACATGGGTGGGTATCAAATTCCTAGTCTGTATTTGTTCATAGATCTTGAAAAAAAAGCATTAACAGATGGCATAACAATTACCACTCAATGTGTTATTATAAAATCGCTTCTGTTAAAAGGGTATACTTCCTTTTTTGAAGATATGTATGAACATTCAACTTATTATAATAACAGAAAGATAAAATCATCATATCCTAGATACACTATCCGATATAGTAGCCCCAAAAAAGGAAATAATAATGAAATGTTAGCTATAATCATGGATTTATTAAAAATACAATTCCCTGATGATATATTTTATCATCATCTCTTACTCAACAATACTAATATGCAAATGGGGCCAACACTGAATAAAATGGATCTGAATGAAAGAAAAAACGTATGTAGCGTTTATCAATATTTGTTCGACGATTATTTTCATGATCAAGTACTTGTTATTGAATAGTCTGATTTGTTTAGTTCATGTAAATTAATTCCAAATATTCACCATTCTACCCAATTTTGAAGGAGGTAAAACTGTCTTGGTTTGAAGGGAATTTACTACTATCTCTCCACTTCCTTTTTTGTTCCAAATCAAGCCCGAAAAACCCACTGAAAGGCTGCTATTGCCCCCAATATTTATTGGGTTATTTGCTGCGCTAAATCCAAAATTTGCATCGTTTTCTAACTCAAAAATCTTTTTTTCTAAAGGGGTTACTATTTTTCCATCGGGATTAAAAATGGCCGAGACGTGGTACAATTCACCTTTGTTTAATTTTATGCTGCCATCACTTGCAATGGATGGATTGGGTAATACAATAGATCCTGCGGCGATAGAAACTTTAAATTCTTTGGCCAAGTTGCTGAATACTCGGTTATACACTTCTACTATCTGTTTGGCTTTCATTTGAAATAGCGCATATTCTTTTTTGTCACCAACAGATGGCGCATTCAAATACGCGAATGAAAATTTAAAAATATTTCCCATTATAATAGCTTGTACAGCTTCTTCTACTGTATTTTTTTTATAGAGACTTTCTTTTTCTTCATAAGCAACCAAAAAATTGCCAATATTCTCGGGTAATACCACCAAGGTTTTTGGGTTGAGCATTTTCAAACTGCTTGCAGCTACTAAATATGGTCGAACGCTTTCGCGAAAACTGGGTTCATTGGCGTAATTAATTGCAGTCATATAGGGTTGAATACAAAGTATATTACCCCTGCCCGAATCTTTACCAATAGCTTGAATGGTAGAGCTGTCTACTTCAATTTTTATCAGCATATCATCGGTGGGTGGAACCCCCATCACAACCCAAATATTATAGATTCCTATAAATACAATCAGGGTAATAATTCCGCTAATAAAAAATTTCATCTTACCTATTTTAATTCAAGATACTATAATTTCTCTAACAAGTTTATTACACCCTCTCTTTTTAAAATCAGGTAGCCTATTCGGTCGTTACTAATGCCTTCTTTTAGTTGATAGCTGAAAACCAATTGGTCGTTTTCTACCGCAGTTTCAAAATACTTAAACTGGATATTTTCATATTGGCGAAGATTGTCTCCAATTTCATACAAATGGGTAGATAGAATAAACAGCGCATTGGGCAATTTCCGCAATCCCTCTATTACCGTTGTGCTGCACTTTACTGCGTCTTGTTGATTGGTTCCCTTGAATAATTCATCAATCAATATCAACCATTTTTTGCCATCACTGATTCGCTCTATGGTGTTTTTTATTCTTTGTACCTCATTAAAGAAAAAACTCTCACCCTTCATCATATTATCCTGCACTTGAATATTACTCAGCAAGCCATCAAATACACTTGATCGCATCATTTTTGCTGGCACTCCCATTCCAATATGTGCGAGGTAAACACCTAATCCAGCCGCCTTAATAAAAGTGCTTTTGCCGGCCATATTGGCACCTGTCAGGAATAAAAAATTGTCTTTTTCTGTCAAGCTAATATCATACGCAATAGGTGTTTCCAATAAAAAATGGAATAGCCCCTTTGTTTCTAAATAGGGCTGTTGCTGTTCTATTATTTCTGGGTAACAGAATCCGTATTTTTCGCCTGCTTTCGCCATACTCATATATGCGTCTAGCTTGCTGTAGATATCTATTAGTTCAAATAGCTGCGATTTAAATTCTGTTTTTATAAAATTGGCGTACACCAATATATCTGTTGCTGATAGTGCAGTTTTATCTTGTAAAAGCATTCTTTTAATGGATGCTTTATTCAATAAAATTTCAATGCGCTGTGCCATTAAAAAAAGCTGATTGGCATTTGCTATTCTACCAATTAATACCCTAATTTTTTCCATACCCTGAAAAAAATCAATGGCATGTTTAATGGTAAAATGGGTGAGTGAGAAATCGGATCCGTAGAAAAATTTATACCATAGGCTATCCAGTAATCCAGGATTCAATGGATAGTTGGCAATTTGAGATTCATAAAATTTTTCCATTACCATAATGGTGCCATTTGATGGGCTCACTGGCCAATCATGCATTATTTCACTCAAATGTTGAATGGTTGCTTGGGTTTGTTGAATGGCTTTTACAGTAGTCAACGGGTTGCCCAATAAGTAACGAAGGTATTCTCGACCTCCATTGGTCTGCGTATGGTTGAGGTGATGAAAAACAGATTGGTATTCATCTGCATTAAAAATGGATAGATCGGTGAGCGTTGTCTTATCAATTTGCATAAGCTTTGGTGGTTGGGCTAATCAATTAATCTCTATTAAAGCGAATTCTTGCTCCCCACTGAGATTCATCGAATACGCCTTTTCCATAAACTGGATGTCCATTTACAAAAGTATAGTTGATGGTAGCTGGAACGGTGAACCCTTCCAGTGGGCTCCAGCCGCATTTGTACCATATATTTTCTTTGCTAATGGTAAGGGGCTGGTGGTTATTTACCAATACCAAATCGGCAAAATAACCTTCACGTATATAACCCCTATTTTCTATTTGAAAGCAATCTGCAACGGCGTGGCTCATTTTCTCTACCATTTTAGTCACGCTAATTCTTCCCTCCTGCACATAATAAAGCATCAGCGATAGCGAGTGTTGTACCAAGGGGAGGCCAGCGTGTGCGTGTTCATAATCTTCCTGCTTTTCTTCCCAAGTATGCGGAGCGTGGTCTGTAGCAATAATATCTAATCTATCATCTAGCAAAGCTTTCCAAAGTGCTTCTTTATGGTGCGGTGCTTTGATGGCGGGATTGCATTTGATGCGGTTGCCCAGGTTTTCATAATCATCTGCCGTAAAATGAAGGTGGTGTACACATACTTCTGCGGTAATGCGTTTGTCTTTCAAAGGAATCATATTAGTGAACAACTGCAATTCTTTTTCGGTACTAATATGCAGAATATGCAACCTGCTGCCACTGCGTTTGGCCAGTTGAATGGCTTTGAAAGAAGATTCAAAACATACTTCTTCATTGCGAATAATGGGGTGGTCGGAAGGCGTTAATATGCCCTTATTTTTTTTCAGTTCTTGAAATCGGGCACTGAATATGGCTTCATCTTCGCAGTGTGTGGCAATCAACATTTCACTGCTGCCGAATATTTTTTCTAAGCTTAATGGATTATCTACCAATAAATTACCAGTACTGGAACCCATAAATATTTTTACGCCGCAGATATCATTTTTTTGTTTATTGGCTTTTAGAATTTCTTCCAGATTGTTATTGGAAGTACCCATAAAAAAAGAATAATTTGCCAGCGAATTTTGTTGGGCAATGGCATATTTCTGTTCCAATAAATCCAGCGTAGTTGCGGGGGGACTTGTATTGGGCATTTCCATAAAACTGGTAGTGCCTCCAGCTATGGCTGCTTTGGCTTCGGTATAAATATTGGCTTTATGGGTGAGTCCTGGCTCTCTAAAATGCACCTGATCGTCAATTACACCCGGTATAAGCCATTGCCCCCTGCCATCTATCTCCTTGGCCCTGCCTTTTACATCAATATTACCTCCAATTTTTTCTATTCGATCCCCGTTGATGAGTAAATCACCATAAATTTCTTGTCCCTCGTTTATGATGCACGTATCTTTAATAATGGTATGCTGCATATTCTTATTTGTTTGAGTCTTTAATTTTATGATGATGCAATTTATTAAATCTGTTTACACCTTGGTATTTTTTCTATTTCCGGTATTGCTGATGGCTCAGTCCACTTATATTCCCATTGGCATGAAAGATTATAACTTGATAGAGCGATTGGAAATTAAGGTAAAAGATCCGGATCTGTATTTTTCTACCATAAAACCATTTAATAGAAAAAACTATACCCGTTATATTGAGCGGATTGATAGTCTTAGATATACCAACGAACAAATGGCAGATCAGTTGAGTAAGGTAGATGAATACAATATAGAACGTTTTTTAACCAATAATGCGGAGTGGACGCGCAGGGAAGATTTGAATAAACCACAAAATATTTTTCGTCATTTTTTTAAATCCAAGGGTAATTTTTTTGAAGCCAAAACCCCAGATTTTTATATTCAAGCAAGCCCTTTACTTAATATTCAATATGGCAGAGAAAATGGATATGGCAGGCCTATTTTTCAAAATACTCGTGGCGTTTATATCCGCGGAAGAATAGCGGATAAAATAGGGTTCGATGTTTATTTTACAGAAAATCAAGAGCGTGATCCGCGTTATGTGCAGGACTATGTTCAAAATATAAAAGCCATACCCGGTGCGGGATTTTATAAACCATTGGGGGTAATAGATGGCTATGATTATACAGAAGTGCGTGGGTCTGTAAATTGGAAAGTCACTAAGTTTATTGATATGCAGTTTGGGTATGATAGAAATTTTATAGGGAATGGATTTAGAAGTTTATTTATGAGCGATTTCAGTAACAATGGCTTGTTCATGAAAATCAATACTCGCATTTGGAAATTGAATTACGAAAATCTCTTCATGGAGCTGATTCAGCCGAATGCATTTATTGCCAATGGCGGTAGATTACTGCCTCGAAAATATTTTAGAATGAACCACTTAAGCATCAATGCTACCAAATGGTTAAACCTTGGCATATTTGATGCGGTAATGTTTGGCAGGGGAGATCGGTTCGATTTTATGTACCTGAATCCAGTCATTTTTATCATGCCCGGTCAACAACAAATTGGGAGTCCCGATAATACCATGTTGGGGATAGATTTTAAAGCCAATATTGCAAAAAAAATTCAGCTATATGGTCAAGTTAATTTCGATGAATTTTTCACCAAAACCTTAAAAGAAGACCCTAAGAGTTGGAATAATAAATATGGGTATCAGTTGGGACTAAAATATATAGATATACTAGGGCTGAAGAATGTAGATTTACAATTGGAGTTGAATCGAGTTCGTCCTTTTACTTATTCGCATTTAGATAGTTCGAGTAACTGGACGCATTATAACCAAGCATTTGCGCATCCGTTGGGTGCTAATTTTCAAGAATATATTGCCATTTTAAGAGCGCAGCCATTGAAGCGTTTGTACCTCAATGCACGAGTTATTTATTACCAGCAAGGATTGGATTCTTTGGGATTGAATTTGGGAGCCAATCCACTTCGGTCATATCAAACAAGATTTCGTGGCACAGCGC
This sequence comes from Sphingobacteriia bacterium, assembly GCA_031369485.1. Lineage (GTDB taxonomy): Bacteria > Bacteroidota > Bacteroidia > Chitinophagales > Chitinophagaceae > Sediminibacterium. Next base: position 97,144 of record JANMOT010000042.1, read on the forward strand.
TTGAAGTGGGCAGTGGCAACTTGGCTACCTCGCTGATGCTTACCCTGCAAGCTTCTTATGAAATTGCAGAGAATTTGTTTATTGATCTTACACTGAATAGAAGGAGTTTTAAAACAGCACTTGGCGGCACTAGTTCCGATGCCACTATTTTTTCTGGGGGTATCAGATGGAATATTGCGAGGCGTGAGTTTCCGTTTTAAAAAACCTATATTAATCTTCTAAATGAATAGAGAATACAATCATGCGCGATTGTATTTTATCGAGTATATTAGAATATTTTAGCGCATCGTCTACTTGGTGTAAGTTGCGAATGCCATAACTGATTTTTATTTCAGGAGAAACGGTAACAAAGGGCAAGTAAAAATTAAATCCTAATCCTGCTTCTATACCAAAATCTCCTTTTCTTAGTTTAATCAAATCATCTGCATTGCGAGCGGAAGAATTGCTAGACATATCAAGATCGAACTTGATACCTCCCAACAGATAGGTCCTGAAATTACCAATCCGATCTGAATTGAATTTAAGTTGAAACGGAAAGCTTACCAAAGTGGAGGGCAATGATTGAAGTTGGTTACTTGCTTCACCCAAGCGGGTAGAGCCTAGTGTAAATGCAATGGTTTTTGCACCGCCAATAATCAGTTGGGGGTTGGCTCTTACTTGAAAATGATCACTCAAGCGTGCTGTGGCCAATAGCCCCATACTTATGCCACCACTGGATCCAGGTTCGGCTAATAAAATACTATCGTTCAGTAAAAAATTATTCGATTTAGAGCTTTGTAAGTAGGACGAATTATAACCCAATGTAATTCCAAAATAATAAGTCTGCTCTTCCCGATGCAATCGGTAAAGTGGCGACTGGGCACGGGTATATTGTACTATTCCAATGAAGGAAAGTACGAGCAGGACTATTTGCTTCCGCAATAGATGGTGCATATTCCGAAACTTAATTTTTTCAAATAGGTTTGTGTAAATCCTGCTTCATTCAAAATAGTTAAAAATGATTGTCCCTCCGCAAATGCCTGTACACTATCGTTCAGGTATTGATAAGCGTCTTTGTTTTTTGCAAAGAGTTTGCCAATGGTGGGGGTAATAATATTCATGTAGAGACTGTACAATTGTTTCATTCCGAAAGCGGTTGGTCTAGAAAATTCGAGGACTACCAGTTTGCCTCCTGGTTTTAATACACGATATATTTCGCAAAGTCCTTTATCAAGATGTTGAAAATTTCTTACCCCAAAAGCAACAGTGATGGCATCAAAATAATTGTCAATATAACGGATATGTTCACTGTCGCCATTGTACAATGAAATGAGATGATTTAATTTTTTGGCAGTAATCTTTTTTCTGCCCAGTTCTAACATACCATCAGAAATATCAATCCCAATAATTTGATTGGGATTAAGCATAGTCGCCGAAAGCAGGGCTACGTCCGCAGTGCCAGTAGCTACATCCAGTATTTTTTTAGGTTGGATGGATTTAATTTCAGCGATGGCTTTTTTTCTCCATCCCATATCAATACCAGCACTTAGAAAACGGTTCAAAAAATCGTATCTAAAAGCAATATCATTGAACATATTGGCAACTTGGTCTTTTTTCTCCAGTGTGCTCTCTTTAAAAGGCATAATCTCATCATGTGCAAACTTACCCATCAGCCAAAGGTATTCATTTTAATTTCTTTTACCCCTACTGTTCAAATTTCCACCTGAATAATTGGGTTAATATTTAGCAAAAATTATCGCCAGCCCTTTATCTTCGCTATTCGTGAAAGCAATTATTTATAAATCTACAGGCAGTTGGTATATAGCCAAAGGAGAGGATGGACAATTTTACAATGCTCGGGCAAAGGGTATTTTTAAAATTGAAGGGATCACTTCCACCAATCCTATTGCCGTAGGCGACTGGGTAGAAATGATGGTAGAAGAGGTACAAGAAGAGAGTGCGATCATTCATAAAATATGTGATAGAAAAAATTATGTGGCCAGGGTTTCTCCTCACAATAAAAGGCAGCACCATATCATTGCTTCTAATCTGCACCAGAGCTTATTATTTGCTACCTTAAAAGATCCTAAAACCTCACAGGGTTTTATTGATCGGTTTTTAATTTCCTGTGAATCTTTCCATATACCTGCCATTATTGTATTTAATAAAGTGGATTTGTATCGTGCGAAAGAGTTGGCAAAATTGGCTCATATTACGGAAATTTACCAAAATGCCGGATATACGGTACTGCCTACCAGCATTGAAAAAGGGGAGGGCTTGGATGCGTTGAAAGATGTACTAAAAAATAAAATCACTTTATTGAGCGGACATAGTGGAGTGGGGAAATCTAGTTTTATCAATCATCTTTTTCCCGAATTCAATTTGCGCACACAGGAAGTGAGTGATTGGAGTGGCAAGGGGTTGCATACCACTACTTTTGCCGAAATGTTTGATATAGATGCTAGTAGCAGTATTGTAGATACACCGGGTGTTAGAGAATTTGGACTGGTAGATATTAAAAAAAATATACTAAGTCACTATTTCCCTGAAATGCTAAAGCTCATGAAAGATTGTCATTTCAATAATTGCATGCATATTAATGAGCCAGATTGCGCCGTGAAACAGCAAGTGGGTATTGGATCCGTTTCCGAAGACAGGTATGTAAGCTATCTTACTATTTTAGATACCATGACTGATGTGAATTATTGATAGCTAAGTGTTTTGCCCTTGGTGTATTTGGGTGCTTTTTTTATTTTAGGATTGTCGCTCAACAATTTCTCGGCTCCCACATTTTTACCATCTGTGGGGCAGCCACCATCTTGTTTTACTTCTTTGGGACTGCTTTTTTTGCCAATCCCAAGTAATTTGCAGGAAGAAAAGCCCATCAATATGATACAGCTAAACATTACTATTTTTCTCATATTATATAAGCGTATTAGAATGAATATTTTATAACGGAATAAATGATGTATTATTTTATAAAGTTGTGGTTATAATCTTTGAACCAATCTGCATATTTAATATAGTTTTCAGCAATTCTATTTATTTCACCGCTGATTAAATCTTGAGATATATCTTTCACTTTTTTGGCAGGCACCCCCGCATAAATGCTGCCTGCTTCAACTACAGTGCCTTCTAAAACCACTGCGCCGGCGGCAATAATAGAATTAGAATGCACCACGCACCTGTCCATAACAATACTCCCCATGCCAATCAAAACATCATCGTGAATGGTGCAGCCGTGTACCAAAGCATTGTGGCCAATAGAAACCCGATTTCCAATATCAGTCCCGTTTTTTTCATAAGTACAATGAATGATCGCCCCATCTTGGATATTCACTTTGTCGCCTATTTTAATATAATTCACATCTCCTCTAATTACGGTATTGAACCATATACTGCATTCATTGCCCATTACCACATCCCCTACAATGGTTGCGTTTGGGGCTATAAAACAGTCGCTTCCAAATTGGGGATGCTTGCCAAGAACTGGGAGAATTGTTGCCATGTAAATAGTTGATTAAGTTATTGAGTTATTGGGTTATTGGGTTATTGGGTTATTGGGTTATAATTGATGCTTTGTTAAATGAAGATATTAATTATTGGGGATCTTGCTTTAAGTTTGTAGGGCATTCATTTTAACCATGCGTAAAATAGCCATTCTAATTTTTCTTTTTTTCTCTTCAGCCATTGCTGCCCAGTCAGATTTGAAAGTAGATAGTTTAAAAAGTTTAATCAGTAAAACCAATATTGATAGTTTAAAAGTAAAATACCAAATAGCATTGGGAGAATACTATTTATTCACCAACCCCAAAGAAAGCGAAAAGTGGTTCTTAAAGTCAAATGAAACCACCATAACCCCCAAGTTAAAAGACCTGGCCAATAAAGCATATGCAGCCAATTCAATGGTGCAAGTTTGTTTTGTATTAGGAAAAATGCCAGAAACTGAGCAGTGGATGTTGAAGGCCATTGCGCTATCTGAATTGAGTAAGGATGCAGATATAATGGCCAATGCATATTTGAATGCAGCCACAATATATAGCCAAACTCAACGGTACAACAAAGCCATTCTATTTGCACAAAAATGTTTAACCATATATGATTCTTTAGGGGCTGAAGAAAAAAGCTTAAAAATACTCATTACACTGGGTAATATTTTTGTGCAGTTGCCTAAGTTTGATAAAGCTTTGGCTTACTATAAAAAAGCAGAAGCACTTATTAATAAAACTAAAAACAACAAAGCTTTTTATTATTTAGCAACTTATGATGCTATTGCGTATGTATATCAACAAAAGAAACAATATGATAGTGTGCTCTATTTTTGTAACTTGGCTATGCCATATGTCAAATCTACTTTTCAGCCCGATTTAGAAAGTAATTTATTGCTATTAAAAGCGGGTGCTTTAGAACAAATAGGAAATAATACCGCTTTACTCGCAACTGCTAGAACTGGGAAACAAATATGTGAGGAGAACAATGTGAATCATTATCGGGTAATGTTTTATGCACAAATGTCTAGGGCTTTTGCAAAAAACAAGTTACAAGATTCTGCTTTTCATTATGCTAAACTTACCCAAAAATGGGCAGATAGCAGTAATATGACCAATCGATATATAGAAACATTCAACACTTGGGCTGCTGTATACGCTTATGTTGGGGATTATAACAAAGCTTACTCATTCAAGCAAAAAGCTTACGATGCCAATGAAGCACTAAAAGAATCAGAAGTTACCGCACAAACTACCACAGCAGATATCATGTTTGAGACGGAAAAAAAAGAAAAGCAAATCGAGTTTTTAGATACTATTAATCAACAACAGCGTGTTACTGAGTGGGTAATAGGAATAGCACTACTTTTAGCAATATTAACGGCTGGTTTTGCATTTGCCAGTTATAAAAATAAAAATAAGCTTAGCAATGCCTTGCTTCAAAGCAATCAAGAAAAAGATGTATTCCTGAAAGAAATTCACCATCGCGTAAAAAATAATTTGCAAATTATCAGCAGCTTATTGTATATGCAGTTTAAAGACATAGATAATCCTGCAATGATGGCACAATTAAAACAAGCACAGGAGAGAATAAAGAGTATGGCTTTGGTGCACAATAAACTGTATGAATCGAATGATGTAGTGCATATTTACTTGAAAGAATATATAGCCGATTTGGCGGCAGGTATTTTATCTGCCAATACACCAATGGGTAAGAATATAGCATTGCAAGTAGTAGAGGCGCAGCAGATAAACCTTTCTTTAGACACTTCTATTTCTGTGGGGTTAATGTTGAATGAGCTGATTACAAATAGTTGTAAATATGCTTTCCAAAACCAACACAACGGAACTATTACTGTGCAAATTCAGCCCCAAGATAATGGGTATATTCTCACGGTTCGCGATGATGGAACTGGACTGCCCCCTCAATTTGATCAAAAGAATTCTTTGGGTTTAAAGCTGGTGAAAAATATGGCGCGACAACTAAAGGGCAACGTAGTTTTCTCTAACGATAATGGCACATTGGTAACTATTAATTTTAAAGATTCAATAGCCGCATAGTGGAAAATAATCAGGTAAATATTTTATTGGTAGAAGATGAATTAATTATTGCAGACTATATGCAAGATTGCTTGCAGCGCTTGGGTTATCATGTGCAAGATATTTGTATTGATTACGATGAAGCCATTGCGTCATTAACAAAAAAAACACCCGATTTGGTATTGGTCGATATTACCCTAAAAGGAAGTAAATCGGGAATTGAATTGGCGCATTATATTAAACAACATTTTTCTGTGCCTTTTGTATTTGCTACCAGTCACAACGATAAAAACACTATCGACCGTGCAAAGCAAGCAGTGCCTTACGCCTATTTAATAAAGCCATTTAGCGAGGAAGATTTATATGCAGTAATTGAAACCGCCTTAATGCATTTTGGACGAATGCAGCAAAGAGAACAAACAGAATTAGAAGAAAGTCCAGTAATTATTAACGATGGCATTTTCATTAAACAAAAAAATAGGTTTGTAAAGTTGCAGACAGATGAACTTATTTATATAGAGGCCAACGACAACTATGCAACACTGGTAACAAAGCAGGGCAAGTACACCATCAAGACAAGTCTTAAAAATTTAATAGCGGTATTGCCCGAATTTTTTTGGCGAATACACCGTTCTTACCTAATTAATCTGCACCATTTAAAAGGATTTGATTCCGAAGAAGTAACCGTAGCCACGCAGATACTGCCCATGGGTAAAAGCTTTTATCCTTTATTGGTTGAAAAATTGAAAATTGTACAAGGGTAGAAAATTCATTCGCATTTCACCCACTAAATTCCATAGTTCGCCCACCAAATTCAGCTATTTACCCATCTAAGGTTAATTTACTTTTTATAACTGGGTATTTTCAACTTGTAATGCACTTAATTAATCATCAATAATGCAATAACCTGCCTGAAATAGCTCTTTCAATTCGAGGATATTTTGATGAATATCAAAAAAAAATAGAAAGATATTACCAGCGAATAGGGTTAGAAAAATTCCATGGATAAAAAAATATTTATCATTCTCTCGCTATTCTTGCTAAATACTATTATTGGTGGCATTTTAACTTATATGCATTTGCGTTCAAAGCCAACCGAGAAAAAGAAAGCAATATGGACCAAATATCTTTTCTTTTTTCTCATTAATAGCGCCGTAATATCCCTGCTTAATCTTACCCATTTTTGGTTTAATTTAATTTTTTGCATGGTGCTTATTATTGGAGCTTACGAGATTGTAAGCAATGGAATCAGGTATTTAAAAACCCTATTTGTTGGGTTATTAGCCTATGCCATTATCTCATACTTGTTTGTAAATTTTATTATCAATGCTTCTGCATTTGCTATTTTAATCGTTTATTGTTTTGCCATCACTTTTGATGGGTTTAGTCAAGTTGCTGGTCAATTGTTCGGAAAATTTAAATTCGTTAAAAGAACCAGTCCCAATAAAACTTTAGAAGGCTTATTGGGGGGATTGTTTTTTGTTTTCATAAACTATTATATCATATTCAAAGGGGAGAAAAATTTCTCTTCTTTTTTTGCTACAATCTTGATTGTGATAAGTTATCAGTTGGGTGATTTATTGTTTTCAGCGTATAAAAGAAAAGTGCTTATAAAAGATTACAGTCAAATTATTCCAGGTCATGGAGGCGTGCTGGATAGATTTGATAGTTTTCTGGTAGCAGGGTGTATTGCTTATTTACTAAAGTTTTTGGACTATGAAATATAAAATTGTTTGGAATATTCCCAATATACTTTCACTCTCAAGAATTGCATTTACGCCTATCATTCTGTTCTTAATTTTTTATATTAGTAAGCAACAGTTTGCAATTATATTTATTGTATTTCAGTTAACAGATATTGCAGATGGTTATATAGCTAGAAAGTATAAGATGCAAACTGAAATGGGAGCTATATTAGATTCTTGGGGCGATTTATGTAGTTATTTAATTGCCTTTACTGCAATGATTTTTTATTACAATGAATTTTTTGTATTCCCTCGATTATTATTTTTTGTTTTTTTGCAACTTTAATTACACTAAATACCATTTGTTTGTATCGTAAATATGGCATGGTACTTTTTGGACTTCATACTATTATGGCAAAAATTACTTTTTATATTCAGAGTATTTTTTTAGTAGTGCTATTCTTTCATGAACTCATACATTGGCTTTATTATTTAGCTTTTTTTATTGGTGTAGTAAAGGAAATAGAAACGCTTTTAATTATTAAAAAAAATGCCATATTGCCATTAAATGTAAAAAGTGTATTTCAGCAAGAAATTAAAAATACACTTCAGTAAAACCAGGAGCATATATACCAGATAGCTTTCAAGTTCATTCCGCTTACACCTATTTAAAGCTCATTCACCCACCCAGAACCCTTATTCACCCACTTTGGGTGTTTTACTACAATTCGAGCGGCTAATTTCATATTATCTCAACTTGAATTGTATGAAAAAGCGTTTCTTGCTCAGCTTGCTTCTCTCCTTTTTTTTGGCCATAACCGCGTTTTCGCAGCCTGGCAATGCACTGAATTTTGATGGGGTAGATGATTATGCATCAGTGCCTAATTCAACCGCATTTAATGTTTCAAAATTTACCATTGAAACATGGGTGTATTGGACGCCAACTGCGAATACCGATATACAGTTTATTACCAGTAAAGGTGATGCGTTAATGGAATTGCATACAGGCGGTGGAGGCGCCAATGGCTTGCGGTTTATACCTCGCCCAGGACTGTATTTAGATGCCGCTGGGGTATTACCAACCAACCGATGGACTCATATAGCAGCCATGTACAATCCAGATAATTTATCTGCCAAATTATATATTAATGGGGTTGAAGTGACCCTAGTAAGAGACAATGCTTCTTATGCCAATATTGGCGATATTATTACCACCAGTAATAATTATTTAAATATAGGATCCCGATACGATCTTTCTTATAAATTCAAAGGAAGCATAGATGAGCTAAGGGTATTTGCCGATTCAAGAACAGCCGCTGAAGTAAAAACTGATATGCTCAGCTCTTTCACCACCATGCCGAGTAGTTTATTTGCTTATTACAAATTTGATGCAGGTACTGCTGGGGCTTCTAATACAGGCGTTACAACATTAGCCAACTTAGGTACTGCATCTGGTTTAGGCGGAATCATATATAATTTTGCACTTACAGGCAGTACCAGTAACTGGATTGAGAGCTATGCCATGATGGCTACTACAGCCACCGCTGCTACTGCTTATACCGCCAATGGCTTTACTGCTAACTGGACTGCCCCCACCGCTGGGACCGTTGATAACTACTTGCTTGACATATCAACCAGCAGCGACTTCTCAAGTTTTGTAAGCGGCTATAATAGTTTTTCTGTAGCTGGCTCTAATACCAGCCACGTTGTAACAGGACTATCCGCTCCTAATAATTATTACCGGGTAAGGGCCAATAAAACATCGGTGCCCAACCAAGGGTGGTCTCTAAACAGTATTTTTGCAATCAACCCAAATTCAGACGCTTTTTTAAACAATCTTAGTTCAAACACAGGAGCTTTTAATACCAGTTTTTCATCAGCTACAACGGCTTATAGCAAGACGGTTATTTACTCGGTAAATTCAACCACTGTTACACCAACCTTATCTAATAGTTCTGCTACCATGGAAATTAGGTTGAATGGAGGCAGTTATACCAGTATCAACAATGCAACCCCATCAACTCCGCTTAATTTAAATATTGGCGCCAATACCATTGATATTCGCGTGACTGCATTAAATGGTACTACGCAAAATATATATACCCTCACGGTAACCAGAGGCAATCCAGCCCCTTCTATTAGCTCTGCTGTTTACGATATTACCACAGGGGTATTAACCGCAACAGGGGTAGACTTTCTTGCTACCGCTGGTGCTAATAATGATATAGATATTTCTAAGTTTACCATAAGTGGACAAGCAGGTGCAACCTATACCCTTACCACCAGTAATGTAGACATTACAGATGCAACCCATTTTAGTGTAACCCTAAATGCCACCGATAAAGCTGGTATATTAACCCTATTGAACAAAAATGGAACTACCGCCAATGATGGCACCGTATATAATATATCAGCAGCAGCCGATTGGATGGTGAATCAGCCCGGCAATGCAGATTTAACTGGCAATGCTATTACGGTGAGCAATGCAGCTACTATTACAACTATGGGTATGCTAACTACATTCAATGCTTGCCCCAGCTTTAATTCTGCTGCGCAAAATTTTACAGTAAGTGGCACTGCTTTAACGGCTAATATCTTACTAACGGCTCCTGCAGGGTATGAAATTTCAACCAGCTCGGGCAGTGGCTATGCAAATAGTTTATCGCTCACCCAATTAAGTGGGGTGGTAAGCAATACAATCATTTATGCAAGGTTAACCACCACCGCAACGGGATCGCCAATGGGGAATATTACAGCCGCATCTACCAACGCTATAACCCAAAATAAAGGGGTATCGGGATTTGTGAATCCATTCCCAGCTCCATTTGCCACAAAAGTACAAGTATATGCAGGCACAGCAACTGTAGCAGCATTAACAGCTACAGGCAGTTCTATACAATGGTATGCAGCAGCCAGTGGTGGTACTGCATTGCTGAATACAACCCCATTGGTAAATGGTACGGTGTATTATGCTAGTCAGAGTGCCGGAGGTTGTGAATCTGTGATTCGTTTTGCGGTAACAGCAAAACAAATAAGCAATGCCAGTCAAGCATTTTGTAATAGCGGCACCGTAGCCAATCTAACCAGCACACCTATGGCAGGAGCAACAGCAGCTTGGTATGCGGCTGCCACAGGTGGCACTGCCTTAGCCAATACTGCTGCGCTAAGCACAGGAACTTATTATATAGAACAACAAAAAGCATTGAGTACAATCGACTTTAACATGGGTGGTACTTCTCCCGTTGCTTTGGCTGTTCAACCCGATGGAAAAGTAGTATTTTCTAATACCGATGGAACCATAAAAAGAATGAACGCAGATGGTAGTGGTGAGATAACACTGGCTACTGGGCTAGGCGATATATTTGGCATTGCCATTCAAGCGGATGGAAAAATTTTAGTAACCGATGCGTTGAATACTGACGTTAAAAGGATGAATGCAGATGGCACTGGTTTGGATACACTAGCTTCTGGTTTTAATATACCCTATGGCATTGCCATTCAAGCGGATGGAAAAATTTTGGTAGCCGATGCAGGGAATTATCATATAAAGCGATTGAATACAGATGGAAGCCTCAATGCTACCTTGGCAGGGGGATTGGGTATGCAGCCTGTTGGAATAGCACTACAGGCAGATGGAAAAATTGTGGTTGCAGATGCAATAAGTAGTTCTGTGAAAAGAATAAATGCCGATGGTACCAACTTGGTTATACTTAGGTCTGGTTTAAATAATCCAGCTACTGTAGCCATTGAAGCGGATGGAAAAATTTTAATAAGTAATAATAGCAATAAACTCTTGAGGATGGATGCGGATGGCGCCAACCTAGTTGAGATTACTGATGGATTATCAACTCAAATGGGCGTTGCCGTACAAACGGATGGTAAAATACTGGTTGCAGACAGAACCAGTAATCGAATTCAACAGATTAGTGCTGCCAGCAATTCCAATCGGGTAGCGGTGGCTATTACCGTAAACAATACTTCAGCGCCAACTGGTATTGCCAGTCAAGTATATGCTGGTACGGCCACCCTTGCCAACCTAACAGCAACGGGTAGCAATATACAGTGGTATGCGGCTGCAACGGGGGGTACTGCTTTGGCCAATACAACTGCTTTGGTAAATGGCAGCAGTTATTATGCCAGTCAAACAGCCAATAGTTGTGAATCGGTAACCCGCTTTGCAGTTGGGGTACAACAAATAAGTGCCAGCAGCGCAACAAAATGTGCCAATGAAACGGTAGCCAGTTTAAGCAGTTCAGCCACTGCGGGCTTTGTGCCTGTTTGGTATGGTTCTGCCAGTGGCGGTTCTGCCTTGGCAAATACGAGCTTATTAAGCACAGGCAATTATTATATAGAGCAACAGCAGTCAATAAATAATTCTACAGATATCGGCAGTTTTAGCAATCCTTTTGGTGTAAGAGCGCAAGCCGATGGCAAGGTTTTGGTAACCGATATGGGAACTAGTAAATTATATCGGATGGATGTGAATGGAGCCAATCGGGTGGAACTGGCATCGGGATTTAATTTGCCTAGTGGTATTACCGTACAAGCCGATGGTAAAATTTATGTGGCTGATGTGTCAAATAATATTGTAAAACGGTTTAATGCGGATGGCTCTAATATGGTATTGCTGGGTGCGGGACTCAGCAATCCAACGGCGATTGCGATAGAAGCGAATGGGAAAATTTTGATATTATCTAGTGACGCCATTACAAGAATGGATGCCGATGGCAGCAATCAAGCCATAATTGTGTCGGGATTAATTAGTCCTGGTGATATTGCTTTACAAGCAGATGGGAAAATTTTAATAGCGGATTATAACAACAATGCCATAAAACGCTACAATGCAGATGGAAGCAATATGGTAGTACTGGGTTCAGGGTTTAATAAACCTTCTGGTGTTGCCATACAGCCAGATGGAAAAATTTTGGTGGCAGATCGATTCAACAACCAAATAAAAAGAATGGATGCCAATGGTGCTAATATAGAGGTTTTGGGAAGCGGCATTAATAGACCTTTGAGCGTGGCAATTCATCCAGATGGGAGTATTTTAGTGGGGAATCAAGCGGCTGCAAATATTATTCGCATTGTTGAAACAGGTGCTACTTCCTCTAATCGCATACCTGTTGCTGTTACGGTAAATAGTTTGCCAGTGGTGAGCATTACGGGTTCAACCTCAATTGCAGTAAACGCCAACGCTGGTTTGTCGCCTGTTTCTGGAGGTGTGTGGGCCAGCAATAATACTGCGGTTGCAACGGTAACCAATGCAGGAGCCATTACGGGTGTAGCAATAGGTAGTACCACATTTGCTTTTACGGAAACCAACACAGGCTGTACTTCATTGCCAACGGCTAGTTTTACAGTAGCACCACCAACTATTGCTTCAGCAACTTACAATGTAACTACGGGTGAGTTGGTAGTAACGGGTAATTATTTTGCGTCTACTTCGGGTGCTAATAACGATATTGATATTTCTAAAATAACCATCACTGGCCAAAACGCTTCCACCTATACTTTAACCAGTTCTAATGTAGAAATCAGCAGTTCAACCAGTTTTAGTATAAGCTTGAATGCAACCGATAAAGCAGCGTTAATTTCAGTATTGAATAAAAATGGCAGCATTTCGCATAGCAGCTCGGCCTATAATATAGGAGCAGCAGCAAACTGGAATGCAGCAGCTTCTGGTAATGCCGATTTAACAGGTAATGCTATCACTGTAAGCAATGCCATCAATATTACTACAACAGCCAGTTTAACGGCCATGACAGCCATCTACGGATCGGCTTCAACCACACAAAATTTTACGGTAAGTGGCGTAAGTTTAACCAATAATATAGTGATAACTCCACCAAGTGGTTTTGAAGTAAGTATCAATGCGGCATCTAGTTATGATGCTTTAGTTAGTTTATCCCCCGTAGCAGGTACTGTGAATGCCACTACAATCTATATCAGGCTAAAAGCAAATAATACAGTTGCTGGTTCTCCTTATATGGGCAATATAGTGGTATCTAGTACCAATGCATTGAGTCAAAATATTGCGATCGCAAACAGTACTGTAAGCCCAGCCGCACTAACCATTACAGCGAGTGCGGTGAATAAAACTTATGGACAAATATTAACTGGTGCAACTGGTTCTACTGCATTTACGAGTGTAGGATTAGTTGGAACAGAAACTATTGGAACCGTAACAGTTGGTTATGGTACCGGTTCTGCAGCCACCGCGGCAGCAGGAACTTATACAGGAAGTGTAACGCCAAGTGCAGCTACGGGTGGAACATTTACTGCGGGTAATTATAATATTACTTATGCCACAGGAAATATTATTGTTGGTCGTGCAGCACTTACGATTACAGCAAGTGCGGTAAATAAAATGTATGGACAAGCATTAACAGGTGCAGCGGGTTCTACTGCATTTACGAGTGTAGGATTATTAAATGGAGAAACTATTGGCACCGTAAACATTGCATACGGTACAGGTTCTGCAGCCACTGCACCAGAAGGAACATATACAGGAAGTGTAATACCAAGTGCAGCTTTGGGTGGAACATTTACTGCGAGTAATTATACTATCAGTTATACAACAGGAAATATTATTGTTGGTCGTGCTACATTAACAGTTACTGCAAGTGTTGCGAATAAAACTTATGGACAAATATTAACAGGTGCAGCGGGTTCTACTGCATTTACCAGTGTAGGATTATTAAATGGAGAAACTATTGGCACCGTAAACATTGCATACGGTACCGGTTCTGCAGCCAATGCAAACGTTGGAACATATACAGGAAGTGTAATACCAAGTGCAGCTTTGGGTGGAACATTTACTGCGAGTAATTATAATATTACTTATGCCGCAGGAAATATTATTGTTGGTCAAGCAACACTAACCATTACAGCAAGTGCGGTGAATAAAACTTACGGACAAATATTAACTGGTGCAGCAGGTTCTACTGCATTTACCAGTGTAGGATTAGTTGGAACAGAAACCATTGGCACCGTTACAGTTGCTTATGGTACAGGCGCAGCAGCCAATGCAAATGTTGGAACTTACACGGGTAGTGTAACGCCAAGTGCAGCTGCGGGTGGAACATTTACTACGAGTAATTATAATATTACTTATGCCGCAGGAAGTATTATTGTTGGTCAAGCAGCACTAACCATTACAGCGAGTGCGGTGAATAAAACGTATGGACAAATATTAACTGGTGCAACTGGTTCTACTGCATTTACGAGTGTAGGATTAGTTGGAACAGAAACCATTGGCACCGTAACAGTTGCTTATGGTACAGGCGCAGCAGCCAATGCAAATGTTGGAACTTACACGGGTAGTGTAACGCCAAGTGCAGCTACGGGTGGAACATTTACTACGAGTAATTATAATATTACTTATGCCGCAGGAAATATTATTGTTGGTCAAGCAGCACTAACCATTACTGCAAGTGCTGCTAATAAAACGTATGGACAAGCACTAATAGGTGCAGCAGGTTCTACTGCATTTACGAGTGTAGGATTATTAAATGGAGAAACCATTGGCACCGTAACAGTAGCATACAGCACTGGATCAGCAGCCAATGCAAATGTCGGTACTTATACAGGAAGTGTAACACCAAGTGCAGCTACGGGTGGAACATTTACTGCGGGTAATTATAATATTACTTATGCCGCAGGAAATATAGTTATCAGCAAAAGCAATTTAACAATTACTGGTATTACTGCGAGCAATAAAGTGTATGATGCCAATACTGTGGCCACAGTTACTGGAAATCCAGTATTAGTCGGCCTTATTGGAAGCGATAATTTATCTGTCGGTGGAACAATAGTTGCCTCTTTCAATAATTCAAGTGTAGGGGTAAATAAACCAGTAAGCTTATCTGGTTATATGCTTATTGGAAATGCAGCTGCTAATTATACTTTAATTCAGCCGACAGGATTCTCTGCTAATATTACTCCAAAATTATTGACCATAAGTGGAGTCTCTGCCAATAATAAAAAATTTGATGGCAATACAACAGCTATATTAAGTGGCACCGCGGTATTAAATGGAGTTGTAGGTAACGACAATATAACCCTTGTTGGAAATCCCGTTGCACTATTTGCTTCAAGTAGTGTAGGTACTAATATTGTAGTAACCGTAACGGGGTATTCAATCAGCGGTTTGGCATCTGGTAATTATACTTTAAGTGTACCCTTACTATTTTCTGCCGATATTAGTTTGGATGCCCCCATTGTATTATCCAACAATGCAGACCTCTCTACACTCACCACAACAGCGGGAATATTATCACCAACCTTTGCTTCAGCTACAACCGCATATACAGCAAGTGTAACGAATGGAACTACGAGTATAACAGTAACGCCAACAAGATCAGAAGCCAATGCAAGTATTATAGTAAATGGAATAGCAGTAGCGAGTGGATCAGCCTCTGGTAATATTAATTTAACCGTAGGTACTAATACCATCACCGTAATAGTTACTGCACAAGATGCATCTACTAAAACATATACACTAACAGTAACCAGAGCAGCGGCTGCAACTCCAGTTATAAATACAACTGGATCATTGCCAATATTCAGTAGTTGTATAAATGGAATATCAACACCTCAAAGCTTTACCATATCGGGGAATAATTTGTTGGCTAATATTAGTTTAGTTGCTCCTATTGGTTTTGAATTATCAGCGACTGAAAATGGAATATTTAATAATAGTATTGAGTTCTCGCCGATTAATGGAGCACTTTCTAATACTACGGTATTTTTAAGATTTATCACTTCAACTGTTGGAACTTCATCTGGTAATATTATATTGAGTTCTACTGGCGCAACCACCCAAAATATTGCAGTCAGTGGAACGATTAATCCTTTGCCAACAGTAGCCGCTATTACTGGAACACAGCAAGTTTGTTTTGCAGCAACTACCCAGTTTGCAAGTGCAACAACAGGTGGTATTTGGAGCAGCAGCAATACAAGTGTAGCAACAATTAATGCGGCAGGTATGATCACCGGAAGGCAAGCTGGTACTGCAACCATCAGCTATACAGTAACCAATGCAAGTGGATGCGGCACAACTGTTACCAGAGATATTATCGTTAATGCGTTGCCAACCGTAACAGCATCAGCCAATCCTGCATTGGTATTGAAGGGTTTAACTACCCAACTAAATGCAACAGGTAATGCTGCGAGTTATGTATGGTCTCCCGCTGCCAACCTCAGCACACCTAGCCAAGCCAATACCATAGCAAGGATAACAGATAATACTACGTTCACGGTTACAGCTACAACAGCACAGGGTTGTGTTGCGACAGCCAGTGTATCGGTATCCATTAAACCCGATGAAATATTTGTAGAACCTACCAATGTGTTCACTCCGAATGGGGATGGTATTAACGATCGTTTTGTAATTAAAAACCTAGATCAATACCCGAACAACAAATTGCAGATTTTTGATAGAAATGGCAAAGTGGTGTACGAACAAAATAACTACGCCAATACTTGGGATGGAACGGTGAAGGGAAAAATATTAACGAAGGATACTTATTTCTTTGTCCTCACCATTAAAGGCCAGATTGTAAAACGAGGGACGTTTACGGTTTTAAGATAGTTGATTGAGTTATTAGGTTATTAGGTTATTGGGTTGATTGAGTTGATTGGGTTATTGTGTTGATTAAGTTATTGGTTATTAAAATAAAATAGCATGAAAAGAATAAATAGCATTGTCATCATAGTTATTGCATTTACAATGATGCAGTTAAGTGTATTTGCACAGCAGCAATTAGAGAATACGATGAGCCAGTATTTTAGGAATCGGATGCTTTGGAATGCAGGCTTTACGGGTATTGATGGCAATAAAGTAAATATCATGCAAAACCGCAGTTGGGCTGGTTTTGAAGGAGCACCAGTGATGACCAACCTAAGCGGTGAATTTAATTTTGGTGCCAACTCAGCAGCAGGCTTGCAAGTAATGAGTGATGTTACGGGCATACTATACCGCACTTTTGGGGTGTTTAATTATGCCTATAAAGTAAAACTCAATGCAGACCAAAATATACGCATAGGAATATCCTTGGCATTTGCGGGTGATAGAATCAATAGTAAATATATTGATCAAGGTAGTGTAATAGATCCGTTGATTATATCAAGTATTGACCGCAAGATCCAGTATGATGGCAATATAGGCGGGGTGTACACCAATAAAAGACTCACCCTTGGCTTATCGTTTTACCGACTTAGAGAAAACTTTAGTGTAAAAGGTGGGGAAGGAGCGAACCTAGCACTGGGTCAGTTGGGCGGAACTTACAGTCTCGATATAGGTGGCAATGAGCAACTAAACCTCAAGCCGATGATGATGGTAAGATTGTACCGCACCACGGGAGCATTGGTAGATTTGGGTGCACAGTTTGAGTACGATAAACAAGTGAATGCGATGTTGGTGTACCAGAGTACGGGCAATATAAGAGCAGGAGCGGGCTTGATGTTGAAGGAGATAGGGGAGGCGAATTTCTTTTACAATACCAATATCAAAGTAGCCAATGCAGCCAGTCAGCAATATGAATTAGGGATGGCTTTTTACTTGAAGGGGAGGAAATAATAGCAAGCATAAATAAAATACAGCATAAATAAAATAGGAGAAATTATTTCTAGTTATTTAGCGGTGCTGTTCTAACGAATACCAAGCAATTAAATATTGGATAGGGAAACTGTTTTTTCTTTCAATTAAAATACCTATTTTGTTATTCAAATGATTACTCAAAATCAATTTAGCGGGTGAGTCTTTTCACCCATACTCCATCCTCAAAAACCCTGAATAATCCAATTCAAAGCGAGGAGTATAAGATGAGCGAAGGATGAGCGGCGTAGGTATGGGTATATATTGAGGATAGTATGAAGATATATTGAGGGTAGTTGGGAGATTGATGCTTGAAAGCTTTCCAACAAGCACAACGGTTAAAACAGACTTCGAAGGTAAACTCCTCGTTAAAAAAGAGCAGGCAAGACTCTTAGAAGCTTTTGGAAAGGAAAATAAATTATGGCTTACAACTTTGCCAGTACAAGATACATTCAACGCAAATTATGATGTAGCCTATATTACCAGCCGACAATACGAACTGGGTATATAAATTATCGCCGATCTTGTTTTATGTTTGTGCTATGAATAATCGGCAACTCTTTTTGTCGCATATTGCCCAAACTTCTCCCAAGCCAATTGGCATAGAAATGGCCAAGGCTGAAGGCGTTTATATTTGGGATACTGCGGGTAAAAAATACATAGATGGGATTGCGGGATTT
The DNA here is from genome assembly GCA_031369485.1 of Sphingobacteriia bacterium. Classification (GTDB taxonomy): domain Bacteria; phylum Bacteroidota; class Bacteroidia; order Chitinophagales; family Chitinophagaceae; genus Sediminibacterium. Next base: position 115,613 of record JANMOT010000042.1, read on the forward strand.
AGTGTCTGCAATATTGGTCATAGCAATGCGGCAGTAGTACAAGCAGTGCAGCAACAAGCTGCAGATTATATGCACGTAATTGTATATGGTGAATTTATTGAAACACCTCAAGTAGCTTATGCAGCCATGCTTGCAAAGCATTTGCCACCATCATTGAATACGGTATACTTTACCAATAGCGGTGCCGAAGCAACCGAGGGCGCAATGAAATTGGCCAAGCGTGTGACCAATCGTAGCAAGATAATAGCTGCCAATCATGCGTATCATGGAAGTACCCAAGGTGCATTGAGTGTGATGGGAGATGAATACTGGCGCAACGCTTTTAGGCCATTATTACCTGATATTTTTCATTTAGATTTTGGATCTCAGCAATTCATCAATGCCATTGATTCGCAAACTGCTTGCGTAATATTAGAGACGGTACAAGCAGAGAGTGGGGTAAAAGCACCCACTAAAGAATGGTTGCAGTTAGTCAGAAAAAAATGCGATGAGCATTGTGTGCTTTTAATACTAGACGAAATACAGGCTGGCTTTGGAAGAACTGGCACGCTCTGGGCTTTTGAACAGTTTGGAATAGTGCCCGATATATTATTATTGGGTAAAGCATTGGGCGGCGGAATGCCATTGGGGGCATTTATTGCTAGCAATCAATTGATGAGTACGCTTAGCAATAATCCCGTATTGGGCCATATTACCACTTTTGGGGGACATCCAGTTTCTTGCGCAGCGGGCAAAGCAGCTTTTGATTTTTTAATTGGCAATAATATATTGGAAACCATTGCAACAAAGCAAGCCATATTAATAGAAAGACTACAACATCCCGCTATTAAAAATATTCAGTCGCATGGATTGTGGTGCTCCCTTCAATTTGAATCGGCCGAACTTACACAATCTATTGCAGAACGTTGTGTAAAAAATGGATTGATTACAGACTGGTTTTTATTTGCGCCAGACCGCATTAGAATAGCTCCACCACTTACCATCACAATAAATGAACTGAATGATTTGGCAGATATATTACTTGCCAGTATTTGATGAATTTAATATTGCTCAAACCATTCAAATTTTTCCCTGATGATATTGTTTTTTTCCTTTTTTACATAGTTTAAAAAAGCCAGCGCAACGGGACTTAGGTTTTTTCCTTTAAGCCAGATTAAATTCCAGGCAGATTTAATTGGAAAACCTTTTACGGGAATGATCTGTAAGTCTTTATTATTCAATTCGTTTTTCAATCCAATTAAAGGCATGATAGAGTATCCAAGTCCCGCAATTACTGCTTGCTTCACCGCTTCATTAGAAGTGAGTTCCATTTTTTTTCGGACAGGTAATTTGTTTTTCTCAATATATTTCTCCATGGTATGCCTCGTGCCTGAACCTATTTCCCGATAAATGAGTGGGATGGTCTCAAAGATTTTTTTTGTGTAAATCTTATTTTCGAATTGTTGGTTGCCATTACCCACCAGATATAATTTGTTCTGCATGAGTTCAACCTTTTCGGTTTGTATATTTTCTGGTAATACAGATACCAATGAAAAGTCCACTTCATTCTTTTCTAAGCTCTCTATTACTTTTGCTTTATTGGTAACATCTAGTATTAATTCAATTCCTTCGTGCTGATTTAAGAAGTCAGCCAAAAAATACGGGATTACATATTTGCCGGTTGATACAACAGAAATTTTTAGTCTACCAGCCAATTGGCCTTTATAAGCCAGATTTTTATAGCTAATGGCGTGTACTTCATTCAATATATTTTCGGCTGCTGCGGCAATCTCTCTGCCGAAGTCTGTAATGAATATTTTTCTTCCCACTACTTCTGTAAGTGGTATTTCAAATTGATTCTGGAAATTTTTAAGCTGGATAGATACTGCTGGCTGTGTTAAATATAGGGCATCAGCCGCCTTGGTAACACTTTGCATTTGAGCAATTTTTAGAAAAATTTGTAACTGATTTAATGTGTAATTCATAAATAAATTTTATATTAATCATTTCAAATATAAATAAAAACTTATCAATTTAAGTCCACATTTTTGCACTGCATTAAAAGCAAATATAATCATGACGAAAATTACAATAGCAAAAGGAGATGGAATTGGTCCTGAAATAATGGATGCGACCCTAGAAATTATTTTAGCTGCTGGAGCCAATATTGAAGTAGAAGAAATTGAAGTAGGGGAAAAAGTATATTTAGCTGGCAACACTGCTGGTATTGCAAAGGAAGCATGGGATATTATTAGAAGGAATAAAGTATTTTTAAAAGCACCCATTACCACACCTCAGGGAGGTGGCTATAAAAGTTTAAATGTTACCACCAGAAAATTTCTTGGACTTTACTCGAATGTAAGACCTTGTATGAGTTTACACCCTTTTGTAAGTACCAAACATCCAGTGATGGATATTGTAATTGTTCGCGAAAACGAAGAAGATTTGTATGCTGGTATTGAACACCAACAAACTGACGAAGTGATTCAGTGTTTGAAATTAATCAGTAGGCCTGGCTGCGAAAAAATTGTTAGGTATGCTTTTGAATATGCAAAACAGTATGGTAGAAAAAAAGTAACCTGCTTTACCAAAGACAATATAATGAAACAAACTGATGGGCTATTTCATCAGGTATTTGATGAAATAGCGTTGGAATATCCAGCTATTGAAAACGAACATTGGATTGTAGATATAGGCGCAGCCAAATTGGCTGATACACCTGAGTTGTTTGATGTAATTGTGATGCCTAATTTATACGGTGATATTTTGTCGGATGTGGCTGCGCAAATTGCTGGATCAGTCGGCTTGGCTGGCTCTGCAAATATTGGGGAAGAGTGCGCTATGTTCGAAGCAATTCATGGTTCTGCACCCAGAAGAGCAGGTCAAAACTTAGCAAACCCCTCTGGATTATTACAAGGTGCTGTGATGATGTTGAATCATATTGGTGAGACGGATGCAGCAGAAAAAATACAGAATGCATGGCTTAAAACCATTGAAGATGGCATTCATACTTATGATATTTATAAAGAAGGAACCAGCAAACAAAAAGTGGGGACAAAAGAATTTGCACAAGCTGTAATTGCTAACCTAGGAAATAAACCCAGCTTATTAAAACCAGTTTCTTACGATAATAGTACTGCACTAAACTTGCCAAAATATAAACGCAAAGCAGCGGCTAAAAAAGAACTGATAGGTGTAGACTTATTTGTGCATTGGACTGGCACGAGTCCCGATGAATTGGCTAATATTATTCATCGCTTAGATACTGCTGAGATCAAACTCTCAATGATTACCAATAGAGGCATAAAAGTATATCCAGAGGGTTTTTCTGAAACATTTTGTACCGATCATTGGCGTTGTCGCTTCAAACCTACTGACGGAAGCAGTATCAACAAAAATAATATCATTGCATTGTTAACAAAAGCTATACTTGAAAATATAGATACCATTAAGACTGAAAACCTCTACGCTTTTGATGGCAAACCAGCATTTTCTTTGGGTCAAGGGCAATAAAAAAAACTAAATTATATGAATATGCAACTCATTCAAGGTCAGTTCAGCACCAAAGATGCAATTGACCTTATTACACAAATGATTCAGGTAAAAATAAAATTTCACGAAAATAAAATCACGGTCAACAGCAATGAAGAAGATATAAAACTGTCTGAATCAAAAATAAAGGGCTTACAAAAAGATTTGTTTGAAATGAGAAAGCTTATAGAATCAACAGGAAAAACAATTGCTATTCAATCTACCATATCCATTCAATAAATTATAAAGCAATTCTACAAAACCTGCCATATAAGGCTTCGTAAATGGGAATGATTTTGGTGATATCGAATAGCAGTGCTTGTTGATAAGCGGCTTCTTTCATATTGGTCAACCTGGCTTCATCCTTCAATAAATCAATGGCAAAATTGCTCATGCTGGCTATATCACCTACATCGGCCATAAAACCTGTTTGGTGTTGAATATTGATTTCACTTAAACCACCAGCATTGGTACTAATAACTACGGTATGTGCAGCCATGGCCTCCAAAGCGGCGAGTCCAAAACTTTCATATTCAGAAGGAAGCAAGAATACATCACTAACTGCTAAAATATCTTCAATCTGTTCCTGTTTACCTAAAAAACGAATGTCCTCATCAATACCCAGTTCTCTAGCTAATATTTCACAGGCGGGTCGCTCAGGTCCATCACCTACCATGAGTAATTTAGCGGGGACTTCCTTTCTCAGCGCAGCAAAAACACGAAGCACATCGGGCACTCTTTTTACTTTTCTAAAATTAGAAGCGTGCATGATTATTTTCTCATCTTTTGGCGCAATTACTTTTCTAAAAGCATCAATAGGTTTTTTATTGAATCGAGAAACATCTACAAAATTATAAATCACTTCAATTTCTTTTTCTATGGCAAAAGAATGAAAGGTCTCGTCCCTAAGATTTTTAGATACAGCAGTAATAGCATCGCTTTCATTGATGGAAAAAGTAACAACGGGTTCATAGGTTTTGTCCTTTCCTACCAGCGTAATATCGGTTCCATGCAAGGTGGTGATAAAGGGAATATGTCTCCCAGTTTTTTTCTTCACTATTTGTCGCGCCATATAAGCCGCAGAAGCATGTGGAATGGCATAATGCACATGAAGCAAGTCAAGATCATGGTTCATAATTACATCTACCATGGTGCTGGCCAATGCCACTTCATAAGGTGGATAATCGAACAGGGGATAAGTAGGAACCCTCACTTCATGGTAAAAAATATTGGTATTAAAAACATTCAGCCTTACAGGTTGCTGGTAAGTAATAAAGTGCACTTGGTGACCTTGGTCTGCCAATGCTTTTCCCAGTTCAGTGGCCAATACACCACTACCACCGAAAGTTGGGTAACACACTATTCCTATGCGCATATCGAAAACAATTAATTAGGGTGTAAAGAACGGCTTTTTTCTGATTGGGAACATTCCGTTCATCACAGTAAAATAAACAATACAAATCGTTAACTTTGACTGATGAAAAAAAACCTCCTCCTGCTTGCATTTTTGCCACTTCTGTTAACAGCTCAATACAGCACTGATTCGGCATATATTAAACAAATCAGCGATGAAATTATGCGCAATGGTAAAGCCTATGATTTGTTGAGGCAGTTGACCAAAGGAATAGGTGGGCGATTGGCGGGATCTATTCAGTACAATAAAGCCGTGAAATGGGGTGAAGCCAGTCTACAAGAACTGGGGGCTGACAAAGTATTTTTACAAGCCTGTATGATGCCCAATTGGAATCGAGGTGGGTTAGATAAGGCTTCCGTTGTTTTAATTGGGGGTAAAAAAACGGCTCGTGTATTAGATGTATTGGCATTGGGAAATTCTGAGGGTACAGGCGGAAAACCCATTGTGGCATCGGTATTGGCCGTCCAGAATTTTGCTGAGTTGGAAGCAAAGAAAGCTGAAGTAAAAGGTAAAATTGTTTATTTTAATTACAAATTCAATCCTGCCAATATTCATCCTGGAAAATCTTATGGAGAAGCTGGGCAATACAGAAGAGCAGGTGCCAGTAGGGCAGCTAAATATGGTGCCGTAGCAATTATGATTCGTTCTTTAACCGAGGCAACAGATAATAATCCGCATACAGGTACAATGGCATACAACGATTCATTTCCTAAAATTCCTGCTATTGCAATGGGTGGGGCTGATGCTGATTATTTATGGGAGCTGAGCAAAAAAAATAGTTTAAGTGTATCTATTTTAACCCATGGATTTTTTACTGCTGATGTGGAAGGCCATTCGGTGATTGCTGAGTTAACTGGCACTGAATTTCCGAATGAATATATTACGGTGGGTGGACATTTAGATAGTTGGGATGTGAATGAAGGCGCCCATGATGATGGTGCTGGTATTGTGCAAACCATAGAAGTAATGCGAGCTTTGAAAGCATTGGGTTACCGACCAAAAAGAACGCTGCGTTTTGTATTATTTGCCAATGAAGAAAATGGATTACGCGGAGCTAATAAGTATGCAGAGGAAGCTCAAAAAAATAAAGAAAAACATTTATTTGCGTTAGAAAGTGATGCAGGTGGATTTACGCCAAGAGGTTTTGGCATTACAGCAAGTGAGGAGCAGTTGCGAAAAATACAATCTTGGGTACCTTTGTTAAAGCCTTATGGTACCGATAATATAAATGCAGGTGGGGGAGGTGCTGATATTGGGCCACTCAATCGAATTTTTGGGACGGCATTGGCGGGCTTAATGCCTGATGGTCAGCGTTATTTTGATCTTCACCATGCGCGATCAGATGTATTTGAAAATGTAAATAAAAGAGAATTACTATTAGGTGCTGTGAATATGGCTGCTTTAATTTACCTTGTAGACAAACACGGACTATAATATGACCAAACAAAAAATTATTTGGAGTTTTACGCTTATTGTATTGTTGCTGCTTTCAGCCTTTATTTATTGGCGGTTTTATTTTGTTTATTCAGAAGGAACCAAAGCGGGTCAGTTGAACACTTTTCAGCAAAAGGGCTTTGTATTTAAAACTTATGAAGGAGTTATTATACAAAGCGGGTTTAAGGCGAATGTACAGAGCAATGAATTTATTTTTAGTGTAGAAGATAAAAAGGTAGCAGATATACTTTCTCAAAATTCTGGTCGCGAATTAAACCTCCATTACAAAAGATACTTAGGTGCATTGCCATGGCGAGGAGTAGAGAAATACATTGTAGACAGTGTATTGGAAATAAGAACTGCGGTGGGTGAAACCATTATACAGCCTAAGTAAAAAAGGGGGCTAGCGTTTATAAGTTACTATGCTTATTAAAATTTGATTATTGCATGATGCGTATACAATTATACTATCATAATCTATCTGCAAGTTAGGGTATGATATTTCTATTCTATATGCTGGCTTTTAGTAAAAAAATCACCGGTATCTTATGCAGTTCGGGTAATTGTTTGCGCCATTCAGCCGCTTTTTTGGTTACAATAGTTTCGGTTGGGCCCGTTATATCTTTCCCGATGCATACAAGTGTATCAGGGTTGCAGCTTTGTAATATATCGCCTAATAATTGATTATTGCGATAAGGCGTTTCAATAAAAATTTGTGTGCAATCGTTGGTTGCTGAGTTGGCTTCTAAAACTTTTATTTTCTTTTTTCTTTCCAATGCATCAATGGGCAAATAACCATTAAATTGAAAACATTGTCCATTCATACCACTGGCCATAAGTGCGAGTAAAATTGAATTGGGTCCCACCAATGGCATTACCTTAAAACCCTTTAGCTGCGCTGCTTCTATTAATAACTGACCGGGATCGGCAATGCCTGGGCATCCAGCTTCGCTTAAAATACCAACGGTATATCCCTTTTCTAAAGCCTCTATAAATTGTTGCTTTACCGCGGCTTCCGCCTTGTGAATTACAAACCACTGGTAATCATCAATCACCATTTCTTTCCATAATTTTTTAAAGAAACGGCGGGTGGTTTTTTCGTTTTCAACAAAAAATACGGAGCAATTTTTAATGGCATCTAATAAGTATGCAGGCAGGGTTTGCAATGCATCTTCCTGCAATACAGTCGGGATTAAGTAGACTTTTCCGGGTGGGTTCATATTAGGATGGGGTAATCGTTTTTTTCAAAGGATAAATGCTAAGTGTTGCAGCAACTACTGCATAAGCAGGTGCCAATATCCAGCCTATAATGGGCAGTAAATGCATGAGGTAAAATACCAGTCCATTCCCAATAGCCAATCCCTTGTGTGCGCTCACAAACGCAATACTTTCTGGCGTAGATTTTTGGTGTCGCTCCATAGAATAATCCAGCATGGAAAAACCATAATAATAACATTCAACCAATAAGGCAATTACAGGCGTAAGCCATCCTGCAAGCGGAATAAGTGATAGTAATAATATGCTGATGATATAAACCGTTTGCCAAAGGCTATTTCTGATAGATAATTGAATGCCCCTTACAATATCTTTTAAAAACTGGGTTGTGTTGAAAGGATGTTCTTTTCCTTCCATAATGGCTTCTGTTTTTTCACTTAGATAAGCGAATAGTGGAGATCCAATGATTAGAAATAAATATTTAAACAACGAAAAATAAAATAGCAATAGGATAAGCCATAATAGCAGCATGCCAATGGTGACTAAAAAACCTAAGAATCCATTGTTGAGCTGATCAATCCAGCCTTTTAGTCCCGTCTGCAAAATAACCCATTCAATAAAACTGCTAGAGCTGATACTGAAATAATACATGCCCATTAAAAAAAGGCTTGTATAAAAAATACCCGGCAACAAAATCCACTTCCAGAGTTTATTGGCTTTAATAAATTGATGCGCCTGCGCATATGCCTGAATTGATATAATAATTTCTTTAAACAGGGGGATGATTTTTTTACGAAGTTAATAAACTAAGCAGCAATAGTTTGTAAGATACGGTTTTAAAACTTGGGACAGTTAACGGGTCGGTCTGTACTAGGCCTTCTAATATAAATAAGCGACACTTCAATACCACCTTTATTTAGCGAAGCTGTTTTAATTTGGCTGATCGTATAATCGTAAGAAATGCCAATTCGATAATCGCCAAATTCCAAGCCTGCATAAGGAATAATGGCATCATTCAAACGCATCCAACTGCCAATATAAATACTGGTTGATTTTATTTCATCGGGCGTGGCATTGATTTGTACAGCAGCTCCCAACATGGTTTCCGATGCACCATTTTGAAACATCTGTATCCCGCTGATATGCAGTGAAGTGCTGTATCCGATGGGGAAATAACCACCAGCATGAAAATTGGTTCGGGAATTTAATACAAATGCAGCGCCTGTAAATGATTGCTTAGGCCGATTGATATGGTAGATGCTCACACCAAAATAAAAGTTGTTGCGATTGCTGGTACTTCCATTGTACAAGAGGCCTGCATTCAAGTCGATATAATTCGATTTAAGTGAATTGCCACTAAAAAATTCTGAACTGATACCCCTGAAACCAGCAATGGTTATTTGGTCTTCAAAATTTAAGAGACTTGTATTAATAAGCATATTGGAATAAGTGATTTGAAAACCCGCCCCAATTTGGTGCATACCATCTTCATCTAGCCCCTTGTGATAAGCTGTTGAAACAGAACCATGGTTAAATTTTACTGCGCCACCAGCACTATTGTCTGAATAACCCATAAACCCAACACCCCAAGTATCATTATTGGCAATTTTATTTTGCATGATTTGAAAATCAATGGAAGCGGTATTGGTATTGAATGCGTTTTGTATAGTAGACCATTGATTTCTATAATTACCAGCTATTCGATATGCCCCAAAAAATTTACCTGTAAAAGCGGGATTTAGCGTAAGTGGGGAAGAGAAGAATTGAGAGAAATGCGGATCCTGTGCATAAGAAATGCCCGTAAAAAAGTGACAGAATAAAAAAATGAAAAAGCCACGCATACACAATTAACCTTATTCTGAAATATACAAATTTTTTTTACGCCTGTACTTTATTGCCAAAGGCAAGATCACCTGCGTCACCCAATCCTGGCACAATATATCCTTTTGCAGTAAGCTCATCATCAATATCACCACACCAGATGGTGATATCACTGCCACATTCTTTTTGAATGAATTCAATACCAACGGTGCATGCAATAGCAACTACAACATGAATGGCAATAGGCGCTCCCACTGACTTCATATATTGAATGGTTTTTACCAAAGAAGCTCCCGTAGCCAGCATGGGATCGGATATGATAATGGTGCGGTTATTAAGATCGGGACAGCTCATATATTCGAGACTTATTTCAAAACTCCCATCGGGATGGTGTTTTCTGTAGGCAGAAATAAAAGCATTATCAGCTTTGTCAAAATAGTTCAACATGCCTTGGTGTAGCGGTAATCCTGCACGCAGAATAGTAGCCAATACAGGCTGTGATTCCAGTATCATACTCTTATGGGTACCCAATGGTGTAGGTATTTCAGTAAAGGTGAACGGAAGTATTTTACTAATTTCATAAGCTGCTACTTCACCAATACGTTCTAAATTTCTGCGAAAACGCATACGATCGCCTTGTACACTTGTATTTCTTAATTCTGCTACCCAGTTGCTTAGGAGGCTGTGTTGATTGCTTAAATTAATGACCATAATTGGGGAATATTATACTGCGAAAATAGGGGTTAAACGGTTTCAACCGATGTAATCACTGGTGTTGTTGAAGCTGTTATATGCAATAATATACCCAAACAAGATTTTATGCCTGTTAAAATAGGTCATTAATTGAAGGGTGGCTGCCTTTTTTCAACTTTATTTCCAATGTTATTATTATTCCAATAGAGAGCCAGAATAACCCACCAATTTTATCGGTCTCTATTAAGTCGCTGGTAAAATTAATGCAGGCAATCATACTCAATAAAGTTCCATTGGCCAATGCAATTGCTTGGTGGAATTTATTTTCAAATTGATGATAAAGGCTTTGTGATTGAACCAATAAATACATCCATAATGCGACCAATAAAATCAAGCCCAAAACACCTTGCTCAATTGCAGTGAGTAAAAAATAATTGTGTACAGTGGAGTGTTCGGGATTATTGCTCACCCAAGTTTTAAAAGAAGACACGGTATAGGGTTGGTATTGCGAATAAAAACTATTGGGGCCAAATCCAGTAAATGGTTTTTCTGCCACCATTCTAATACCAGCAACCCAACGATGAAATCTTTCTGCGTTTGAAATATCTTTTAAGGTAACGGTAGCGTTTATATGATCGCTAAAATCGGTATGGAAAATGGTTTGATCGTGTTCTGGAGCAAAACGGAGGTAATTGTTGTGATACGATAATGCCGTAATACAAATAGTAATCAATACCATGGCGGCGATAATGGTTTGAAGTATGATTTTTTTTCGAATCAGCCATGCTGCCACTAAACCTACAATTAAAGCCAGCCATGCGCCCCTAGAATAGGCGAAAAATAATCCAAAACCAGCGATCAGTAATCCTGCATTGACCAATTTTTTATTACGTGAATGGGCCGGAGTGAATTTGTGAATCAACCAAGCTAAGGGTAAAAGGCATACCAACATTGAAGCATAGTTCACATGGTTTCTAAAAAAAGGGTGGAGTGTTTTTTTTATGGCAACAAAATCAAATCCATAAAAGCCATGCCTAACCAAGGTTTGTATAATGGTGAATAGCATTGGAATACAAAGGCATAATCCAACTTTCTTAAAGTGAGTTGATTGTTTCACAAATATTGGGGTAAGCAATACAAGTGGTATGATATACCATATTTTAGCGAGTAAAAATTTTACAGAGAGCCATTGTTGGGTGGAGAAAAAAACGGTTACGATCATCCATAGTAACCAAAGTAGTATAAAAATCCAAACCCTGCTTTTTAATACTTCAAAAAAAATAGTTGGTTGAAATAAAAAATATCCAAAGGCGGCAACCGTGAGTAACCATAAAATTGGTTCATCTGGAAAGTCCAAACCAAGAAAAGCTGTGGGGTTTAATTCAGTGGAGAGCGGTAAAAAAATCAGCAGCAACCAAAAAATATCTTCAGTGTTTTTAATAAACCAATTAAAAAAGGGGATGCTGAGTACCCACAGAAAAGCAACCAATATCCAAGCAAAATTCTGTTGGTAAAGGGCTGTGATGCCAAAGCCAAAAAAAATAATGCAGGAAGCAAGTGTGTAGCTTTTATATGATTTATTCAGTTGCATGAATCATTCCTTACTGCGATGAATGGTTAATACGAGTATGCTACTGAAAAGTAATCCAAGCAATGCGGCAACAGCAGTGCCCATAGGAATATTGGGCCAGCTTACTTGTTGAGCGGGTGTTGCTTTTTCCATAATCAGGACTGCGTTTGGAGGTGTTTGAAGTGCTAGTTTGTATTCATTACTGGTTTTTTGATACTGTTTTATTTGTTCGAGTAGGTTATTGGCTTCAGCAGCAAAAAGAATTTTTTCAGCTTCGTTGGCTGCCCGATTGAGTGAAGTGGTTGTATATGCTTTTTTGAGTTGTATAATGCTACTGTCTAGTTTAATAATCGTAATTGAATAATTTTCTTGCCACAGATATTGCAGACTTCTTTCAATATTATGCGCCATGTTATTACAAATATTGGCTGCAGTTATTGGGTTGCTATTGCGGCATCGGATGAGTAATTGATCGTTGGGTGTTTTAATGAATTGAAGGTTTTTTCGTAAGGAAATAATTGCATTGGAAATTGCTAGGGTATGATTTTTTTCATTGTTATGGTAATAGTCGGTCAACTTAAATTCTTGCACAATTTGTTTGAGTGTGGTATCCATTTCAGCAATTGCTATCAGCCGATCTAGGTCATCACCGGAACCAAAATAAGAGTAAAGGTCTTTGATGCCGGGATTAAAAAATCGGGCCTTATCGGCCAGTTCTGTATTGCCTGGAATAACGGTAGTTTGCGACTCGTATTGGGGAGTAATGAATAGAAAACTAATATTGGCAACCACAGCAGTAGCAATGGTAAATGCTAGGAGAAAAATCCATTTTGATCGCAGTACAGCTACAATTTTTATAAGGTTGAAGTTGGTAGGCATAATGGTAAGGATAAGTTATGGTTGAGCAACTACCACATTTCTGTCGAGACTCTCTTCCAATGAAATAAATGTTTCGGTTCTTTCAATTCCTTTAATTTTTTGCAATTCATCGTGCAATACAAATCGCAGTTCTTGAATGTCTTTACAAACAATTTCTGCGAACATGCTGTAATTGCCGGTAGTATAATTAAGGCGTACAATCTGCTGTACTTTTTTAAGTTCTTTGGCAACGGAATCGTAAAGCGAACTTTTTTCGAGGTAAATGCCAATAAAAGCAATTACATCGTATCCCAGTAGTTTCAAATCTACCGATAAACGCTTACCTTTCACAATCTTTAGTTCTTCTAGTTTTTTAATGCGTACATGGATGGTGCCACCAGATACAAATAATTTTTTACCTAGGTCGGCATACGAGACTTCTGCGTTCTCCATCATCTCCTGGATAATCTGAAAATCTAGTTTGTCGAGATTTAATTTGAGAGACATATTGCACTATAATTTTGAATTAATCTAATATAATGACAATATTATTAAATAATTTCTATATTTTATTATTTTTTCTTCGAAAATGATTAATTAATACTTCAATTGCTTAGTTTTGATTTATACAACGAACAAAATAGTTCTTTTACTGTGGGGTGATGAAATTTTTGGCAGACATGCCCTCTTGTCTCGGGGGTGAGGATAACAGGATAAACGTAGTGTAGAGCCACAAAGGTAGCAATGCCGGAGTGACCAGGGTCGACCACTGAACTTTGTGCTACAGCTAACTGCCTCGTGGAGGTTCGATCCCTCCCCCTACAGCATTTATATGGTCAGCAATAGATTGTTAAACAATTTGTTGCTGACCATTTTTTATTGAACCAATTGAATGGTGTGGGTAATGGCACAGTGTTTTGCAAGCATGGCGGAAATTCCGCAATATTTTTCCATGGATAAGCTTACAGCACGTTTCAGTTTATCAGCATCTGCTGCGGCTATATCACTGCTGTATACAAGTTCAATTGATTTAAATACTTTAGGGTGTTCATCTGTTTGTTCGGCTTCCGCTGTAATTTCTAATTTGCTAAAAGCGACTTTCATTTTATACAGAATGTCTACAACATCCATACCGCTGCAGCCGCATAGAGAAGCGAGCAACATTTTTTTAGGATTCATGCCACTATTAAGTCCCCCACCTTCAACAGAAGTATCTAATCTTACGATATGTCCGCTATCGGATAGGGCGTCAAAAGCCAATGCATCTTTCCAGGTAGTCACTATTTTCATATACTAATTTTTATTGCTTTTATTTACCAAACCTTTCTGCCACAAAATTCCAGTTTACTATATTCCACCAATTGGCAATATAGTCAGCTCTTTTATTTTGGTATTTAAGGTAATAAGCGTGTTCCCAAATATCCAAACCCAATAGGGGTTTTCCCTTTACCTCAGCAATATTCATGAGTGGATTATCTTGATTGGGTGTGGAGCTAATCACCAGTTTCTGATCGCCTGTTTGAACCAACCAAGCCCAGCCGCTTCCGAATCTGTTTTTGCCTGCATCTGTAAACTGTGTTTTGAATGCATCGAATGAGCCAAATGATTGCGTAATAGCATGGGCTAATTCACCAGTCGGCATGGTTGTTATTCCCCCTTTCATGCATTGCCAAAAAAACTCATGGTTATAATGACCGCCACCATTGTTGCGCATTTTTGGGGAATAATTAGAGATATTTTGCAGCAGATCTTCTAAAGAAATTTTTGAAGTATCTATTTTTTCTGCCGTGCATGCGTCGGATAAATTTTTTGCATAGGCTGCTGCGTGTTTACTGTAATGAATTTCCATGGTTAGGGCATCTATAAATGGCTCTAAAGCTTTGTAATCATAAGGCAGTTTTTGTTGTGAATAGCCAGTCAACGGTAATTTGTTAGCCGAATTTGTTACAGAAGGTAAGAGTGATAAACCAATTCCAGTGGCGATGCCTATGGTACCAGTGTCTTTTAAAAAAGTTCTTCTTGATGGATTATGCTTCATGGGATTTATTTTGTTTTATTGTAGTTAGAAATTTCCGAAGCCGTTTATAAGTTCTATAGTAAAATTCCTGGTTCAAGAGTTGTGAATCGCGCATGGCTTTATACGTAAGAAATGCACCAATGGGAATGAGTATAAAAGTAGAGAGCCACATTCCAGCAAGCGCATTGGTTTGTCCCGACTTCACAAATTTTTCTCCAAAAGTGTTGAAAAGGTGAAATACAACAAAGAAAATAATAGCAAATACGAGCGGGGTTCCCAATCCACCTTTTCGAATAATAGAGCCAAGTGGGGCGCCTATTAAAAACAAAACGAGACAAGCTGCTGATAAAGTAAATTTTCTATGCCATTCTATTTCGTGTAATTCTAGGGAGGCTAATTTTTCTTTTTGATCGGTAGCCATTACAAATACAGTGCCTTTAATGGTTGCCAATTGATTGGCAGCAGCATCAATGAGCGACTGGTGAATGCTATCACTGAACAGTTTGGCTGGGGTTACTTTTGGAAGTGGATTTTTTGTATGCTTCCAGCTGCTATCGGCATACCTCGCAAAGCGGAGGTAGGGGCTTACTTCTGCTTTTGATTTTTTAATATATACACTATCAGAATGTTCCAAAGAATCTATAGCCGTATTTAGTTGTCGTACGCTGAGCATTTTTGGATCATAAAATGCACTGTCGCCCGATTTGTTCATCTGAAAACTCTTCATATCAAATACCTTCTTATATTCTTTAAATCCCATTCGATTGAATTCGGTATTGGTTACATTTCGCACTCCTTTTTCTTGGTAACGCCATCCATTAATGAGGATAAATTCTAAAAAGCGTTTATCCGCTGTGAGTCGCATTATTCCTCTATCTGCAACCAAAATATTGTCTTGTAATGAATAAATTTTTTCGAAAATAACTACGTCGTGAATAATGCTATCATTCTTTTCTTTTTTCCCCAGCTTAATAATATATCCGTCAATCTTATCATAAAAAACACCTTCTTTTATTTCTATTGATGGTTTAGAAACGATGATATCGTATTTGAGTGATGCTAATTTTAATTGGGTAACAGGAATAATATTATTGGCAAAAAGAAAAGCTAGTCCACAAATAAAAAAAGTAATAATTAATAAAGGGCGCATAAAACGCAGCAATGGAATTCCGGCTGCTTTTATAGCAACCAACTCAAATGATTCACCAAGATTACCAAAAGTCATGATAGAAGAAAACAACAAAGCCAGTGGCAAAGCCGTGGGTACCCAAAATAAAGTAACCAATCCAATTAGCTTAAATACCGTAATAAGTTCGAGTCCCTTTCCTACCAAATCATCAATATAAAGCCAGAAAAATTGCATAGTGAGTACAAAGAGGGAAATAGCAAATGCGGCAATAAAAGGGCCGATAAAAGATCGGATAATGAGTATGTCGAGTTTTTTTATCACTAAGGCTTTCTTAATATTGCGTTATGAACACTGCAAAAGTAACACTTTCGCCAAAGGAACTGGAATTGGTAAATAATGCCGACTGGATTTTAACAAAGAACCTGATTATTGAGAAGGTTTACCAGCTTTTTGGGGTGGTGGGAAGCCAGTTTCAGTCAGATTTTTCAAAATATTCTGCTTTTCACAATTCGGCAATTTTTTCTACTTCGCCTAAGATTGCCAAGGGGGAACAATACCTACAATTGCCCTATGTGATGCTAGATTATCCCCGTTTATTTACAGAGTCGGATATTTTTGCCATCCGCAGCTTTTTCTGGTGGGGCAATCATTGCAGTATTCATTTGGTATTGAAAGGAGCGTGGTTGGCGCAATATGGACATTCGATCGACAATTATTTTCAACTTTATGGGAAATATGCAGATGAAACTAGGGACTGGTTTATAGGTGTAGGAGCGGATCCTTGGCAGCATCATTTTAATAAAGATAATTATATAAGAATGGCCGACTGGAATGGCTATAGTGTAACCAAATTGCCCTTTCTAAAATTGGCAAAAAAAATCCCACTCGAAGAGTGGGAAGATATAGATGTATTTATGATACGAAATTTTAATAAGATGCTGGCAATGATGACGGAATATTAGGCTCCCAATCGGTGAAATAATTCTTTCACTTGGTATTCCCATAACTGGCTCTGATCTTTTATTTCAGCCTTCTCAGCATAATCTTTAATAATCAGAATGGTTTGATTTGAAATCTCTGTCTTCTCAATACAAAATTCAAAAAATTCATGCTTTTCAGTGTGAAGCCAGTGAAAACGGATGAACTTATTCTCGTCTTTGTCCATGATTTCTGCCTTTTCAGGAACGCCGCCGTCCCATGAGAAGCTGAAAACATTTTCCCATTCGTCCACTTTATCTGCAAACCATTCCTGTAAACCAGTTGGGGTTGCTAAAAAATCGTACAAAATAACTGGAGAACATCTAACGGGGAACTCAAGCGTAAATAATTGTTTCTTGCTCATTAACTACTCTTTTACCTATAATGGTGCGTGCAATAATATTAAATAAAAACTATCCTCCAAATGTTTTTTTTCAATTCTCGTTAAATGGTTGTATAGATGTATATATGGCAAGCAGAATATTGGAATAAAATGTTGTAAATCAGCAGTTTATTTAATTTTTTGACCTAAGCCCTAAATTTGTTAAAGTTGGCGATGTTAAATTTAACAAACCAGTGAATGAAGATTCAGGGCATCAATCCTTGTTGGCAATTGTATTTCTTTAGTCAACCCAGTATATTTGCAACGCTTTCAATCAAAAGCGATTTATTGTATGTTCAATAGTTTATCAGAAAAATTAGAGTCGGCATTTAAGAATTTAAAAGGAGAATCGAGGATCAACGATCTCAATATAGCCAATACCATTAAAGATATCCGCCGTGCGTTGCTAGATGCGGATGTGAATTTTAAGATAGCCAAGGAATTCACTGATAAGGTAAAAGAGAAAGCAGTGGGGGAGAAAGTGCTGAACGCTATCAGTCCCGGCCAATTGATGGTGAAAATTGTACAGGATGAGTTAACCGAATTAATGGGAGGTAAGGAAGCTGCGTTCGAATTAAATGGCAATCCTGCTGTTATATTGGTGGCTGGTTTGCAAGGAAGTGGTAAGACTACTTTCACAGGTAAGTTGGCTCATTACCTGAAAACCAAAAAAGGGAAGTCACCGTTGGTAGTTGCAGCGGATATTTATCGTCCCGCAGCGATTGATCAGTTAACGGTTCTTGCAGAACAAATTGGGGTAAGTATTTATAGTGAGCGCGATAATAAAGACGCGGTTTCCATCGCATTAAATGCCATTAAAGAGGCAAAATCTACCAATAAAAATGTGGTAATTATAGATACTGCTGGTCGGTTGGCAGTTGATGAGGTGATGATGATGGAAGTGGCCAATATTAAAGGGGCAGTAAATCCTACTGAGATATTATTTGTTGTAGATGCAATGACGGGGCAGGATGCAGTGAACACGGCAAAAGCATTTAATGATCGACTAGACTTTTCTGGGGTTGTATTAACCAAATTAGATGGAGATACTCGTGGTGGTGCGGCCTTATCCATTAAATACACGGTAGACAAGCCCATTAAGTTTGTGAGCAGTGGGGAAAAAATGGATACGTTGGATGTGTTTTATCCTGAAAGAATGTCGCAACGGATTTTAGGAATGGGTGATATTACTACTTTGGTAGAAAAAGCCCAAGCCCAATATGATGAGGTAGAGGCAAGGAAGTTGGAGAAGAAAATTCGGAAAAATCAGTTCGATTTTCAAGATTTTATGGATCAATTACAGCAGATTAAGAAAATGGGCAACCTAAAAGATTTAATGGGAATGATACCTGGGGTTGGAAAAGCAGTTAAAGATGTTGATATTAATGATGATTCATTTAAAGGTATTGAAGCCATGATAAGTTCTATGACGCCTTTTGAGCGGGCCAATCCCGATTCACTTACCCCAAGCAGGAAAACGCGTATAGCCAAGGGCAGTGGAAAAGACCTACAAGAGGTGAATGCTTTTATGAAGCAGTTTGAACAGATGAAACAGATGATGAAAATGATGAATAATATGCCAATGGGGGGTAAATTTCCTGGCATGAAGCGATAAGCGAAAAAAATGGGTATTTTTTTTAAATAGATTTCTTTACATTTGCAATCCAGTTTATACTGGTAATTAACCCTATTTAATAACGCCTTTAAATTTCTATTTATCATGGCAGTAAAAATGAGACTTCAAAGACATGGAAGTAAAAAGCGTCCATTCTACTTTATTGTAGTGGCCGATGGTCGTGCACCCAGAGATGGTAAGTTTATCCAAAAAATTGGAACCTACAACCCGTTAACCGTTCCAGCAACTATTCAATTAGATCGTCAGAAAGCATTAGAGTGGCTCAACAAAGGAGCTCAACCTACTGATACTGTTCGCAGAATCCTTTCATTCAAAGGAGTATTGTACCTGAAACACCTTTTACGTGGTGTTAAAATGGGATTGTTTGATGATGCAGCCGCAATGACTAAGTTTCAGGAATGGCATAACGAACATGAAGCGAGTATTACTCGTAGAAATGATGAACATAGAAACAAGCAACGCGCTAAAAAAGTGTATGTTCCTATTGTTAAAAAAGTAGAAGTGAAAGAAGAAGTAGCTGCCCCAGTTGAAGACAATTCAGCACCTGCAGAAGCTTAATTTTTTGAATAAGCTCGAAAATGGGTTCGGATTTTCCGAGCCCATTTTCATTTAAAGGAGGTTTAATACAAATACAATGACTGATTATATTCACATCGGAAAAATAGTAGCAGCTTTTGGCGTAAAAGGTGAATTGATATTGAAGCATTCACTTGGTAAAAAAACCATATTGAAAGATGTAGCAGCTATATTTGTAGAAGAAGTAAAGGGTTCATTTATTCCTTATTTTATAGAAAGTTCCAAGGCCAAAGATGGGGAAGAAATATATATTAAGTTAGAAGGTATTAATAGCAAGGAGGCGGCCGTAAGATTTCATACCAAACCAGTGTGGTTACTGGATGCGGATTTTAGAAAACTGGCTGGAAAAGATGCACCCATTTCTTTGTTGGGCTATGAAATTATTACCGATGAAGATGAAAATTTGGGACCCATAGAAGAAGTAATAGAACAACCCCATCAAGTATTGCTCAGAATATCACTGGATGGCAAAGAAGCATTGATTCCGCTGCACGCAGAAACATTGGATAAGATTGACAGAGCCGCCAAAAAACTATATATTATTCTGCCGGATGGTTTGTTGGATATTTATAGGTAACCCAGCTGCTTAAGAAATGACTAACTGCATCATTGATGGCTTTATATTCTAATAAAAATCCATCATGGCCATAAGAAGAAGGGATGATGGAGAGGCTTGCAGCTGGTATGTTTTGCGCTAAAAATGCTTGTTCTTGTACGGGAAATAATTCGTCGGATTCAATGGCAATTACCAAAGTTTTTGCGCGTATATTTTGTAGGGCAGCAACTACTGAAACCCTTTCTCTGCCTATATTGTGAGCGTCCATACTTTTACTCAAAAACCAATAACTGTACGCATTAAAACGATCGGCTAATTTTTTTCCTTGGTAGCGTTGATAGCTGATGGCATTCTTATGGTTGTCAATCGCAGTTTGGTTGTACATGGTATAGTTCCGATAACTTAATAAAGCAATACTACGAGCTAGTTGTAACCCATTCTTTCCATCATTTTCAGTTCCTGCAAGCCAGCTTGGATCCTGCTCTATTGCCCAGCGCTGGCTTTCATTATACGCCATACCCCATTGGCTATGTTGCGCATTGGTGGCAATGGGAATAATATGGTTGAATAAACTAGGTGCTTCAATGGCCCATTCAAGCAATTGTTGACCTCCCATAGAACCTCCAATACCAATTTCAATTTTGTGTATGCCTAAATGATTTCTTAAAAGTTCATAGCTGCGAATCATATCCCTGGTGGTGAATGAGGGAAAATGATTTAGGTAAGCTTGTTGGGTATGGGGATTAATATCTGTTGGAGCAATACTTCCGTAACAACTGCCGGGCATATTCACACATACAATAAAATAATCGGTTGGATTGATGATACAGTTGTTTCCTACAACACCTGGCCACCATTCGGTTGGGTCGCTATTGGCAGTAAGGGCGTGAAAAACCCAAGCCACATTGGTACCCGTTGCATTTAGCTCACCAAAATAATGATAAGCTAAATGCAGTTGGGGCAACCATTCACCGTTTTCTAATTTAAATATTTCTTTGTGCGTAAAAACTGCATCACTCATACTTATGCAAACTTAAATACTTTTGCAAAAGCTTGAGTAAAATCAGCTTTTATATCTTCAATATGTTCTATACCTACACTTACCCTTATTTGATTGGGGCTTACGCCACATGCAACTTGTTCCGCCTCACTCAATTGTTCGTGGGTGGTTGATGCAGGATGAATCACCAATGTTTTTGCATCACCTACATTGGCTAAGTGGCTGGCCAGTTGAAGGCTTTCAATAAATTGAGCAGCATTTTCTTTGCCACCTTTTACACCAAATTGCAATACACCCCCAAATCCGTTCTGTAAATATTTTTTAGCCAGTGGATGGTATGCACTACTGGCAAGGCCAGGATAGAGAACATGGGTAACTTGTTCGTGCTGTTCTAACCAAGTAGCCAGTGCCAATGCATTCTCTACATGCCGCTGAACGCGTAAGCTCAATGTTTCTAATCCTTGCAATAATAAAAACGAATTAAAAGGCGACTGTGAAGAGCCAAAATCCCTTAATCCTTCTACCCTTGCTCTAATGGCAAAAGCTATATTGGGTAAGCCCAACGGATTGCCTTCTCCAAAAATATCCCAGAATTTTAATCCATGATAGCCTTCACTTGGTTCAGTAAACTGTGGAAATTTACCATTCCCCCAATTGTAATTTCCGCCATCAACTATTACGCCTCCAATGGAAGTGCCATGACCTCCAATCCATTTAGTAGCGCTCTCTACAACAATATTAGCACCATGTTCTAGGGGACGGAATAAATAACCGCCTGCACCAAAAGTATTGTCAACAATCAAGGGTAAGTCGTGCGCTTTTGCAAGGGCAGCAAATTTTTCAAAGTCGGGAATATTCAGCCTAGGATTACCAATGGTTTCTAAGTAAATGGCTTTGGTATTTTTATCAATATGGGGAACAAAGCTTTCTACATCATCACCATCTGCAAACCTTACTTCAATGCCCAATCTTTTAAAAGCTACTTTAAACTGGTTATATGTTCCACCATATAAATAGGATGTGCTGATGAAATTATCACCTGCTTGTAAAATATTATTCAGTGCTAAAAATTGAGCAGCTTGTCCGCTCGCAACCGAAACGGCTGCTACTCCACCTTCCAGCGCTGCAATGCGCTGTTCAAACACATCGGTGGTAGGATTCATAATACGGGTATAGATATTGCCAAATGCTTTTAATCCAAATAAATTGGCTGCGTGTTCAGCATTGTCAAACGCATAAGAAGTAGTCTGGTAAATAGGCACTGCCCTGCTTTTTGTAGTGGGGTCTATTTGTTGACCAGCATGCAGTTGTAGGGTTTCAAAACGGTGGGTAGATTGACTCATAGTAAATAAATTAGTCCACAAATTTAGTAGGGTAATTATGAGACTACCAAATTTTATTTTGTTAATTTTATGGGGTGACTACTCCGCAGCGCTATATTGCTCATTTTGATTTGGACTCTTTTTTTGTGAGTGTAGAAGTATTGAACAACCCCAGCTTAATTGGAAAAGCAGTGATAGTAGGCGGTACGCGCGACAGAGGCGTTGTTACAACTTGTAGTTATGAAGCTCGTAAATTTGGTGTTAAGAGTGCAATGCCTATGCACCAGGCAATGCGATTATGTCCCCATGCCATTCTAGTAAAAAGTAGTAGGGGCGAATACAGCCGCTTTTCTCGTTGGGTAACAGAGATTATTGCTGCCAAAGCACCTTTGTTTGAGAAAGCGTCTATTGATGAGTTTTATATTGACTTAACGGGTATGGATAAGTTTTTTGATCCTTACCAGTGGACGATAGATTTACGAAATGAAATTATATTAAAAACTGGGTTGCCCATATCATTCGGATTGGCCACCAATAAAATGATTGCTAAAATTGCCACGGATGAAGCCAAGCCCAATGGTTATTTGTTTGTACAACCGGGCATGGAAAAAGCATTTCTAGCGCCATTACCTGTGAATAAATTTTCAGGGGTAGGGGATGCTACTTTTGAAAAACTAAAAAAAATGGGCGTGCATACTATTCAAGAATTAAGCAATACGCCATTGATTTTATTAGAGAAAATATTGGGTAAATATGGTGCTGACTTATGGAGAAAGTCGCAAGGTATTCATGAAGGAATTGTACAGCCTTATCATGAATCAAAGTCAATTTCTACCGAGTGTACATTCGAAGAAAATAAAACTGATATTCCTTTTTTACTCAGTGAGTTGGTAAGGATGACGGAGCAGATTGCGTATGAATTAAGGAAGGAAGAGAAGTTGAGTGGATGTATTGCAGTGAAAATCAGGTATCCAGATTTTGAAACTACTTCCAAACAAACCACCATTGATTATACTTTTAAAGATGATGAATTAATACCAGTTGCCATCGCTTTGTTTCATCAATTATACCGAAAGGGGCAAGCCATTCGCTTGTTGGGGGTGAGGTTATCTGAGCTCACCAGTCACGTATTACAAGGAAGTTTATTTGACGAGGCTGATAAAAGAAAGGATTTATACAAAGCCATAGATGACGTGAAAAATAAGTTTGGTAAGTCGGCTTTGATAAAAGCTAGAACAGTAACAAAAAAATAAATTCCCTTGAATAGTCTACTTATTTAGTAGGAAACTATTATCTTCGTCCCTCAAATTTATATTATGAGTTTAAGACTAGGGGATATTGCACCCAATTTCAAGGCCCAAACGAGTAAGGGAGATATTGATTTTTATGAATACCTCGGAAACAGCTGGGGGGTTTTGTTTTCACATCCGGCAGATTATACGCCAGTATGTACAACGGAGCTGGGCAAAACAGCTACTTTACATGCAGAATTTGAAAAACGCAATGTAAAAGTATTGGCATTGAGCGTAGATGGTCTAGATCGTCACGCTGGTTGGATCAATGATATCAATGAAACCCAAAATACAAGTGTTGAATTTCCAATTATAGCCGATCAGGATAAATCCATTGCCAATCAATATGGGATGATTCATCCGAATGCTTCAGAAACCTTTACGGTAAGGTCTTTATTTATTATTGGCCCCGATAAAAAAGTAAAGCTTATGATAACTTATCCTGCATCAACAGGAAGAAATTTTCATGAAGTATTAAGGGTAATTGATTCATTGCAACTTACTGCACAATATAGTGTAGCAACGCCTGCGGACTGGAAAGAAGGCGAAGATGTAATTGTTGTTCCAGCTGTAAGTACAGAAGATGCTATTCAAAAGTTTCCTAAAGGGGTTACGGTTGTAAAGCCTTACTTGCGTTATACACCACAACCTAACTTTGAAAAAGCATAAGCTGGGATAGCCCCATCATATTTTTCTCATGGTTTTTCTTTTTTAAGTTTAAGAAGAATAAAGCTCTTGCATTTTTATGCAGGAGCTATTTTCTTTTGGTGTCTTTTCTTTTTTAAAAGTTGAATAAGCCCAAATGCACAAATAACTTAGGCAGTTGTACAATTCTTCATTTTTTTTTATTATTTTAGGGATCTGAAAAAGATTGCAACCATATTATTGCTATTCGTGCTTGTATTCAATTGGTTTGGGTATCGGCTTTTATCTGTTTATTTTGAATTAAAAGCAGATCGTCAATTGGTTTCTTTCATAAAAAATAATTACTATCAAGATGCTGATCTTATTAAAATAAAAATTCCTATCAGCATTCCTTATGGAACCAATACGGCTGATTATGAAAATACTGAAGGTAATATAGACATTGATGGGATTAACTATCGATATGTAAAAAGGCGTTTTTACAAAGACTCACTGGAATTACTTTGTATGCCCAACTTTAAAAAATCAAGCATTAAAAATGCTGAAGATGCATTTTATAAAAAGACAAATGATTTTGTAGATAATCGTACCTCAAAAAAGTCCTCCAATAGCCATCAGGTTGCGAAGTTTTCTGCACACGATTTCATGATTCAGTATTCCACAGTTTCTAATAGGTTTTCTCTACCTTATTATAATTATTTCTTTTCTTCAAATACAAAGTTTCTAAGCCTGCCTCACTTACAACGTTTAGATAAACCACCTCAAATAGTGACTTTTTCCTAGAATTCGGAAATATAGCTGCGCATTTTCGCTATTCCGCCATTCAAGTTTCTCCGGTAATATGGCATTAGCATTCATATTTAAATCGGGATTTATTTAATCAATTATTATATACATTGAAATGGGTCATATTATATTTTATGCATCAATGCAAACGTTGATTCATAAAATGGGTGAGATCCAATCAACAAAAGCAAACCAATGAAAAAAATTATTATATTTTTCTTTATCATTTTTTCCTTTTTAAAATCGTTCTCTCAAGGTTGTGTTGCAGTAAGGCAAATGGGTGGTGTTTGTAATATCAGTAATTCAACTCAAACTTATAACCTTAGCAAAGGTGATTTTCAGGTCGGATTAAATTATCGGTATTTTCATTCTTGGCGCCATTTTGTAGGTACTGAAGAACAACCTCACCGTCAACATACTCGTGGTGGTTTTGGAAAAGATGGAATTGAACGCGGCAATGCGGTTAATATTTATTCACACGCAGTAGATTTTAATTTTTCTTATGGGTTAACAGATCGGATTCAATTAAATGCAACCCTGCCTTGGGTACACAACGAAAGGAGTCAAGTTATGGCTCAGAAAACACCAACGGTAGATACTTTTCGTTACAGTGTTTTTGCAAAGGGACTAGCGGATATCCGTTTAGGCATTAACTACTGGACCATTGATCCGGCAAAAGCCACTAACGGAAATTTGATGATTGGATTTGGATTAAAACTAAAGACTGCCGATTTTTCTACTATGGATAATGCACCGCAAACCGATGGGACTGTAAAAAACGTAGTGATGGATCAAGCCATTCAACCTGGTGATGGTGGCATTGGTTTTTCAGTAGAGTTACAAGGATTTACAAAGTTATATAAGGGCATTACGGGGTTTGCAAATGCATATTATTTATTCAGTCCACAACAATCCAATGGCGTATATAAATCGGCTCCATCTGCAACAGCAGGTTTAGCGGGCTATGAATTATATGCCAGTCCCGATCAGTATTTTGTAAGAGCTGGAGCGATGACTTCAATTGGAAAAGCCAAGCGAATCACTACTTCTTTGGCACTTAGAATGGAAGGTATTCCGGCTTATGATGTATTGGGTGGACAAGTAGCTTATCGCAGACCTGGTTATGTAGTGGCCATTGAATCTGGGATTTCTTATGCTACTGGTCAGCACAATATCAGCTTATTTGTACCCTATAATTTTATAAAAAATCGCATTCAAAGTGCAGCAGATATTGCTACACAAAATATAAGAAATTCAGGTGTTATTGATCCTGCCAAATTGGTGCATGTACAGGGTGATGCTGCGTTTGCGGATTATTCAATTAGTTTGGGTTATACCTATCGTTTTGTAAAAAAAGGCAGTAAGCATGCTATGTAATTTATGGGTATATAAAATGATTCAGGGTAAATTTTACTTTGAATCATTTTTCCATTTTACGGTATGATAAACGGTAAACCTTAGGATATCACGATTGTAAAACTGATTTGCCGAACTTTGTTGAAACCAATTTAGATAACCCAATTCAAAAGATAAGTTGGGTTGAAGATCAATATTTAATCCCGCATAAATACGATTCTGGTCAAAAATACCCAGATCGGTTTTATTAAGTGTTTGTAAAAGTATTTCATCACTTGCTTTTATTTTCAAAGCACGGTTATGGTCAATTTTCCAAATAGGTAAAGTGGCTTGTATTTTATACCGCATTCTGAAATTTCCAAATTCAAAATCATCTTCCAATGAGGTTCTTGCTGAATTGGTTTGTTGAAAAAATCTGACTTCTGTTCTAAATCTATGATCTATCGTTATTTTATTCAGTTTTTGTTTGTAGCCAACTTCAATATGTGGCCTTAATTCAGGAACCGTAAGTTTTACGGCAGTATTGGGGTTATTGGGATTTTGAAGAAATAGGCAGAAACCAGCAGAAAAGTCCCATCCAGTTTTTATAAAAGTTCTATGTAAGTGGGTTCTAATAATAAATTGATGCTGGGCCAAAGGGTTTATAAAATGCCTTTCTTGTAACTCAGTTTGTAAAAACCATTTTTCATTGAATTGTTGGGTGAAATAATACCCATACCAGATTAAGTTTTGGTGGGTAGTGTTTTTTTGTGCAAAGGCTGAAAATTGGCTTAGCATAACCAGCAATAGGAAGATTAATAAGTTCTTTTTTCTGTAAATTTTAGTCACTTAATTTTTAATAAATTAGATTGGGAAGACATTCTGTTAAGAACGTTTATTTTATCTGGCAAAGTTAATAGTTCCAACTGTTTTTTCTAGTGTAAAAAAATATTTTTAACACTAGAAACGCCAACGATTAGCTGTTCAAAAAAAATAAATTTTATCAAAGTCCAACTCTTTTAAATTAGTATTGGTTTTTTTGCCAATTATGAATTAATTTCAGCGCATTAAAATTTATTTCAATGAAACTGCTTTACTTTTTAAAAGACGGAAATCAACCAGCTCCTGGTATTTTATGCGACAAAGGCATTTTAGATATAGATGCTTTACAAATTGCTAAAGCCCTGCCAGTATTTGGTGACAAGCCAATTGACTTGAATGGGCTGGAGTATTTAAAGAGTCTACTAAATGCTGATTCAATTGATTCTGCATTTTATTTGGATGAAACCTCTGTAACCATTGCAGCTTGCTGCCCCAATCCCTCTAAAATTATTTGTATTGGGCTTAACTATAGAAAGCATGCTATTGAAAGTAATATGCCAATTCCAACCAATCCAGTTGTTTTTAATAAATTCAGTAATACACTTATTAATTACCAACAAGATGTTTCACTGGGTAAGGTAGGAGAGCAGTTTGATTATGAAGTGGAGCTGGGTGTTGTAATTGGTAAAACGGCTAAAAATATTACAAAAGAAAATGCATTGAGTCACGTGTTGGGTTATTGTGTTTCTAATGATCTTTCATGCCGCGATTTACAATTCAGAAGCAGTCAATGGCTATTGGGCAAAAGCTTGGATCAATTTCTGCCCTTGGGAAAATATGTGGTAACCGCAGACGAGCTGCTTGATCCACAAGTGCTTGATCTTAAATGTTGGATGAATGGAGAGCTTCGCCAACATTCAAATACAGCCGATATGATTTTTTCTGTCGCAGAAATCATTGAAGATCTATCTAATCATATGACCCTTTTGCCAGGGGATCTTATACTCACAGGTACTCCTTTTGGTGTGATTTTAGGAATGCAAGAAAAAAATTGGATGAAACCAGGTGATTTTGTTCGTGTAGAAATTGAACAAGTAGGCTTTACCGAAAATACAATGGTTCAGTAGTTTGTGCAGGTTGATACATGGTTTTGAAACTCATCTATTTATAATATCTATACTTCATGATTCCTTTTTTAGAAGCGGTAGAAAAAGTATTGCCAGCGCATCAAATAAAAGATAGTTTATTAGATAGATATGCTTTTGCTCCTGATGCAAGTTTTTATTATCTACTTCCTAAAATAGTGGTTCAACCTGCTACTGTAGAAGAAATAAAAGGGCTTTTTGGAATTGCTAAAGCCTATTCAATACCCATCGTTTTCCGAACAGGAGGAACAAGCCTTTCTGGTCAGTCTATTACCGACGGTATATTGGTAGACCTCAGTAAATATTGGCGCAAAGCAGTAGTAGAATCCAATGGCGATTTTGTAAGGGTTCAGCCAGGTATTATTGCCGCACAAGTAAATCATCAACTTAAAAAATACCAGCGTAAGATTGGCCCCGATCCTGCTTCTATCAATGCGGCCATGATGGGTGGTATTCTCTCGAATAATTCCAGTGGAATGTGTTGTGGCGTAAAATATAATTCTTATCATACCCTTGAGTTTATTAAATTCATATTACCCGATGGAAGCCGATATAATACAGAGAATCAAGGCGACTATCAACGGTTTGAAACTGAGTCTGCCCAACTCTTTCAGCGTTTACTACAGTTGCAACAACAATTATTAGCCAATACAGCATTAGTGGCTAAAATAAAAGAAAAATACCAGCTTAAAAATACCGTAGGTTATGGATTGAATGCGTTGGTAGATTTTAAACATCCACTAGATATACTTGCACATTTATTAATTGGTGCAGAAGGCACATTGGCATTTATAGAAGAAGCCGTTCTCAAAACACTACCAGATAATGCGTTTAAAATTACCGGGTTACTTTATTTTGAAAATCCATTAACAGCTTGTAATGCCATCCCAGCCTTAAAAGCATCGGGTGCAGAAACATTGGAGTTGATGGATCGTGCTGCCCTTCGTTCTATAGAACTGCAAGCAGATGCACCTGAGTTATTAACAAGTCTACCCTTACAAGCTACTGCTATTTTGGTAGAATATCATGCAGCTACGGCTGCTATTTTAACACAAAAATACAATGATGCTGCCACCGCACTTCATGCGCTGGAATTATTGCATCCATTGGTATTTACTACCGATGCAAAACAACAAGCAGCTTTGTGGAAACTGCGAAAAGGCATGTATCCTTCTGTGGCTGCTGCTAGAAAACAAGGGACTACTGTATTACTAGAAGATATAGCGTTGCCCATTGAGCGTTTGGGTGAAGGAGTATTAGACATACAACAGTTGATGCTGAATCATGGATATGATAACAGCATTATTTTTGGTCACGCCAAAGAGGGGAACTTACATTTTGTAATGTCTCAATCTATGAGCAGTTCAAATGCAGTTGAATCTTTTAATTTGTTTGCAAAAGAATTAGCCGTACTGGTAATTGAGAAATACAATGGCTCTTTAAAAGGCGAGCATGGAACGGGAAGACAAATAGCGCCTTTTGTAAAAGATGAGTGGGGAGCCGATGCGTATGAAATAATGCAAGCACTTAAAAATGCAGTTGATCCAGATGGGATACTTAATCCTGGTGTGTTGTTGAATAGTGATGCAAATTGTCATATTACCAACCTCAAAACTTTGCCCATTGTAGAATCTGAAGTGGACAAATGTATTGAATGTGGTTACTGCGAAAACCGATGCCCCAGTAAAGATTTTACCATGACGCCGCGGCAGCGAATTGTTATACGCAGGGCAATACAGCGATTAACGGAAGAAAATAATTTGAAAGATAAAAAAATATTATTGCAGCAATACCAGTATGCAGGACTGGATACTTGCGCGGTAGATGGAATGTGTGCCACTGATTGTCCCGTTGCTATTAATACTGGAGATTTGGTAAAACGGTTGAGAAGAGAAAATCATTCTGTGCGTGCCAATAAAATAGCAGCATGGGTGTCGAAAAATTTTGGTGCGGTAGAAGCGTTTTTGAAATTTGGATTGAACGCTGGCAACTTCGTGAATCGCTGTTTTGGCTCCCAAACCATGCACCGCATCACCAGCAGTATAAAAAAAATACTTCCTGCAATGCCAGTCTGGATGAAGTCGCTTACTGGCCCTGTTAAAATGCCTATTACAAATAATAATGGCACTATAGATGCCGTATATTTTGTATCCTGTATCACTAGAATAATGGGAGCCGATCAACAAAAAAAAGCTTCATTACCAGAAGTGGTTTTATCGGTGGCAAAAAAAGCGGGAATGCAACTATTTATTCCTACCGATATAGAAGGTAATTGTTGTGGACAGCCATTTTCTTCTAAAGGTTTTGCGGAAGCCCATCAAAATGCAGCCAATCAATTGGTAGAAAAATTATGGGGGTGGACTAATCATGGGGAATTGCCAGTGTTGGTAGATTTTACTTCTTGTACCCAGACTATTTTTGGGGTTCGTAGTTATTTAACGGCAGACAATCAACAGAAATTTGATCAATTAAAAATTCACGATTCCATTGATTTTATAGCCGATAAAATTTTACCTAGACTAGCTGTTCTTCAGCCCAAACAGCAAATTGTATTGCATCCTGTTTGTAGCGTTTATAAGTTGGGATGGCAGGACAAACTGAAAAGAATTGCGGATAGTTGTGCTATTGAATATACCATACCAATACAGGCAGGATGCTGTGGTATGGCGGGTGATAGGGGATTTTATTATCCAGGATTAACAGCATCAGCTACCCAAGCAGAAGCTATGGAAGTGAATGAAAAAAAATACGATGGATATTATGCATCCGCTAAAACCTGTGAAATGTCGCTTAGTGAAGCAACGGGAAAAAATTACCAATCATTGTTTTATTTGTTAGATGAAGTGAGTTGATATTGATACTTCTATAAAAATTATTATGCTCCAACCAAAAGCTTTTTTGTTTGATTTAAATGGAACCTTAGTAGATGATATGGCCTACCATGCTGATGCGTGGTTCCATATATTGAATAATGAGTTAAATGCAGGGTTATCGGCGGAACAGGTAAAAGAGCAGATGTATGGAAAGAATTCAGAATTACTGGTTCGTATATTTGGTGAAAAACATTTTACGGAATCAGAAATAGCCTTATTGGAAATGAAAAAAGAGCGCAGTTACCAACAAGCGTTTCTGCCCCATTTGGCTTGCATAGCGGGGGCGGAGTATTTTTTAAAAAAAGCCCAGCAGCACCAAATTAAAATGGCAATAGGCTCGGCTGCTATTCCTTTTAATATAGATTTTGTGTTGGATGGATTAAATATTCGGCAATATTTTGGAGCCATTGTAAGTGCATCCGATGTAGTAGTGAGCAAGCCCGATCCAGAAACTTTTTTACAAGGAGCAGCATTGCTGGGAGTGTCACCAGCAGATTGTGTAGTTTTTGAAGACGCACCTAAAGGGGTAGAAGCCGCAGCCCGAGCAGGAATGCCTTGTGTGGTACTCACCACCATGCATTCAAAAGAAGATTTTGAGGCCTACAACAATATTCTTTTTTTTATAGAAGACTATACCGATGAACTATTGAAGCGTTTGTGGAGTTAATAAACGATCAAAATAATAAATTAATGAATTCTATAGTAGAATCGAATAGTTCTAATTTTTTAAGTACTAAATTTATAGCCTAATAGACTACTAACTAAATAAAATAGTATCAATGCGTATTCTTTTAAAAAATATATTTTCATTGCTATCACTTTTAATATTTAGCAATACGGTACGGAGTAATACCATAAGCGATACTTTAGGGAAGCATAAAAATATATTGCTCGATCATTATTTTAACAATGAATATCGGGTTAATGCTGCATCTCAAAAAGAAGCATTTCATTATACCATTTCAGATACTGCCGATAGTGGATTTTCTGAATTTGCTGCAATCTTCACTAGGTATGGCGCTAATATAAAACACTTATCTGTGGTGCCTACCAAGCAAAATTTAAAGCAAGCAGATATTTATATTGTGGTAGATCCAGATACTAAAGTGGAGACAGCATATCCCAACTTCATCAATCAAAAGCATGCCAATACTATTTATGACTGGGTGAAAAGTGGCGGAACTTTAGTGTTACTGATGAACGATTCTGCCAAAGCCGATTTTACGCATACCAATATACTAGCACATAAATTTGGCATTCAATTTATTGAAAACAGTCTGAATAATGTGGTAGGCTATCACTACGAATCTGCGGCATTATATATTCCCTCAAATGATGCAATTTTTAAAACAGCCCAAAAGATTTATATCAAAGAATTGTCATCTTTAAAATTAAGTCCGCCCGCAAAAGCGCATTATACCAACACAAAAGGCGATATTATTATGGCGACTGCCAAAGTTGGTAAGGGAAGGGTATTTGCAGTGGGTGATCCTTGGTTTTACAATGAATACATTGATAATAGAAGATTGCCCCAAGAATTTCAAAACTATAAAGCTGCCGAAGACTTGGTAAAATGGTTGATTGGTAAGTAAATTTTCATCATTTTTAATTTTACGAATGCACTCAAATAAATTATTTAATTTAACAGGAAAAACAGCGTTGGTAACTGGCTGTAACAAAGGGATAGGTATGAGTATGGCCATAGCGCTTGCTGAAGCGGGAGCTGATATTATTGGCGCGTCTTCTTCCGCAGATTGTGTGGAAATAAAAAAAGCAGTAGAAGCAACGGGTAGAATATTCACTTATTACCAAGTTGATATTGGAGATCGGGTCGCGTTGTATGCATTTATTAAAGAAGTAAAAGCAACTCATCGTAATATCGATATACTATTAAACAATGCGGGCATCATTCTTCGCAAGCCCGCCGCCGAACACCCAGACGAATATTGGGATAAAGTAATGAGCATAAATATAGATGCACAGTTTATTATAGCCCGTGAATTTGCCAAAACTATGATTGAACAAGGGGGGGGTAAAATTATTTTTACTTGCTCATTGCTCAGCTTTCAAGGTGGTGTGAATGTTTCATCTTACACTGCATCAAAATCTGCTGTTGCAGGATTGGTGAGGGCTTTTGGAAATGAGTGGGGCAGCAAAGGCATTTGCGTGAATGGGATAGCGCCCGGTTATATTGCCACCAATAATACCCAAGCACTGAGAGAGGACCCTGAAAGAAATAAAACTATTTTAGAACGCATACCGATTGGCCGATGGGGCATACCCGATGATTTTAAAGGTCCCATTGTTTTCCTCGCCTCTGATGCGTCTAATTACGTAAATGGAACCATATTATTTGTTGATGGTGGCTGGATGGCCCGATAATTTTTAACTCAAAGATTGATCAAATGCAAATACGTTTTCACAACAGTCCTGCTGAAACCGCTTTTATGAATGCGGCCGCACTGCGCAGTAATTTTTTGGTGGATCAACTGATGCAGCCTGGTAATATTAAGCTGGTTTATTCGCATTACGACCGCATGATTATTGGAACCGTTGTTCCTACGGAGCAACCCATAGTACTACACAATGAAGTTGAACTAAAAGCAAATTATTTTTTAGAAAGAAGGGAGCTGGGCATTATTAATATTGGAGGTAAGGGTACGGTATTGGCAGATAATATTGCATTTGAACTAGATCAATTAGATTGCCTATACTTGGGTAAGGGTACAGAAGTTGTTTTGTTTTCCAGTGAAGATCCACTTAATCCTGCAAAATTTTATTTGTTATCAACCCTGGCTCATCATACTTATCCCAATACACTGGTTACCAAAGAACAAATTACACCGCTGGAACTAGGTGAGGTAAGCACAGCCAATTGCAGAAAATTGTACAAGTATATTCACAATGATGGTATAGCAAGCTGTCAACTGGTGATGGGTATTACGGTGTTGGAAGATGGTAGTGTTTGGAACTCTGTGCCGCCACATACCCATACAAGAAGGATGGAAGTATATTTTTATTTTAACGTACCCGAAAATCATCGGGTGATGCATTTTATGGGAGAGCCTCAACAAACCAAACATTTGGTAGTGGGCAATGAAGAAGCTGTTATTTCCCCACCTTGGAGCATGCACTTTGGGGTTGGCACTGCCAACTATGGATTTATTTGGGGTATGGCTGGCGAAAACAAAGAATTTACCGATATGGATCCAGTTGCCATTAATCAAATTAAATAACAATATGCGAACTTTTTTTCTTTTTTTATCTTGCTTTATTGCCATAAGCTCCTTGAAAGCTCAACAAAAGAATGCCCAGTCAGTAGCAACTGCGGTTGAACAATTGCGCCTTGCAATGATTGGAGCAAATGCAGATTCCTTGTCAATACTTGTTGTAGATGAATTAAGTTATGGACACTCCAATGGTTTTGTGGAAGGGAAACAATCATTCATAGATAAAATTGTGAGTGGTAAATCAGATTTTCTCTCGATAGAACTTAGCAATCAAACCATTGATATCAGTGGTAAGCTAGCCATTGTGAGGCATCAATTAGCTGCTACCACCAATGATGGGGGAATAGCGGGGACGGTGAAATTAAAAATACTGTTAGTATATCAATTTAAAAAAGGCCGTTGGTTATTGTTTGCGCGACAAGCAGTGAAATATTGATTTCTGTTCAAAGGGGGCATCCCTTTTTTTTCATATCTTCAAGTTAATTATTGTAAAGTAATATATAAAAATATGAAATATTGGATCTTGATTTCACTTCAACTAATTGCTTACAATACAATTGCTCAGTATATTCCCAAATGGAAATTCCAAGTAGTTAAATATTCTGATAAAGCAGTAATAGATGTTGAATCGAAAGGTGCAGAAGATATTGCATTTGGATTTGAATCTGGGAGAGCAGTAAAAGTGAATGGAGAATACCATATTTTCACTTCAGAAATGTGCGGCAAACCTTATTGGATTAATATGCAATTTGGACATTGGAAAAGTTCAGATCGATTAAACTGGACTCGCATTAGCACCATTGCTAAGTCCTCCTACCAAATAAAAGATAAATATAAATCTGCCATTTGGAATCCTTATCCGATTTTTGATACACTTGATAATGTTTGGCGGATGTTTTATGGTGGCTACCCTTACCCCGATAAAATTGATTCTTTAGGATTTTCCGCGAATCTATACGGGGTTGTTTGGCAATCAATATCTACAGTAGCAGGAATTAATGGTATTGGAGGTCCTTATCGCGACGAACAAATTATTTTAAAACAAACTGATAAAGATGCTGGAGTTTGGGAAGGTACATTCGGTGATTATACATTTACACCATTTCAAGTTGGGAAAAAATGGTATGCCTTTTTTAATAGCGGGGATGCTTTTACTTCGCCTCGCACTTGGCTAGTAGGACTGTGTTCAGCCCCCAAATTATCGGGCCCTTGGAAAAGAACTGGCTTAGTGCCAGGGAAAATCATTGAACCAAAGGATCTCTTTCAGGAATTGGTAATTGTTACCCCATTACCAGATGGAACCTATGCAGCAGTTTATGATGGTCATAATCCTTATGATGATGTTGGGGTAACGTATTCAAATGATGGGATTAACTGGACAAAAGGAGAAGGGATAGTAGTACAAGATTTAAAAAATAAACATTGGATAACTGGTGGAGTGCGAACACCTCTAGGCTTAATTAATGAGGGCAATGGCATTTATACAATGTTCTTTACTGGATACTATGGAGTACCCGATGCGCGAAAAGACAAAGGATTTCTCCCGGGTGATAAAAGCGGTATTGGATTTGTAGAATTAAAATTAATCAAGCGGAATATACCTAGAAAATAATGCCACCACCCTAACTAATTCAAATAACACGAGCATGCTATCATAAGCGGTTTTTAATGATACGCTTTGTAAAAAAGTATAAGCATTGTGGCTTTAAGTATAGGTTTATCGTTATCTTGGAATTTACCTTCAAACTTTTATTTTAAGCAGCAGGTCTTCAAGCCTTGCATTTAAGAAAGTCTTCTATGAGTGTGTCAACTACAACAGTACGCAAAACCATCTTATATAAATTCAACAGCAGTCATAATCCAGATTTAAACTCGCTTCCAGAAAAAGTATTGGCATTTGGTACTGGCGTTCTGTTACGCGGTCTTCCCAATTATTTTATAGACCATGCCAATAAACAAGGGGTGTTTAATGGCCGAATTGTAGTGGTAAAGTCTACCACCCAAGGTGGGGTAGATGCTTATGCTGAACAACACAATTTATATACACATATTATAAGGGGAGTTAAAGAAGATAAACTGATCAGCCAAACCATTATCAATGCTTCAATCAGTAGGGTATTATCGGCAAATGATGAATGGAATGAAATTTTGAAATGCGCGCAGAATCCTGCTATGCAGATTATTATTTCCAATACCACCGAAGCGGGTATTGTATTGGTGAACAACGACGCTATTGATGCCAATCCTCCTATTTCTTTTCCTGCCAAACTACTCGCTTTTTTATTTGCACGATATCTATATTTTAATGGCAGTAGTGAAAGCGGAATGGTGATTATTCCCACTGAATTAATCAGTGATAATGGAAAAATTCTCAAAGCCATTGTACAAGCACTTGCCATACAACATCAACTAGATGAATCTTTTATAGATTGGCTCATTCATAAAAATGATTTTTGCAATTCACTGGTCGACCGAATCGTACCTGGCAGTTTATCACTTGTGGATAAAGCTGCCATGGAACTGGAATTGGGCTATGAAGATAACTTAATGATTAGCTCCGAACTTTACGGATTTTGGGCCATTGAAACGGTTTCCAATAACACAAGAGAAATACTTTCTTTCGGCAAGGCCAACAACGGTATTACAATTGCTAATGATATACAAAAATACCGTGAGTTAAAATTACATCTGCTTAATTCACCTCATACCTTTAGCTGTTCATTGGCCATACTTGCTGGTTTTAAAACCGTTAAAGAAGCCATGAACCATGAAAAATTCTATCATTTTATTTCCAATCTACTCGCTTCAGAAATATTATCAACAATTATATCTGATAGCATAACTATTGATGAAGCAATGAATTTTTCTGCCAATGTATTAGACAGATTTAAAAATCCATTTATTGAGCACAAGTGGCAAAGTATTGCAACACAATGCAGCCTGAAAATGAAGACCCGAAATATTCCTTTGCTCTTAAAGCACTATGCACAAACCAATCAAGTTCCACCTTATATGGCACTTGGCTTTGCTGCTTTTCTGCTGTATATGAAATCTACTAAAAATACAGCGGGTGAATATATGGGTAAGCATGAGCAAATTAGTTATATCATTCAGGATGATCAGGCTGCTTTGTTTCACAAAAGCTGGGAGGAATGGAGTACCGAAAATTTTGTACCAACCATATTGCAAAACACCCATTTGTGGGGCACTGATTTAACGGTGCTGAATGGTTTTAACGATGCTGTTGTAAGTAATATATTTTTGATTCAAACCCATGGAATACTTGCTGCATTGGACAAATGCGCTGGATTAAAAAATTAGTCATTAACTTATGAAAACTTTTTTGGACGATCATTTTTTATTGAACAACAAATCGGCTGAACGCTTGTACCACGATTTTGCCCAATCAATGCCCATTATTGATTACCACAATCACCTGCCACCTCAGCAAATTGCCGATGATATTCAATTTGAAAATCTTACCCAGGCTTGGTTGTATGGAGACCATTACAAATGGAGGGCCATGCGCACCAATGGGGTTGATGAAGCTTATTGTACGGGCAATAAATCTGATATGGATAAGTTTAGCAAATGGGCTGCTACTGTTCCTTATACCATGCGCAATCCTTTGTACCACTGGACTCACCTAGAACTCCAGCGTTATTTTGGCATTATGGAAATACTCAATGAAAATTCAGCAACAAAAATTTATGAAACTTGTTCTGCTCAATTGCATAGCCCCGATTTTTCGGTGCGTAATTTATTGCGCAGCAGAAAGGTGGAAACCCTTTGTACCACCGATGATCCCACCGATTCATTGGAATATCATAAAAAAATAAAGGAAGATTGCTTTGAAATAAAAGTATTACCCGCATTTAGACCGGACAAAGCTATGGAAGTGGGAGACGCTAAAACTTTTAATGCCTATTTAGAAAAATTAGAATCTGTTACCAATATTGCTATTAATCATTTTGAAGATTACGTACTTGCGCTAAAGAGTCGACATGATTTTTTTCACCAAGCTGGTTGCCGCTTATCCGATCATGGACTGGAAGAAATATACGCAGCAGATTATACCGATGCTGAAATAAAAAACTGCTTCCATAAAATTCGTAGTGGCTTTGAACTAGATGCCAATGAAATACACCAATTCAAGTCGGCTATGCTGGTTTATTTTGCTGAATGGGACCATAGTAAAAAATGGGTTCAACAATATCATTTGGGTGCTCTGAGGAACAATAATAGTCGCATGTTGAAACAATTGGGTGCCGATACTGGATGGGATTCTATTGGGGATTTTTCGCAGGCCAAAGCATTGGCCAAATTTTTAAATAGACTAGATGCGAACGACCAATTAGCGCAAACAATTCTGTACAATTTAAACCCTGCCGATAATGAAGTGATGGCTACCATGATTGGTAATTTTAACGATGGCAGCATTGCGGGTAAAATACAGTGGGGCTCGGCTTGGTGGTTCTTAGACCAGAAAGATGGAATGACAAAACAAATAAATGCGTTGAGTAATATGGGATTGTTGAGTCGCTTTGTGGGCATGCTCACCGATTCAAGAAGTTTTCTTTCCTATCCACGCCACGAATATTTTAGGAGAATTCTTTGTAATATTCTAGGTACGGAAATAGAAAAAGGGGAGTTGCCGGCAGATTTTTTATGGATTGGGAAAATGGTGCAGGATATATGTTACAATAACGCAAAATCATATTTCAATTTCTAGCATGAGCAAAATACTTTGTTTTGGTGAATTATTGTTGAGGCTTTCTCCAGATTTAAATGGGGACTGGCAGCTGCAAAATAAAATGCCCGCTTATATAGGTGGTGCAGAATTAAATGTAGCAACCGCACTGGCGAATTGGAATTTGCCTGTAAGTTATTGCACAGCATTGCCAGCGAATTTTATGACCGACCATATTTTACACGGTTTGAGCAATAAAGGAATTGATGTATCGAAGGTTGATATTTCTGGCGACAGAATGGGTATTTATTATTTACAACAAGGAAGTGATTTAAAAAATACCAGTGTGGTATACGACCGATCAGGATCTTCATTTGCGCAACTAAAGCCGGGCGAAATTGACTGGGACGAGGTATTTGAAAATATTGGTTGGTTTCATTTTAGTGCTATTAGTCCCGCTCTTAGTCAATATACAGCAGACCTTTGCAAAGAAGCATTGCAGGCAGCATCCAAAAAAGGAATTAAAATATCGGTCGATTTAAATTACCGCTCCAAGCTTTGGCAGTATGGAAAGCAGCCCACAGCAATCATGCCCGCATTGGTGGACTATTGTGATGTGGTGATGGGAAATATATGGTCTGCCAATAGCTTGCTGGGGATGCCGCTTGAGCCAGAAATGATCCATCGCAAAGAATCTTATCAAGAATATGCTTGGGCCAGTTCACTTTTCATCATGCAGCAATTTTCGAAGTGTAAAACGGTGGCCCATACTTTTCGGTTTGATCAAAATACGATTAATTATTACGCTACGCTTTTTCATCAAAACAAGTTGTATTGTTCTAAAGAATTTTATTGCGATACTGCATTGGGGAAAATTGGGAGTGGGGATTGTTTTATGGCGGGTTTAATTTATGGACTTTATCAAGCTCATAATCCGCAAATTATGATTGATTTTGCTGCATCTGCTGCTTTTGGTAAATTACAAGAACTGGGCGATGCTACCACACAAACGATTGAACAAATATTAGAACGATTATAATATGGAAAGAAATGAATTGTTGATAGCAGAAATTAAACGAGTTGGAATATTGCCTTTGTATTACCACGATGATATGGTAGTCTGCGTAAATATTGCCAAAGCCCTTTACAAAGCAGGTATTAGAAGTATTGAGTTTACCAATAGGGGCAAGCAAGCGTTGAAGAATTTTGAGTTTTTAGTAGCAGAAAGGAATAGTAATATGCCCGAACTTAAATTGGGGGTGGGTACTATTAAGTCTGGGGCTGAAGTAAATATTTTTACCAATGCAGGTGCGGATTTTTTAGTGAGTCCTTTTTTTGATGTTGATATAAGCGATGCGGCTTATTTAAATAAAATGCTTTGGATTCCAGGCTGTATGACGCCCAAAGAAATTCATACGGCTCATCAAGCTGGTTATGAGTTGATTAAATTATTTCCAGGCGATGTATTGGGTGCAGACTA
This sequence comes from Sphingobacteriia bacterium, assembly GCA_031369485.1. Classification (GTDB taxonomy): domain Bacteria; phylum Bacteroidota; class Bacteroidia; order Chitinophagales; family Chitinophagaceae; genus Sediminibacterium. The sequence goes on from JANMOT010000042.1 coordinate 156,022, forward strand.
TGTAAAAGCAATATTACCCTTATTTCCAGGGTTGTCTTTTATGGTAACTGGTGGAGTGGATGCTACAGAAAAAAATTTAAAAACATGGTTCAATGCAGGTGTGGCAGCAGTAGGAATGGGCAGTAAATTAATTACGGCTGATATAGTAAAGTACAAGAATTTCACCACATTGGAAATAAATGTAAAAGAAGCCATGCGCTTGGTGCAAGAGATTAGAGCAGTGAAATAATAATTTTCATCAATGATTCAATAAAATATATGAACCATAAAATAGGAAAGTATCGGTGGACTATTTGCGCCCTTATTTTTTTTGCTACAACCATTAATTATTTAGATAGGGCGGTAATTAGTTTGTTAAAATCAACCCTAGAAAAAGAGTTCGACTGGTCAGAATCCGACTACTCAAATATTGTGATAGCTTTTCAATTATCCTATGCAATTGGTATGCTGGGTGTGGGTAGATTGGTTGATAAACTCGGCACTAAACTTGGGTATGCCCTTTCTATATTCACTTGGAGCTTGGCAGCTATTGCCCACGCTTTGGTTAAATCTACCAGTGGGTTCTTTATTGCCAGGTCTGCTTTGGGCATTACAGAAGCGGGTAATTTTCCGGCTGCCATTAAAACGGTGGCAGAATGGTTCCCCAAAAAAGAAAGAGCATTGGCAACGGGTATTTTTAATTCGGGTGCTAATGTAGGGGCTATTATTGCACCGCTTACGGTGCCGCTTATCGCAGAAATATGGGGATGGCAATGGGCATTTATTATTACTGGAGCGATCGGGTTTGTTTGGTTAATACTCTGGTTTTATTTCTATGAAATTCCAGCAAAGCAACAACGATTGAGTAAAGCCGAGTACGATTATATTCATAGTGATGCCCTTGAAGATGAAGTAATAGGTAAAATAAGCGAGGAAGGATCTTCTGAAAAATTATCTTGGATTCAACTGTTAAAAATAAGGCATACTTGGGCTTTTGTAATTGGCAAATTTTTGACCGACCCTATTTGGTGGTTTTATCTATTCTGGTTGCCCGCTTTTTTAAAAGCAGAGTACAATATGATTGGAACGGCTATTGTGTTGCCTGTGGCATTGGTTTATACCATTTCAAGTATTGGAAGTATTATGGGCGGCACCCTTCCATTGTTATTGATTGAAAAGGGCTTTACAGTTGCTCGAGCCAGAAAAACTTGTATGTTAATTTATGCATGTTGTGCAGTACCTGTTGTATTTGCACAGAGGTTGGGAAGTATTAATATGTGGTTAGCGGTAGTGGTTATTGGATTTGCGGCTGCTGCACATGCTGCATGGAGTGCTAATATTTTCACCACAGTTTCTGATCGGTTCCCCAAAAATGCAGTCGCTTCGGTAACTGGTATTGGCGGAATGGCTGGTGCGCTTGGTGGTATTGGAGTAGCAAGATTGGCGGGCGTTTTATTTGATCATTATAAATCGCTCGGTGAACTCCCAACGGGATATTTTATCATGTTTTTAATTTGTGGTGCTGCTTATTTACTGGCATGGTTGATTATGCACGCAATTACTAGAAATTTTTGATTGATTTCACTACAAATCACTAACTTCAAATTATAAGTAGTTGCCATTATAATTAAATCACAATTTATTCCCATTCATTTTATGCAAACCATTCAAAGAGACAAGCTATTTCTTGCCAGCCGAATTGCGCTTATTTTTACATCCATGACTTTTGCCTTAAGAGCGGGCTTAGAAGGTATATGGAGTGAACAGTTTCACCTTACCAAAGAAGAAATGGGCTGGATTTTTAGCCCCGCCTTTTATGGGTTTACGCTAGCCATGATTTTTGGTGGGCCTCTTTGCGATTTTATTGGCATGAAAAAATTATTAATCATTGCCTTTATAGGCCATGTAGCTGGCGTAATTATTTACCTCACTGCGGGTACAGGTACCATGCTTTTTGTGGGTACGCTCTGTATTGGTATTGGTAATGGAATGGTTGAAGCAGCTTGTAATCCACTTACTGTTGCGCTTTATCCAGAAAACAAAACTACTATGCTGAATCGCTTTCATGTATGGTTTCCTGGCGGCATTGTAATTGGTGGATTGCTTTCTTATTTCATCATTGAAAAAATGGGGCTTGATTGGCATTTATTGGTGGCCCTTCTGTTTATACCTGCTGCTATTTATGGATATTTATTTTTAAAACTAGACTTCCCTAAAACTGAAAATACAACTCGTGGCGTAAGTACTGCACAAATGTTTAAAGCCTGCTTGAGCCCTTTATTCCTAATCATGGTTGTTTGTATGTTTTTAACTGCAGCAACCGAATTAGGTACCAATCAGTGGTTGAGTGCTTTATTACAAGGCGCTGGCGTATCGGGTATTTTGGTATTGGTATTTATTAGTGGATTAATGGCGGTTGGTCGCTCTTATGCAGGTGCATTTGTTCATAAATTCAATCCCAATGGTATGTTGATTATATCTTCGGTACTAGCTGGAATCGGTTTACTTTTGTTGAGTGTAACCACTGGGTATGCAGCTTTTGGGGCAGCGTTTGTATTTGCTGCGGGAATTTGTTTTTTCTGGCCTACCATGCTGGGTTTTGTCGCCGAATATTTACCCAATACCGGTGCATTAGGGCTTTCTTTAATGGGTGGTGCAGGCATGTTTTCCGTCTCTTTAATTATTCCATATATGGGTAAATGGTACGATGGGTTTAAAGAAGCTGCATTGGCTACTAATATTGATGCACTTCAGGCAGATGCTATTGCAGGTGCTAGTACTTTTACAAAAGTCGCCATTATGCCCGCTATATTGGTGGTAATATTTATCTTAATTTATATAGTAAAAAGAAAAGACTATAAAAAGCATGCTTAGTGCATAATATAATATACGTATGTCAGAAAATAATCGTTACGATGCCATTGTAGTTGGTTCAGGAATTAGTGGTGGCTGGGCCATTAAAGAGTTGACTGAAAAAGGTCTCAAAGTTTTATTACTAGAACGAGGAGAGCCGCATGAACATATTAAGGATTATAGCGCTGGCACCAAAGAGCCTTGGGAATTCACCCATAGAGGTAGAACCACACAAGAACAGAAAAAAGATTATCCTGTAATCCATAGGGGATGGGCTGGTCACGAATCGGTGATGGATGCATGGGCTAATGAAAAAGATTGTCCCTATACAGAAGTCAAGCCATTTATTTGGTGGAGAAGTTATCGCATGGGCGGACGCTCGCTTTTATGGGGCAGACAAAGCTATCGCCTGAGTGAAATGGATTTTGAAGCCAATGCAAAAGATGGGCACGGAGTTGACTGGCCTATTCGTTATAATGATATTGCTCCTTGGTATGATTACGTTGAAAAGTTTGCTGGTATCAGTGGCTCTATTGAAGGCATCCCTAATTTACCCGATGGACAGTTCTTACCTCCTATGGATTTAAATATTGTGGAGAAAGACGTAGCAGCAAGAATCAAAGCACACTATAAAGGTAGCCGTCACTTAATCATTGGAAGAGTGGCCAATTTAACGGCTCCTATAGCAGGAAGAACTCAATGCCAATTCAGAAACCGTTGTTGGGAGGGTTGCCCTTTCGGTGGTTATTTTAGTACCCAATCTTCCACATTACCAGCTGCCCAAGCAACTGGTAATTTAACAGTGCGGCCCTTTTCCATCGTCACGAAAATAATCTACGATAAGGACTCTAAAAAAGCAAAAGGAGTAGAAGTATTAGACTCCGAAACCAATCAGACCTATGAATATTTTAGTAAGATTGTTTTCTTAAACGCATCTACCCTAAATTCAGCTTGGATACTCATGAATTCAGCCACCGATATTTGGCCAGAAGGACTAGGCAGCAGCAGTGGAGAACTGGGACATAATATTATGGATCATCATTATAATTTAGGTGCTGCTGGGGATGCAGACGGATACTTAGATAAATATTATTACGGTCGCCGTGCCAATGGTTTTTATATTCCCCGATTTGCCAATATTGGAAACGATAAACGAGATTATTTGCGCGGATTTGGATACCAAGGAGGTGCAAGTCGCACTGGTTGGAGTAGAGATGTGGCTGAACTTAGTATTGGCATGAATTTAAAAGAAACGCTTTCAGAACCAGGCGCTTGGGAAATAGGCACCACTGGATTTGGTGAGATACTTCCTTACCACGAAAATAAAATCACCCTCGATAAAAAGGTGAAGGACAAATGGGGACTACCAGTGCTTTCAATGGATGCCGAACTAAAAGAAAATGAGTTGAAGATGCGTGTTGATATAAAGCTTGAAATGAAAGCAATGCTAGAGGCAGCTGGTATAAAAAATATTCGCACTTGGGACAATGGACACGCAATGGGCCACGGTATTCATGAAATGGGAGCAGCTCGTATGGGTAGGGATCCAAAAACATCGGTGCTGAATGCTTTTAATCAAGTTTGGGATTGTAAAAATGTATTTGTAACTGATGGGGCTTGCATGACTTCCTCTGCATGCCAGAATCCATCCCTTACCTATATGGCACTCACTGCAAGGGCAGCAGATTTTGCAGTGGAAGCATTGAAGAAAGGAGATCTTTAGTGTCCGTATTTATTAATTAAAAAAGACTCACCAGAATTTTTACACTCCAAGCAATTACGATAAAGCCCAGTAAAACAAAAGATGCTTTTCTGGGCAACTTTCCATTCAACCTAGCGGCTATTGGTGCGGCTACTACACTTCCTACAATTAATGCAATAATGGTCTGCCAGTGTTGAACTCCTAGTAATATAAAGAAAGTAAATGCACTGGCAAGGGTTACAAAAAATTCGGTGAGACTCACCGATCCTACAATGTATTTGCTGGTTCTACTTTTGGTAATTAAAGTAGCTGTTACAATCGGCCCCCATCCACCTCCACCAAATGAATCTAAAAATCCACCTACTCCCGCTAATATTCGATGTTGCTTAAATTTTTTGTGAACCAACTGCTTACCAAAGGCTGCAATAAGTATTTTGATTCCTAAAAAAAGTGTGTAACATGCCATGATGGGCCTAATATACCCAATATGTGTTTCTCCAAATTTTACCAATAATACCGCACCTAAGATGGCACCGATTACACCAGGTATTACCAATACTTTAAATAATTTTTTATTTACATTGCCGAATTTATAGTGACTGTAACCTGATACCCCACTGGCAAACATTTCTGCTGTATGAATACTGCCACTGATTGCAGCGGGATGAATATTGGCGGACATTAACACGATGGCACTGGTAACCCCATAACCCATACTGGTAGCGCCATCTACCATTTGTGCTAAAAAACCTGCCAGTACCATCCAATGAAAATTATCCCCTAAAGTTTTATACCAACTAATGGTATCATTCATCATAGCGGTTAAAGGAAGATAAGAAAAAATAAAGTGACCCACCAACATAAATGCAAAAGCTATAATGGAATAAGTCGCAATTTTCTTCCACCTTTTCTCTTCTTTTTGTAAATGGTGTTCCATCATTGGCTTTGTAATACGATTCATCTCTTCTACTTTATAAGCAAAATTTCCTTTTAACTTATTTCGGATAGCTTGTAAATTATTCAGCAAATCGTCTAGCTCATCGGGAAGCGATACTTGCAATGCCTCTTTAATTCGTTTTGCAGCAGTAGGCGATTTGCCATTGGTAGATATAGCTATTTTTAAATTGCCCTTCTGTACAATACTTCCCAAATAAAAGTCGCATAAGTCTGGCGTATCCGCTACGTTTACAAGCAATTTCATTTCCGCTGCTTGTATTTTTATTTGTTTGTGTAATTCCACATCATCCGTTGCTAATATTACCAAGTGTTTGTTCTGTAAGTCGTCAGGCAAATAAATACGCTCTTCAACAATGCAATTTTGATGCGCCGCTGCTAACTCTTTTATTTCAGGCCTCACGAATGGAGCAACAATAATAATATTTGCTTGGGGACTATTCACCAATACCGAACTAAGTTTTTCCAGTCCAACATTACCTGCACCTACCAGTAATACTGATAATTGATCTAGTTTCAAAAAAATGGGATAGAGTTGATTGTTTTTCACATTAAATGGTTTTCAATCCATGCTTTGGCATTGCGCGCAGCATAAGAAATAATAATATCGGCTCCACTGCGTTTTAAAGCTGCCCATACTTCTATATGGGCGGAAGACCTTTCTAATAATTGTTGTTCGTGCATTAATTCAATAGATGCGTATTCACCACTTACATGATAGGCTGCTAGTGCCACATTGCTTTTTGCTTTTATAGCCGAAATAATATCTGTGTAAAGTGCAGCCGGCTTCACCATTATTATATCAGCGCCCTCTGCTTTATCTCTCAATGCGGATGCAATGGCATCGGTTTGGTTAAATGGAGAAATTTGATAAGTCTTCCTATCCTTTAATGAAACACTATTGGGCGTAGAGTTACAAGCGTCTCTAAATGGACCATAGAATTGTGAGCTGAATTTAGCTGAATAACTCATAATGCTTACCTGCTCAAAATGGTGCTGATTTAAAAGGGTTCTGATAGCAGCAATTCGTCCGTCCATCATATCACTTGGTGCAATACAATCTGCGCCTGCAGCGGCCAGCCTAAGCGCATATTTTGCTAATTCTTGCACCGATTGGTGGTTTTCTACCATCGTTGAAGCTTTATTTAAAATGCCACAATGCCCGTGTGTGGTATAACTGCACAAACAAATATCTAGTGCGAGCCAAATTTTTTCTTTGAATGTATTTTTAATGGTATTTACAACCAACGATGCAAAATCGTAGTTGAAATCATTAATTTTTTTCTCCAATGGAATGGGGAATAATAAAAACTTAGTAATGCCACCATTAATATCCTGCTGTATGGTAGCAATAATAGTATTTAAAGTATCTACCTGAATATGTGGAAGTCCCTTTATATTTCTTGGTAATGCAAGTGCTTCCTCCACAAAAATAGGTTGAATGAATTGCTTATAGTTCAGCATTACAGTAGCAGCTAATTCGCGAATATGCGAGCTGGCTCTTAACCTGCGTTGGTTTAAAAAGTATTGGTGATTCTCCATTGCTGAAATGCTTTAATATTGGGAAAAATGATTGGCTCAATTCCATTAGTACTTAATAAGGTTGCTGTTTCTCCAGAACAGCATAAGTGTTGCGCATTTGCATTGACCCTATTTTTATATTGTTCATATTGCCGATAGCTGGTCCAGAAAATATAATTTGCAAATTTTACTTTTTCTGCAATCTCTGCATCTGTATGATTGGCTAATTCATAACTAGCGGCTGTATTCCAAGATTTTGACTGCCAATTTTTTTCTGATGCTCGATTGGTTAATATGGTTGTGTCTTCTTTTTTAATTTTAAAAAGAGGGCTTTCCCAAATGGGCAATAAAGATGCTAAGCCAAATGCATCTGCCGACCCCTCTACCCAAATACCTTTTTTTGCAAGTTCAAGCCAAGTTTTTGTACCCGATACCCAAATGCGCTTTTGTTGTAAACTACTTATATCTGCTGCAAGATGAACTGCTTTATAGTTTGCAATAAAAATAGTATTAGTTGAAAAATGGGTGGGTTGATCTGAATAAGTGTAATTGAAGAAACGGCTCATATAATCTGTACTACTAAAAAGAGCTGCACTTGAAATCCTTAATATGGGTAGGTTAAACCATTTTGCAAATTCGGTCTCATCGCTTTTCTTGCCAGCGGCATAAACCAGATTATATGGAGCAATGGGCAAAGTGGTTACTCCAAATTTTTGCAAACAGCCTACACCATATTGTGAAGCGAATCTTTTTTCGTTTATACAATCTTGGTGTATTTTTTCTTCTTTAATGGCGGATAAAATTGATAAAGCGGTAGGATGATTTTTAGTGGCCTCCGTTACAATAGCACCTTGACAAGGAGCTGGTACACATTCTATTAATGGCAACAGCATAATTTTTTTATATAATAGTAATGCTTGTATAAGTGGTGCATCAGTTTTGCTTTTTAATAATCGGTTGATGCCAGCAGCGGCTAAAATAATAGCATCGTATTGTTGTTGATCTAATTTTTGTAATCGGGTATCAATATTGCCTCTAATAGGTTTAGTGGTAATGCGTATTTCTGTACCGTAAAATGGAAGTGCTTTTTGCAGAAATTTAACCGCCATTTCTTCTCTTCTGGGGGAACAAGTACCTACAACTATTTCTTTTCCTTGTTTTAATTTTTCTATAATAGATGGATTAAAAATGGCGCAATCGTGTTGATATTCTCTATCCACGACTGCAAAATTATTTTCACCAAAAAAATGAGCTGCACTCATATCTTTTAAAGAGTGTACTGCTATATCAGCTTCTTTATTTAGGAGGCTATTGAAAATATCTTGCGTAAAAAAGTCAACCCCTTCCACTGTTTGTAATGGAATTTCTGGAAGCCGATCGCCGAGACTAGTCTTGGTAATAATCTCTACTTCTGTTTCTGGAAACTTGGTTTCTATTTTATTTTTCACCAGGTTCATTTGCAGCATAGAGAGACGGGAATTCCTGCCTATCAAGCGAATCTTTTCCATATAAAATTTTCTTTAAGCTGTATGCCAAATATGAAATATGTTTTTGTAAATGCTTTCTCGTAATGATGATTCGTAAACATTCCTCTCCAATAGGAACGGTAGGATTGTTAATGGGTTGTAAATAAATACCCTGTTCATATAGCAATGCTTTTGCAACTTGCCTGCATTGCAATGCTCCCGATACTTTGATACTGGTAATATGAGATTCGTTGGTAGAAAAGGGGATGTTGTTTTCAATGAGGGCTGCTCTTAATAATGCTACGTTATGGTGTAATTCAAGTCGCCACTTCGTATTTTCTTGAATTAGTTGTATACTTTTATTGGCTGCGCTACAAATAGCAGGTGGGAGTGAAGTAGTAAAAATAAATCCACTGCCATAGCTCCGGATAAAATCTACTACCGTTTCAGATGCTGCAATATACCCACCAAAAACACCTATTGCTTTAGAAAGGGTGCCATTAATAATATCTGCTTCTTGTTGTAGGTTCAATGCTTCTAACATACCAGCGCCCTTTTTACCATACATTCCTACTGCATGAACTTCATCAATATAAGTAAGTGCATTGTATTTTTTTGCTAAAGCAATCAATTCAGCGATGGGTGCAACCGTACCTGTTATGGAGTAAACGCTTTCAAATACCAATATTTTTGGCTGGTCATAAGGCAATGCTGCAAGCGCAGCTTCTACTGATACAATACAATTATGTGGGTATATTATTTTTTTATTTCCTGCTGCACGTATGCCTTCAATTAGGGAAGCATGATTTCGTTCATCGGAAATAAATACGAGTGATGGAATATGCTTGCCCATGGTTTGCAATGCTGTAATATTGGCCTGATAAGCACTATTGAAAATAAGTGCCGATTCTTTTTGATGCCATTGAGCTAGGGTATCTTCTAATTCCCGATGTTGAATAGTAGTGCCTGAAATATTTCTGGTGCCACCGCTTCCAGTACCTGATTTATAGGCCGTAAAACTTAGTTTGGCTATTACATCTTCTTCCGTGCTCATGCCAAGGTAATCATTGCTGCACCAGTTGATAGCAGATTTGAGGACTTGTTGCTCATCCTGAAAATAAAATTTAGGAAAATGTTGTGCACTTTTATTCACTTCCAAAAAATAACGATAAGCACCATTAGCTTTTAGTAAATCTATTTTTTGATTGAATATTGATTCGTAAAAATCCATTATACCAGATTTAGTCTTGTAACAAAATTACCAAATGTTTCTGCTGGATTTCGCTCTTTTGCATAGTTGCTAAAAAGATGATCCAGCGCTTCTAATATTTGAGTTTCATTTAAATGCTGTTTATATTCTTTATTCAGTCGCTCCCCATTTCTGTCGCCCCCTATATGCAAATTATAATACCCATAGGCAGTGCCTATTAAGCCAATCTCTGCCAAAGGAGACCTTCCGCAACCATTGGGACATCCCGTCATTCTAATAGTAATTTCTTCTGATAGTAATCCATATTTTACTAAAATTGGTTCAATTTTACTTATAAGAGTGGGCAAATATCGTTGTGCTTCTGCTAGTGCAAGGGGACAAGTATTGAATGCCACACATGCCATTGAATTTTTGCGTATGGCACTGGCATTATTCGTATGGATAATCACTCCATATTGAACCAGAATTGCTTCAATGGTCGCTTTGTTTTCGGGTAGTATATCGGCCAGAATAAGGTTCTGGTTACAGGTAAATCTATAGTTGGCTTTTCCGGTTTTTGCCACTTCATAACAGGCTGTTTTAAGCGCAGTGGTATCGGTATCCGTAATTCTTCCATTTTCTATAAAAAGGGTATAGTACCATTTTCCTTCATGGTTTTGGTGCCACCCATAATAGTCTTTTCGTTCTGTAAATTCATAAGGTACTGCTTCGGCTAATTCAAAACCACAACGGGTTGACAGTTCTTTTTTAAAAGCATCTACACCCATGGTATCAATGGTGTATTTTAAACGAGCCAATTTACGGTCGCCTCTATTGCCATAATCACGTTGAATGGTGATGATTTCATATACTGCTTTTAAAAGCTGTTCCTCAGTTGCAACAAAACCAAGCATGGTTGCCAATCGCGCATAGGTATTTGAATTCCCATGGGTGCTGCTCAATCCACCTCCTGCTGCAATATTAAAGCCCTTTAGTTGATTGTCTTTAATAATAGCAATCAAGCCTATATCGTTGGCAAAAATATCGCTGTCGTTATTGGGTGGAATGGCTATAGCTATTTTAAATTTTCTGGGTAAATACCGATCCTGATATAAGGGATCTTTTTCTGTTTCAGACGAAGCTATTTTTTCTTTGTCCAGCCATATTTCATAGTAAGCATTTGTTTTAGGTAGTGCCAGCGTACTAATTTTATCTGCGTAAGCAAAAATAGTTTCATGCAAAGCCGATTGTTTGGGATGGGCAGAACAAATAACATTCCGGTTTACATCACCACAAGCGGCAATGGCATCTAGTTTTAATAAATCAAATTGTTGTAAGCTGGGCTTAATATGCGATTTGATGATGCCATGTAATTGTACTGTTTGTCGCGTTGTTACTTTAATAACTCCTGTAGAGTATTGATCCGAAATTTCATGCAGACCCTCCCATTGTTTTGGCAATAGAAACCCACCTGGTAAACGCAATCGTACCATATAGGAGTAAAGCCATTCTAGTTTTTTTAAAGAACGTTCTTCTCTGCGGTCGCGATCGTCTTGTTGGTATAAACCATGAAATTTAATTAAGGTTTGATCGTCGTCGTATAACGCACCAGTGATGGGTTCAGCTAAACTTTCTTTTAGTGAGCCACGTAAGCCATCGCTTTTGGTTTTAATACGCTCTACGGGTGATAGTTTTTTTATTTCACTCATTGCAACCCTTTTTATTCAATTAATAAACATCTTTTTGATAGCGTTTCTCTTGCTTTATTTTTTGCAAATAAAGTACGGCTTCTTCTTTTGTGCTTTTCGATTGTTCCTGTATAATTTGTAATAATACTTGTTCTACATCAACACTCATGGTATGTTTGGCACCTGCTATATATAAATAAGCACCCTGCTCTATCCATTTAAACAATTCTGCTGCTTGTTCCAACATACGATGCTGTACATAAATTTTTGCTGAATGATCTCTTGAAAAAGCGAAACTTATTTTGTGCAGTATATTTGTTTTTTGGTATTGTTGTATTTCTGTTTGGTAAAGAAAGTCGCTGCTAAAATTACGTTCTCCTATAAACAGCCAGTTTTTACCAGAAGCTCCAGTGTAGTCTCGTTCAGCCAAAAATGCCCTGAATGGCGCAATACCAGTACCTGGTCCAATCATAATCATTGGAGCATCGGCTGGTGGTAATTTAAATGCGTTGTTTTTATGAATATAAAATTGAATGGGCGTATTTGGTTTTAGCTCACCAAGATACCTACTGCAATTGCCAGTTTGTTCGCCAGTTTCAGTCTCAAAAGTATCAAGTGCAACCGTTAAATGAATCTCCTGTTCATGCGCAACAGGTGAAGAAGCAATAGAGTACAGCCTAGGCGCCATGGGTAATAGTATGCCCAATATTTCTTCGAATTGGATACTATTATTTACTGGAAATTGTTGTAGCAAATTCAATAAATCAATGCGAGTAGGAGGAATATCTTTTTGAACAATAGCTGCATATTTTTTGATCGTACTGCTGCTCAGGTATAAAATATTAAGGTTATTGCTTAATAAATCTTCAATACTGCCAGTAGCTTTTGGGAGTGATATTTTTTTATTGGCATCAGCACCAGTAAGCGTAATTATTTTCTGTACAATGGAATATTCATTCACGGGTTTTAATGCCAATGAATCACCGCATAAATAATCTACACTTTCTTCGGTGCCAATTTCAATATGAAATGTTTTTTTGGTAGAGCCTAAATCATTGAGGTTGATATTGGTATTGATGATGCCATTGTAATATTTTCGTTCGTGTGATTTCGCACTGGTAACTTCCGGGGTAGGAGCAGCTTCTGCTTGTGTTGCAGGTTGCATAGCATCCATTATTTTTGTAAACCATTCTTTGGCAGATTGTTCATAATCTACATCGCATTTAACGGTGGCACTCATGCGTTTTGCGCCAGCTTTTTCCAGTAACGCATCTACATCTTCACCCGCTTTGCAGAACAAAGGATAGGCAGTATCTCCCAATGCCAGTACACTATATTGTAGCTGAGGAAGTAATAAATTTTCTTGCCCTAAAAAATTCATGAATGCTTTGGCCGTATCGGGTGGATCACCTTCTCCGTGTGTACTTATAATAATAAATGTGTGGGTTTCTTTATACAGGTCTTGTAACTTATATTGATCTAATCCTATCAACTTAACCTTTAATCCTTTTTTCTTTGCTTCGGTAGAAAAGTTAAGTGCTAAAGATTTTGAATTACCAGCGAGCCCCGGGTGGCCAGGCCCCGGTTGCCGCATCCAACCCCAGTCACTGGGCAGGGGCAGGTGCCCGCGCTTGATCCACAACACAGCACCCGCCGGGCTGACG
>JANMOT010000052.1:0-149878 GCA_031369485.1 Sphingobacteriia bacterium
AACCATTTCAGTTCCTTCTGGTAAAGTAACTTCACCAGTTACATCAGTAGTACGGAAATAGAATTGAGGACGATATTTATTGAAGAATGGAGTGTGACGTCCACCTTCTTCTTTGCTCAATACATACACTTCACCTTTGAAATCAGTGTGTGGAGTAATAGAACCTGGCTTACAAATTACCATACCACGACGAATATCTTTTTTCTCAATACCGCGAAGTAATAAACCTGCATTATCACCAGCTTGACCTTCATCTAATAACTTCTTGAACATTTCAACACCAGTACAAGTAGAAACCAATGGAGCATCCATCAAACCTACAATTTCAACACCTTCACCCACTTTAATAATACCACGCTCAATACGACCAGTTGCAACAGTACCGCGACCAGTGATAGAGAAAACATCTTCTACAGACATCAAGAAAGGCATATCAATAGGGCGAGGAGGCAATGGAATATAAGTATCTACAGCGTCCATTAACTCATCTACCTTAGCAACCCATTGTGGATCTTCTGACAATGCGCCAGTTGCAGAACCTTGAATGATTGGGGTATTATCACCATCAAAACCGTTTTTAGTCAACAGTTCACGGATTTCCATTTCAACCAATTCCAACAATTCAGGATCGTCAACCAAATCAACTTTATTCATAAATACCACCATACGAGGTACACCTACTTGGCGTGCCAAAAGGATATGCTCTCTAGTTTGTGGCATTGGGCCATCGGTAGCAGCAACAACTAATATTGCGCCATCCATTTGTGCAGCACCAGTAATCATATTTTTCACATAATCGGCGTGACCGGGACAGTCAACGTGCGCATAGTGACGATTAGCAGTTTGATACTCAACGTGAGCAGTATTAATGGTAATACCACGCTCTCTTTCTTCTGGAGCACCATCAATTTCATCATATTTTTTAGCTACGTTACCCATTCCTTTTTTAGCAAGGATCATGGTAATTGCAGCGGTTAAAGTAGTTTTACCATGGTCAACGTGACCAATGGTACCTACGTTTACGTGAGGTTTTTCCCTCTTGAAGGTCTCTTTTGCCATTTTTATCGGTTTTTAATTGTGTTTTTTAAAAAATTTATATGCTTGTGCTTGATCTATTCTTTTGTTAAGCTTCAGGGTTACCCCTTTTCTCAACATCCTAATCTCTACTGTTTCTTCTTTTCACTTATGCCCAAGAGCCGTTAGTGAGAATCGAACTCACGACCTCTTCCCTACCAAGGAAGTGCTCTACCAACTGAGCTACAACGGCTTGTTCAGTAAAAGTCAAAAAATAAAAAGTGAACCATAAAAAATAAAGTTTCACTTTTATTATTTTTGAGCGGAAGACGAGGGTCGAACTCGCGACCTATAGCTTGGAAGGCTATCGCTCTACCAATTGAGCTACTTCCGCTTGAATCCATGTAAAAGAACGAACACTTTTCAGTGTTTTGTGGGCAGAGTAGGGTTCGAACCTACGTACACGTGAGTGAACAGATTTACAGTCTGTCGCCTTTAACCACTCGGCCATCTGCCCAGTACTAATATGAGTTATTGGTTATTTAGTTATTGGTTATTAACTATTTATTGTGCTTATACGGCATCATTAAAGTTTAATAATTTTTAACTACCAACAATTCCAGAGCCGAAGATGGGACTCGAACCCGCGACCTACTGATTACAAATCAGTTGCTCTACCAACTGAGCTACTTCGGCAAATAAAGAACTTCCCCATTTTTTGGGATGGCAAAGGTAATGGAAATCTTTATTTGGCAAAATTTTGAAATGATTTTTTTCCACTATCTTTTGTATATTCTTAATAACTGGTGGAATAAGGGCTTAAATATGCGTTTTTAAAGGCTTTTAACAAAAAAGGCTCCCGATGGGAGCCCTATATTAGGCGGCTAATTTTTCTTTTTTTCGTTTAATTTGAGTAACCAACGACTCCATTGCGTGTTCAAAAGATTCTTCAAAGGACTTGGAAGAGGCTTTTACAAAAAATTCATGCTTGGGAATATGCACCCGAATCTCAGCAATTTTGTCTTTAATATTGTGTACTATATTATCAAGTTTCAAAAAGACATCCACCTTCAAAATCTGATCATGGAAGGTAGGTAACTTACTCAGTTTTTTGTTTACAAACTCTATTAGTTTTTCATCTGCATCAAAATGGACTGTCTGGATGTTAACGTTCATAATTGGCAACATTTTTGGGTGAAACAATAAATTTTATTAAATAACCTCAACAACATTTCTGTGTTGAAAATTAATCTGAATAGTAAGTTAGTAATTAATTTAAAAGAGACAAACAAAAAAATGAAAAATTATTGCCTTTTTAACGATTTTATCAAGCTTTGGGATGTGCTTTTTTAAAAACTTCTTTTAGTTTTTCAATGGTAGTATGGGTATAGATCTGTGTAGCAGCGAGACTACTATGCCCCAACAAGGCTTTTACCGCATTAAGCTCGGCACCATTGTTCATTAAATGTGTGGCAAAGCTATGCCTAAGAATATGGGGGCTTTTCTTCTCTATGGTTGTAACAGCGGAGAGTCGCTTTTTTACAAAGGCGTATACCGATCTCGGTTGTAAAGGTTTGCCTTTCTCCGTTACAAATAATTGGGTCATGCCTATTTCTTTTGTGGGTTTTTGATTGATATATTCCACCAACTGTTCTATTAGTGCTGCCGACACCGGAATAATTCGCTCCTTATTGCCCTTACCCACTACTTTAACCTGCTTTTGTACGGCGTCTAATTGGGATTCTTTCAGTTGAACTAATTCGCTCAAACGCATACCAGTACTGTAAAATAGCAATAGTACCAAGCGTTCTGTTCTCCCCTGCCAGTCGCTTGAAAATTCCATATACTTGAACATAGATTCCATGTCTTTCTGTTCGATATACATCGGCAACCGCTTACTTACTTTGGGTGCAATAATAGTCCCCATGGGACTCTGCTTTAGTTCCCCCGATTTTAGTTGGTATTTAAAAAAAGATTTTAAGGCTGAAATTTTACGATTGATGGTTTTTGAACTATTTTTTTTCTCTTTCAATCCCGCAAGCCAAGTCCTAATAACCATTGAACCAATTTGATCAATGGGTGGGGCATCATATTGATCTATTAAAAACTGGAAAAATTGATGCAAGTCAGTCTCGTATGAAACCAATGTATGCTGGGAATACCTACGCTCGAATTTGAGGTAATTGAGAAAAATAGTTATTTGCGGGTATTGATATAGGGGCATAAAAAAAGTAGTCGGAATTAAAACGAATCCAAACTACTTAATAGTATAAGAAAAAGGATAAATTATCCCTCTATTTTTCCACTGGCGATCTGCTGCTTATAAACGGCCTTCAACACTTGTCCACGACGTACTACAGACGGCTTGATAAATGCTTGGCGCGATCTTAATTGCAACAAAGTCTTACTTTTTTCAAATTTCTTTTTGTACTTTTTCAGTGCTTTGTCGATGTTCTCGCAGTCTTTTGAATCTATTATTAACATAACTATTATACCTCCTCAGGTGTTTTTAGGACGGCGAAGATAAGGAGGCAGAAGGAAAACACAAAAAAAAGATTAAACTTTCTACCTTTGCCAAATGTTTACAGGAATCATAGAAACCATTGGTACGGTTGAAGCCATTTCCCAAAACGGCAGCAACTATTCCTATCAAATACGATCAACAATTGGACAAGAACTTAAAGTCGACCAAAGCTTGGCCCACGAAGGGGTATGCCTTACGGTTGAAGCCATTGAAGGAAATCTTCACCAAGTTACTGCCATAGCAGAAACCATTTCAAAGACCAATCTTGCGCAGTGGAAACGGGGCACTAAAGTAAATATTGAAAGATGTATGGTAATGAATGGCAGGTTGGATGGGCATATTGTGCAAGGCCATGTGGATTGTACGGCTATTTGTACCAACAAAACAGATAGAGATGGAAGTTGGGAATACCGTTTTGAGTTTCCTGAACAATTTGCAGCTTTGGTAATTGAAAAAGGATCTATTAGTGTGAATGGCACCAGCCTTACTTGTTTTAATATAACCAATAATAGCTTCCAGGTTGCCATTATACCGTACACCTATATCCATACCAGCATTCAACAGGTTGAATTAGGAACTGTGGTAAATATTGAATTTGATTTAATTGGAAAATATGTTCAGCGATCCAATAACTTAATAACCCAATAACTTAATAACTCAACCATTAGACCGTCTTTCCTTTTAAAGCACCACTTACTGCCTGATCCATTGCTCGCTCGGCAAATGGTCTGCTGATATCGTTCAATGCTTCAATTTTAGATTGAATGAGGTTTTTATCTTCTAGTGTTAAAGCCATTTGTAAATTTTGCATGGCAGTTGCTGTTTCCACCAGCTCTTGTTGAGTAAGCAGTGCGGTATTTTTTGCAATGAATTTCTCTGTTACTTCCAGTATTTGTTCTCCTTCGGTACGGGCTTCTACCAAGGCGCGAATCGTCATGTCTTCTTTTGCGTGGGTAATGCTGTCCATCAACATTTTTTCTACTTCATCATCGGTTAATCCATACTGCGGTTTTACTTCAATAGTCTGTTCTACCCCACTGCGTAATTCTTTGGCACTTACTGATAGTATGCCATCTGCATTAATTAAAAAACCCACTTCAACTTTGGGCATTCCAGCGGGCATGCCGGGTATACCATTGAAATTAAATTCTGCCAGTTTTCGATTGTCTTTTACCAAATCACGTTCACCTTGGAACACAGAAATGCGCATATTTCCTTGCCCATCTTTGTGGGTGGTGTACTGCCGTGAAGCCTTATTGGGAATCTTTGCATTGCGAGGGATAAGTACATCCATCAGTCCCCCCATGGTTTCAATACCAAGGCTCAAAGGTGTAATATCTAATAGTAAAAAATCTTTGTTATTGCCAGCTAAAATATCTGCTTGTACGGCCGCGCCCAAAGCCACTACTTCATCTGGATTCACACTTAAATTCAGTTCTTGTTGAAAAAATGCTGCTACCATTTCTTTCACCAAAGGCACACGGGTACTACCCCCAACCATAATAACTGCTTCAATATCGGATACGCTGAGATCCGCATCTGATAAAGCTTTGGCGCAACAATTGATGGTTTTATTCACCAAGGGTTGTAAAATTTCATGGAGTGTAATGCTGTTGATGCTTACTGTGTATTCATTCCATTTACTGCTGAATATTTGTTCAGTGCTCAGTGTTTTTTTGGCAGCTTCAGCCAGCAAACGCAGCGATTGTAATTGTACTTTATCGTTATTAATAGAATGGAAATCGATGCCAATTTGTTGCAACCAATATTGCATAATAGCACGATCAAAATCATCCCCGCCTAAATAAGTATCGCCATTGGTGCTGAGTACTTCAAAAATTCCACCTGCAATTTTAAGAATTGAAATATCAAAAGTGCCACCACCTAAATCGTAAACAGCAATTGTTTTTTCTTCATCTTTATTCAATCCCATGCCATAGGCAAGGCTGGCGGCAGTAGGTTCGTTAATAATGCGCAACACATCTAGTCCCGCCAATTTACCCGCATCACGAGTAGCCTGTCTTTGCGCGTCGTTAAAATAAGCAGGCACGGTAATAACAGCTTTGGTAACTGGTGTTTTTAAAATATGCTCTGCCCTATTTTTTAGTTCTTTTAAGATAAAAGAGGACAGGTCAATGGGAGAATAAAACTGGTCGCCTACTTGAACTTTCACTAGGCGGTCTGCATCGTCGTCAATTACTTTATAGGTAAAAAAATCGGCATTATTTTTCAGGTCTAGGTAGCTTTTTCCCATCAATCGTTTGGCACTAAAAATAGTATTGGCAGGGTCAGTCTCTAAAAAATTACGGGCCTCCTCTCCTACAGCGGCATTGCCCAAGGAATCAAAATGTACAATACTTGGAACCAAGCTGCTGGAATCAAATTCTTTCAAAGCCACAGGCAGCTTGCTTTCTGGGTGAATAATAGCCACCAAGCTATTGGTGGTTCCAAGATCAATTCCTACTATTATTTCGGCCTGTTGAAGGCTACCTGTTGCTATATTAATGCCAATTTTTGCCATATATCTGTCTTGCTGTTATCGGCAGTAAATATACAACAATAGTGAACCTTGCTTTTGCTATTTACGAAATCAATAATTAAACTCACTCGTCTTGCACAACGGTGGTACCGCTGGCATAGTCGTGCAGTGGTCCATCTAAGAAGGGGCCGAAAAATAAATCAATAATGGTGAGTCGCACCAAGCTTCTAAAAATAATGGCAGGGAAAGAAGCCCTTCCTCCTTTTTTAGAAACCACTTTAGAATGAGTAAACCGCTTACCTATAGTTTTAGCAAAAATAGATTCAAGCGCTAGGTAATACACAAATATGGTAGGGAAGAAAAACCAGCCAAAATGGTAAGGGGTATAATTCCAATAAACCACATACCAATTCCACCAGCGGAATATAAGCATGGCTAATAGGGTAATCAATATGGTATCAATAAAAAAATTCAGTGCCCTAGTTCCATCTCCTACTTTCTTCATAAAATGAATTTGCGTTGCAAAGCTAGGGCATTGAATTGATGACTTCATCTTTTGTACATTTGCCCAAATAGTTTTAAGATGAGTTTAATAGCTGAGTTAAAATGGAGGGGTATGGTGCAAGATATCATGCCAGGAACAGAAGAATTATTAGCAAAAGAAATGGTATCGGGATATATAGGTTTCGACCCAACATCAGACAGTCTTCATATAGGCAGTTTAGTGCCTATTTTATTATTGGTGCATTTACAGAAAGCGGGCCATAAACCTTTTGCATTAGTAGGTGGTGCAACGGGCATGGTGGGCGATCCTAGTGGCAAAAGTGAAGAGCGTAATTTGTTGAGTGAAGAAATATTACAGCACAATCAGGCGGGCGTAAAAAAGCAGCTAGAGAAGTTTTTAGATTTTGATGCTGCCAAAGTAAATAAAGCCGAGATGGTGAACAATTACGATTGGTTTAAGCAAATTAGTTTCTTAGATTTTATTCGTGATGTGGGCAAGCATATTACGGTGAATTATATGATGAGTAAAGACAGTGTAAAGAAGCGACTGGAAGGCGATACTGGCATGAGTTTTACTGAATTTACGTATCAGTTGGTGCAGGGGTATGATTTCTACTGGTTGAACCAGCATAAAAACTGTAAGTTACAAATGGGCGGAAGCGATCAATGGGGGAATATAGTTACTGGAACAGAACTCATTCGCAAAAAAGCAGGTGGTGAAGCATTTGCATTTACTTGCCCCCTACTTACGAAGGCCGATGGTGGAAAATTTGGGAAGACAGAAAAAGGCAATATTTGGTTAGATCCGGAGAAAACATCGCCCTATCAGTTTTACCAATTTTGGTTAAATGCCAGTGATGAAGACGCCACCAAGTGGATTAAAATTTTTACGCTTTTACCGCCAGCACAAATAGAGCAGTTGATAGCCGAGCATGGTGCGGCGCCGCATACCAGAATATTGCAGAAAAAATTAGCGGAAGAAATTACTTGTTTTGTACATAGCAGATCTGATTATGCATTTGCGGTAAAAGCGGCTGAAATATTATTTGGCAATGGGGCAACGGAAATACTATCTGAATTGAATGAGCAACAATTACTGCAAGTAATGGAGGGTGTGCCTACGGTAGAAATAGCCAAAACTTTATTAAACGAAGGCTATGATTTGGTGAGTTTATTGGCAGATACAGCCATAGCACCGAGTAAGGGAGAGGCAAAAAAATTATTACAAAATAATGGTATATCCATTAATAAAGTAAAGCTGGCAGCCGATAAAACAGCGGTATTTACCACCGATTTATTACAGCATAAATATTTGCTGGTACAAAAGGGAAAGAAGCATTATTATTTGGTAAGGGTGGTATAGTAATATGGAAAATAGATCTGCAAAACAGGCTTCATCTCCATGGTATCTTCGTGGCAAGCTCATGGCAAGTGCAATGTATCGTCAATACATCCTCAATAGTAGTTCAATGGAAATTGCATAAACCATTTAGCCCGCCAAAAAACCACTTATTTTAGGGGCAAATAACGGCTAGGATCTATACTGGAGAAGGAGTTGGTAGTGTTGGTACCAACACTACCAACTTTTTGAATGGTTGATTGGTTTAGCTTTGCACGCAAAAAAACATTGCTTTGAGTGGATTGGCGGTGGCGACAATACAAAATGTATAACTGTATTGACGCTACAACAATACAAAAAGTATAACGGAAACCCATTAACTTCCAATAGGTCAATTTTTTGGAGGGTTGCTTCTAATCGCATAAATTTACTTTGTTGCCTGCTATGCCGTTTGATGACAACTTACGGCCAATTACAGTTAGACAAAAAATTGCACTTATTACTTGAACTTACAATTTAATTATATACTTTCCTTGGGAATTCTGATTATAGGTAACATTAACTGTACCGCACAAATTGCCTCGTCAAGCAAAACCAAATTCAATCGTTCGGAAATTATTACGGGTGCCGACCAAACTAAAAAATATTTGCCTTATCTAAAAGGAAAACGAATTGGCATAGTTGCAAATCAGAGTTCGATCATTGGCGGCAATAGCATTGTTGACAGTTTATTGAGCCTTGGAATGAACATTATAAAAGTGTTTGGGCCAGAGCATGGTTTTAGAGGGAATGCTAGTCCCAGTGCGGAAGACAGGAAAACAATTAGCACCAGAAGTTTCAAGTAACAATTGGACGGTATATTCAACGGCTGTTCAAGATTCATTTGTTATTTCAGTACAACTGCCAGAAGAATATGGCAAGGATACAAGTGTAAAATACCCTACTGTTTATATGCTTGACGCTAATTTTCATTTTCCAATCTTAGCCGCAACAGTAAAACAATATGAAAAAGCAGGGATGTTACCACCAATTATACTCGTTGGTATTGGTTACAAATCCTTTCAATTAATGGACTCATTGAGAAACAGGGATTATTTATATCCAGCCGCATTACCATCAGACGAAATAAATGCAGACGGTGGCGGACAAAAATTTAATGACTTTATTTCCAATCAGCTAATTCCATACATAGATTCATCTTACAAAATTAACAAGACAAATCGTTCTTTATTAGGACATTCTTTTGGAGGCTATTTTACTTTGTATGCTTTACTAAATCAAGCAGAAAATAATAAAACTGTTTTTACAAACTTTGCTGCTGCAAGCCCTTCACTTTGGTACAGTAAATTTTATTTGAACCAATTACCAGACAAGTTAAAAACCAGAGGAACTACTGACACTTTAAACGTCTTTGTAACTGTAGGCAGTTTAGAAAATACAGAATGGGACATTACGCCAGGAACGAAATTGTCTGAAAACATTTTGAATGCAAAACTAAAAGCAGTGAAATTTCAACATAAAGTGTATAGCAATTTGGGGCATATGGATGTTTCTGCAATTACATTTATACAAGCATTACAGACGTTTTACAATAAGGAGTAGTAAAGGGTATTCGTACAACATTAAGCGGAGTAGAAGAAATGCCCTTTAAAAATACCCTGTTATCAAGGAAGATATTGGGGCATTTTTGCTAATCCAAGTTAAGCTCACACTGGTATGTAGTTCAGATTGTAGTAGGTGTATTTGTAGCTCTCGGGTTGGTATTAATTAGTGGCTGGCTCATGTTTTAAAATCTTTTTTTGTAATACACTTTTGTTAAGCAAATAACTCCCCCCACCCACATTAAGCAGTTGCTTTTTTTTTCCATAAATTCATTCTACTCATAGGCTATTGTATTTTAATTACGGTGGGTGATCCTCTATCTGCATTGTAAATAATTGGCTTCATTGGTTTGGTGATTGATGATTTACATAATACGCCCTTGTAATGTAACCTTTGTAAAAGAGTGTTGCTTGCAGACGCTTCCAAAACCCCTCGACACAATTAAAACCATTTCGTTCGACAAATCAACCTGCTTACATGGAGGTTTTTTAAGCGTTTTCCCTACAGTACGATGATACCTGCAGTTTACTAGCTTTGCACGCTGCTATTTGCTTACCCATAAAACATAACTTTCTAAAATCGGCAGTGGTATGATAATTAGGTGCTAAATTTTGTACCAACCATTGCAACCATTATCATTCTGTGTATATTTATATGGTGATAGGAATTTTTTCATAAACTCCCGTTGTGCGTTATATTAGAAAAACCCGAAATGGACAAAAAAATAAAATTGATTTACCTAATACTCGTATTGACACTGAACTTTTCTTGCGTGGAAAAGAAATCAACAGAAAAAGAAACTAGTAATTCTGAATTGGTAACGACTTCAAAAGCCGACACCTTAAAATTTACTTCTGGAATACGTGCTATCTTTCAGGACAGTAAAGGCAATTATTGGATTGGAAGCCATAATGAAGGCGTAAGTTTTTATAATGGAAAATCATTTGAATACTTTACAAGTAATGTAGGTTTATCAGACAATCAAATCCGTTCAATTCAAGAAGACAACAATGGAAAAATTTGGATTGGAACTGCAAAGGGAGTGAGTGTATATGACAAAGGAACGTTAACTAATTATTCGACAAAAACCAACGATCCAAAATATGAATGGAATAAAACCATTGGGGATTTATGGTTTTATGCAGGCGAAGAAGACGGAATAAGTCGTTTTGATGGAAAGAATATGAACTATCTAATTTTTCCAAAACCTAAAAACGAAAACCTGAATAATTCTTATGGTGTAACTGATATATCTGAGTCTAAAGAAGGTAAAATTTGGATTGCAACTTATGCTGCACTATTTAACTATGACGGCAAAATGGTGAACATCTTTGACCATAAAAATTTAAAGCTTAAAGATAAAGAACTTTTGCATATTAGAAGTGTATTAGCAGATTCGAAAGGTCGAATTTGGATAGGAAATAACGGAATAGGTGTTTTACTAATGGAAGGCAACACAATCATTAATTTTTCTGAAAAGAATAATTTAATCCATCCAACAAGTACAAGAAGAGGAGATAAATCACAAATAGGCACACTTGAACACGTCTTTGCTACTGAAGAAGATTCAGAAGGAAACATTTGGTTTGGAGATAGAGATACAGGAGCTTGGAAATATGACGGTAAGAGTGTTACAAACTATGTTATCAACAACAAAATTTCTTCTCCAATGATTTGGACAATTTATAAAGACAATAATAACAATTTGCTTTTTGGAATGGCAGACGGAAATATATTTAAGTTTAACGGAAAGGCTTTTGAAAAGCAATTTTAAGAAATACGAACGCACAACATTAAGCGGAGTAGAATAATTGCCCTTTAAGAATGCCCCGTTATCAAGTTGATATTGGGGCATTTTTGCTGCAATACCTGCATGTAGTAAGCTAATTATACCTGGTGTAGCACCCAGCCAATTTGCATCTTTGGCTAATATGAGTAAGGTATAGGAACCCTCATAGCCTCCCAGGTTCCAGTAAAAAACTGGTATGATGTAATTGGCGAACAAACCGTTGCCGATGCCATACTAGACAGATTGGTGCATCAATCGGTTAGAATAGAACTAAAAGGAGACTCATTACGAAAATTCAGAAAAACAAGTAATACAACGGAGATAGAAAAAAAATATTTAATAAAAGCAGACGAAATAAATCCTACGTTTGAATAATAATTACAACCAGTTCTTTACCACTTTTTTAAGCCACAATAAATCCCTTTTTGTAGCAGTATGCTTAGGGGGTCACATTACTCTGGCGAAAAGGGGTCACATTGTCTGGTATTTACACCTTGGCACGAGACTGAAAATAGAAAAAAACAGACAAAAAAATATGAAAAAAGTAGGACTAATAGGTGGAATAAGTTGGGTTTCAACAATGGACTATTACAAGTTTATAAATGAAGGAGTGAACGCTAAACTAGGAGGACTAAACTTTGCAGAAATCTTAATTTACTCTTTGAATTTTGGAGATATTCAATCAAAAAGTTGGGATAATTCTTTTGACCTTTTATTAAACGCTTGCGAGAGTATGAAAAAAGCAGGAGTGGATAGGATTGTTTTGTGTGCTAACACAGCTCACTTATTTGCAGAAAAATTACAAGAGAAATTAGATTTACCAATTATACACATTGCAGTAGAAACTGCAAAAGCAATTAACAAAAGGGGCTTCAAAAAAGTGGGACTTTTAGGAACAAAATTTACAATGGAAATGGACTTTTACCGAAGGAAACTTGAAGCATATGGGCTTGAAGTATTGATACCAGAAAAACAAGAAACGAGAGATTATATTCAACATACGGTAAAAGAAGAATTAGGAATTGGTTTTATTAACCCTGAGACCAAAATCGAATACTTAAAAATTGTTGCAGACTTGGTAGACAACGGAGCAGAATGTATCATTTTAGGTTGTACAGAAATTCCAATGTTAATAGGACAGAACGACTTTACGATACCGATTTTTGACACAACAAAAATTCATTCAAAGGCAATTGTGGATTACGTTTTATCATCGAATTAAAAGTACACAAATAACAAATGAACTTTCAAATACAAAATAGTAACATTAACGACTTAGACCACATTTTCCGTTTATATAAAATCGCTATTCACCGAATTGCAACGAATCCTGATTTTCGTGGACAGAATTTAGTAGGCCAAATTGTAGAATGGGTTGAAATTTACGCCAAAGAAAATCAAAAATAGAGAATCAGAAAACAACGAATAGGCAACACAATCCCATTTTAACACAATAAAAGATTTAACCCACACTATTCGCAGTAGTCCTACACCAAAAAAAAGCCGATCATCTCTGATCGGCTACAAATTGTGCCCCGGAACGGAATTGAACCGTTACTCGCGTTGCGGCGAACAGGATTTTAAGTCCTGCGTGTCTACCAATTCCACCACCGGGGCTGCCAAAAAAAATCCCGCCCGGTAAACGATGCGGGATTCGCTGAGCGAAAGACCAGGCTCGAACTGGCCACCCCGACCTTGGCAAGGTCGTGCTCTACCAAATGAGCTACTTTCGCATTCTTGTAAGAACTAAATTGGGAGTGCAAAAATAACCAACTGAAGTTCTTGACAAAATTTTTTTTTAAATTTATTTATATTCAGGCTTGTACTTTGAGCTACTCTGCACCTCTACAGTAGGCTTTCCTTTATAACGCTGGTTATACATTCGAAAGCTGCATCCGCCAACAAATGCAAGCAAACAAAATACCTGTAGATAAAATAAAAAACGGGAAGAATTCACCCAGTTTTTAGAAAAGTCTTTTTGCTCGTGTTCAATGATTTCCTGTGACATAATATACAATTGCGTTGCAAAAATAAGGTATGCAGTTAAATTATCGTGGCTTTGTGGATATAATTTCTAGAAATCGTTGCTTACCCTCAAAAAAATACTTCCACACCACCGATCCAGCATATACCCCTTTCAATGATAGTAATGCTGGCCTTGGCTTTGCACTCCTATCCAACCTTGTTATAAACCAATATGAAAAAGCAATATGCGCTTTTACAATAGCCGTGAAAAAATAAAGATCCCCAGTAAACAGGCCTTTCCACGCAGATACCGCATCTAATATAAACCGATATGGCAACTTCCACCACAACTCACGCCATGGAAGATTTTTACTGATCATGATTAAATTATTCCTGAAATTCAAATACACTTTTTTACCCCCACGTGGCAATGTTCCAGCCCCCATATGGTATACTACCGAGTTAGTACAAGCCATTATACTATAGCCCGCTATTTGCATTCTCCAACACAAATCTATCTCTTCTTGGTGCGCAAAAAAATAAGGATCAAAGCCTTTCATTTCATGAAATACCTTAGATCTTACAAACATAGCAGCCCCCGTTGCCCAAAATATTGGCACTGTATCATTATACTGACCCAGATCCTGCTCGCAAATATCAAATACCCGCCCTCTTGAAAATGGATAACCCAAATAATCAATCCACCCCCCCGCAGCACCCGCATATTCAAATGATGCTGGATCTTTAAACGACAAAATTTTGGGCTGGCAAGCTGCAATACTTTTATCCGCTTCCATCAACTGTATTACGGAACTCACCCAGTTGCATGTTACCTCCACATCCGAATTCAATAAAATATAATAATCGCTCTGTACCCGTTGCAATGCCCAATTATAGCCGCCTGCAAATCCATCATTTCTTGTATTTTGTAATATTGTTATGCTGGGATAAACACGCTGAATATAAGCAACAGAATCATCTGTTGACCCATTGTCTGCTACTACCACTTCCAATTCGGGGTAATTGGTGGCCATAACAGACGGCAAAAACTGTTCTAAATAGTTTCTGCCATTATAATTCAATATAACAATCGCTACAGTTACGCTCATCGCAGCGAAAATACAACCTATTGGTGGAAGATGTTTACCCCTTCATTTCTACCCCACCCTTTAATTTATAATCTTCCCTAACAGGCGTAAATACATCTAGAATAAAACAATCTGTTATACCAATTCCACTATGCGGAATATTAGAAGGAATTACAAATACCTGACCCACCGTTAACCGATGAGCAACCCCTTCTACCGTTAATTCAAACTCGCCTTCCAGCACATAACTCACCTGCTCATGTAGATGCGAATGCAAAGGAAGTATATGTCCCAATTTTACCCTAACATGAGAATATGTGGCGTTGGGGGTATGAATAAAATGAGCATTATAACCAGCAACCAACTCCACAGAAGGAATTTCAGCTATTCTAAACAATGGCATAAATAATATTTAATTGAGGTGAAAGAATGAAAAAATAGGGTTTTTACAAAGATTTATCAAGTATAGGTGAAATACTACAAATTCTTTAAAAAAATTTAGATATTTTTCCAGCATTAAAATACAATAAAAATATGAGATCCTTAATTGATAGCTCTTTAGGCAGATTTAGGCTGATTGGTTTTGCAGAGGGAGCTTCACTGCTTTTTTTAGTAGTAATTGCAATGCCACTAAAATATTTTGCACAATATCCGCAAGCCGTGAAATTAGGTGGATTAATTCATGGAATTTTTTTCATCCAATACCTTTACCAAGCTTATGTAGTAAAAGAAGATAAAAACTGGTCGCATAAAACACTTGCCATCGCTTGCTTTGTTGCTTTCCTCCCTTTTGGCACTTTCATTTTTGATAAATGGTTGAAGAAACAGCCACACTAATTACATGGTTAGTAATTTTAAGTTATTTTCGCGGGTAATATGAAGAAAATAGAACTGGAAATAGTAGCGCTCTCGCACAGCATTACCCAAACCCATTCCTATGCAGTTGTGTTAGGAGAAACGAATGGACTTAGAAGATTACCCATTGTTATTGGTGGCTTTGAAGCCCAAGCTATTGCCGTTGCGCTAGAGAATATGCATCCCAGCAGACCCCTTACGCACGATTTGATGAAAAATTTCATGAATGCCTTTGGCGTTGAATTACAGGAAATCATCATCAACGATTTGCAAGAAGGCATCTTCTTTTCTAAACTAATTTGTTTTACAGCAAATGATACTGTAGAAATTGACAGTAGAACCAGTGATGCATTAGCCTTAGCAGTTAGATTTGGCTGCCCCATTTTTACCTACGAAAATATTCTGGAAAGTGCTGGCATTGCTATGGAAGATGGTGCCACTCCAAAAAGTAAAGGTGAAGCCGTTGGCATTGAAGAAACAGGTGCTGGTCGCAACACCCTCAGCACGCTGTCGGTAGAAGAACTGAATACCCTTTTAAATGAAGTATTAGAAGCCGAAGACTATATCAGAGCCATCGCCATAAGAGATGAACTGAACAAACGTAAATAAAACGATTGAATGATCTCTTTCCCCAACTGCAAAATAAATCTTGGTCTAAATATTATAGGCAAAAGAGCAGACGGATACCACGACCTTGAAACCGTTTTTTATCCTTTGCAGTTAACAGACGCATTGGAAATAATTCGCACTGATGCCACTGATTTGTCCACGCAATTCACCCCTATTTTTTCTACTTCAGGACTCCCCATTCCCGGTGACCAAAGCAATAATCTATGCATTAAAGCTTACCAACTATTAAAAAAAAATTTTCCAGCATTAGCTCCAATAAAAATTCACCTTCACAAAGCAATTCCCATGGGTGCTGGCCTAGGTGGCGGAAGTGCCGACGCAAGTTTTACACTTCAATTATTGAATAAAAAATTCAACCTCAACCTTTCAGAAAAAAGACAGATTGAATACGCCGCAGAACTTGGCAGTGATTGCCCCTTCTTTGTAATTAACCAACCCAGTTTTGCCAAGGGGCGCGGAGAAATACTCAATCCACTCTCCCTGAACCTCTCTGCCTTCACTTTTGTGCTGGTTCATCCTGAAATACATATCAGCACCAAATGGGCTTTTGAACAAATAAAACCCTTCCAACAAAATCCTTCTATTCAAGAGATCATAGAAACGCCAATACACAATTGGAAATATACCCTCTTCAACGATTTTGAAGCCCCAATTGCTGCAGCATACCCCGAAATAAACGCCATCAAAAATAAACTTTACGAGATTGGTGCTGTATATGCAAGCATGAGCGGTAGTGGAAGCACCGTTTTTGGTATTTACCCAAAAAATACTACCCACAATATACACCATCACTTTAACCATCGAGTAGATCAAATTGACGGCCACTCAATAGCTTAATTTTTAAAAAAAAAAGCATACAACCCTATTAAATTAATAGACAATATGCGTTAAGAAAGCCGTTTATTTGGAAATAATTCAATAAAAAAGC
Organism: Sphingobacteriia bacterium; assembly: GCA_031369485.1. Taxonomy (GTDB): domain Bacteria; phylum Bacteroidota; class Bacteroidia; order Chitinophagales; family Chitinophagaceae; genus Sediminibacterium. The sequence goes on from JANMOT010000052.1 coordinate 16,718, forward strand.
CATTTAATAGAAATAAATCTAATAAAATTGGAATTACATAAAATTTATTTTTCTGATCCCTCTTTTATTTTTAACTTAGTCGGGATTGCCCGTCATTATTTGTTCACCCCCTAATTAGGTTGTATGTTGAATGATACCGTTAATAATGGCATGTACGATCCTGCTTTTGAACACGATGCCTGCGGCATCGGATTTGTCGCTAATATTAAAGGCCACAAGTCTCACCAGCATATCTCTGATGCCCTTACCGTTCTAGAAAATATGGAACACCGCGGCGCCTGCGGTTGCGAGAATAATACCGGCGATGGAGCTGGCATTCTTTTTCAAATTCCCCATGAATTTTTCTTTGATGAGTGTTTACAGTTCGGAACCCATCTTCCCCAACCCGGGAAGTATGCATGCGGAATGATTTTCTTTCCAAAATCTGTAGGTCTTAGGGAAGAATGTAGGGATATTTTTAACCGAGCCGCTGAAAAATTGGGATTAGAAATCCTCAGCTACCGAAAAGTGCCTGTTAACAAACAAGATATTGGCTTAACCGCCTTATCGGTTGAACCTTGTATGGAACAGGTTTTTATTGCCTGTCCTGACCATATCAATAATACCGAAGAATTTGAGCGCAAACTTTTTGTACTCAAAAACTATGCTTCTCATACCATTAACAATACCGTACGCAAAGACGATATTGGGTTTTATATTGTTTCCCTCTCTGCAAAAACCATTATTTATAAAGGCCAGCTTACCAGCACACAAGTGCGGAATTATTTTCCTGACCTCAACGATAAAAGAGTAGTTTCTGCATTCGGTCTAGTCCATTCTCGCTTTGCTACAAATACCTTCCCTTCTTGGAAACTGGCTCAGCCCTTCAGGTATATGGCTCATAATGGTGAAATAAATACCTTACAGGGAAACCTGAACTGGCTCAGATCTAGTGAAAACGGATTCTCTACCCCCAATTTTTCCAAGGAAGAATTTGATATGATTTTACCCATCGTTACAGGTGGTCAGTCCGACTCCGCCTGTCTCGATAATATGATTGAACTCCTTACCCTTGCTGGAAGATCTTTACCGCATGTGATGATGATGCTGATTCCTGAAGCATGGGATGGCAATGAAGATATGGATCCGGTAAAAAAGGCTTTTTATGAATATCATGCTTGCATGGTTGAACCTTGGGACGGACCCGCCTCTATTTCTTTTACCGATGGTAATATTATTGGCGCTACCCTAGACAGAAATGGATTGCGTCCTTCTCGCTATACCGTTACGCACGATGATAGGGTTATTATGGCTTCCGAGACTGGCGTATTGCCCGTAGATCCTGCCAATGTAAAGGAAAAAGGGCGACTACAACCTGGGAAAATGTTTGTAGTAGATATGGTGCAAGGAATTATCATCAGTGATGAAGCCCTTAAACAAGAAATTTGTTCGCAGAAACCCTATGCTGAATGGTTGAACAAGTATAAAATCAGGTTGGAAGAATTACCCGATCCTAGGGTGATGTTCACCCACTTAGAACACGATCAAGTTTTCAAATACCAAAAAGCATTTGGCTATTCAACCGAAGATTTAGATACCATTATTGCCTCCATGGCCATTGATGGCAAAGAACCCATTGGATCTATGGGTACCGATACCCCACTGGCTGTTTTGAGTGAACAACCGCAACACCTTAGTGCTTATTTTAAACAGCTTTTTGCGCAGGTAACCAACCCCCCCATCGATCCCATTAGAGAAAGAATGGTTATGTCGCTCGCTACTTTTGCCGGCAGCAATGGAAACCTGCTGATTGAAGATCCCATGGCTTGTCACAGCGTGGCACTTAAGCACCCCATCTTAAACAACCACGAATTAGAAAAAATTAGAAGTATTGATACCGGCGTATTTCAGGCTAAAACTTTGCAGACTTATTTTAGAGCCGATGGTAAACCAGGTTCACTAAAAGCTGGACTTGATCGCTTGTGCAGGTATGCAGTAGACTCCGTACTGGACGGATTTGAAGTGATTATTTTAACCGACAGAGCCATCGATTCAGACCATGCCCCCATACCTACTTTACTCGCTACCGCTGCGGTACACCACCATTTAATTAAGAAAGGATTAAGGGGTCAGGTTGCCTTAATAGTAGAAGCTGGTGACGCCTGGGAAGTTCATCATTTTGCCTGCTTAATTGGTTTTGGCGCTACCGCCATCAACCCATACCTAGCGCTCTCTTCTATTAGAGATATGAAATTAAGTGGGAGATTACAGACTGAACAAGATGCAGAGCAACTGAAGAAAAATTATATTAAAGCAGTGAACGATGGCCTACTGAAAGTGTTTTCTAAAATGGGCATTTCTACTTTGCAATCTTATCAAGGTGCCCAAATTTTTGAAATCATTGGTATTAATAAATCAGTGGTTGATCTTTATTTTACTGGCGCAACCTCTCGTATTGAAGGTATGGGATTAGATGAATTGGCCAGAGAAACCTTGGCCAAACATTTCTTTGCCTTTAGCAAAAAAGAAAAGCCTGTAGATCGCTTATTGGTAGGCGGCTTATATCAATGGAAAAGAAAGGGTGAATTTCACCTCTTTAATCCGCAAACCATTCACTTATTACAAGATGCTACCAAGCGCAACGATTACCTTACTTTTAAAAAATATTCTAACCTTATCAACGACCAGAGCGAGAAAGCATGTACGCTCAGAAGTCTTTTCGAGTTCAAATTAAACCAACCAGCCATCTCCATTGATGAAGTAGAGCCTGCTGAAAATATTTACAAACGTTTTGCTACCGGTGCCATGTCTTTCGGCTCTATTTCTTGGGAAGCCCATACCACATTGGCCATTGCCATGAACCGACTGGGTGGCAAAAGTAATACCGGCGAAGGTGGAGAAGATGAAATACGCTATACGCCTTTGGCCAATGGCGACTCCATGCGGTCTGCCATTAAACAAGTAGCTTCTGCCAGGTTTGGCGTTACTGCTTTGTATTTAACCGAAGCAGATGAATTGCAAATTAAAATGGCACAAGGTGCTAAACCGGGCGAAGGTGGTCAGCTTCCAGGTTATAAAGTAGATGAGTGGATTGGAAAAACCCGTCACGCTACCCCTGGCGTAGGATTAATTTCTCCACCACCTCACCATGATATTTACTCAATTGAAGATTTGGCGCAATTGATTTTTGATTTAAAAAATGCCAACCGCGCTGCAAGAATAAATGTAAAACTGGTTTCAAAAGCAGGCGTGGGTACCATTGCCGCAGGTGTTGCAAAAGCCAAAGCAGATGTTGTATTAATCGCAGGCCACGATGGTGGTACTGGCGCATCTCCCATTAGCTCAGTAAAACATGCGGGACTACCTTGGGAGCTTGGACTTGCTGAAACACACCAAACATTGGTGAAAAATAAATTAAGAAGTCGCGTTGTGGTGCAGGCAGATGGACAAATGAAGACGGGCAGAGATATTGCTATTGCTGCATTATTGGGTGCAGAGGAATGGGGCGTTGCTACTGCCGCCTTAATTGTTGAAGGATGTATTATGATGCGCAAATGCCACCTAAATACCTGTCCCGTTGGTGTGGCTACGCAAGATGAAACGCTTCGTAAACGTTTTACAGGTGATCCAGACCATGTGGTTAATTTCTTCCGATTTATTACTCAAGAACTCAGAGAAATTATGGCAGAACTGGGATTCAGAACCGTGAATGAAATGGTGGGACAAGCCGATTATTTAATTCAAAAAGAAAATATTACGCATTGGAAATACAAGTCGCTGGACTTATCCCGTATTTTATTCAAAGAGCCCAATGCACCCGAAACGAGTCTGTTTAATACAGAATCGCAAGATCATGGATTGGCAGAAGTATTGGATTGGCAATTGTTGAAAGCCGCAAAAAAATCTATCGACCAACAAACCAGTGTAAAAGCTTCTTTTCCCATTAAAAATACGGACAGAACAGTCGGCACTATTGTATCCAACGAAATCACCAAAAAGTATAGGGCAGCAGGATTACCCGAAGACACTGTTCACTTTAAATTTGAAGGAACAGCGGGACAAAGTTTTGGGGCTTTTAATACAAAGGGACTAAAACTGGAATTAGAAGGTGATGCCAATGACTATTTTGGAAAAGGATTGAGTGGTGCAAAACTCATTGTTTATCCTTCTTCAAAAGCAACATTTACACCTGAAGAAAACAGCATTATTGGTAATGTAGCCCTCTATGGTGCAACCTCTGGTGCAGCTTATATCCGGGGTAAAGCAGGAGAACGATTTGCGGTAAGAAATTCAGGCGCAACAGTGGTAGTGGAAGGCGTGGGTGATCATGGTTGTGAATATATGACTGGTGGTACCGCAGTGATTTTAGGAGATACTGGCAGAAATTTTGCGGCGGGCATGAGCGGTGGTATTGCATATATATATGATTTACAACAATCTTTTGCAGCCAAATGCAATACTGAAATGGTAGATCTTGATCCTTTGGATGAAACAGATGGTATTGTATTGCGACAATTGATTGATGAACATGCTTCGTATACAGGCAGCACCGTAGCTCAATTTATTTTGAAAGATTTTGACAATCAACTGCAACATTTTGTAAAAGTATTTCCGAGAGATTATAAAAAAGTATTGCAGAAACGTGAGAAGTTGACAGTAAAAAGTTAATTCAATTTTTAAAGAAAAAAATTCCAGATTTATAATTTCAGATAAACATGGGCAAACCAACAGGATTTTTAGAATTTACACGGGAGTTACCCGGAAAAAGACCGGCGGCAGAAAGGGTGGGCGACTACAAAGAATTTGTAGAACGAATGCCCGAGCAACAGTTGAACCAACAAGCGGCTCGTTGCATGAACTGCGGCGTTCCTTTTTGTCACAGTGGCTGCCCCCTCGGCAATATTATTCCTGAATTTAACGACGCAGTGTATCGCCAGAGTTGGGAAGAAGCCTATGAAATTCTTTCGGCTACCAATAACTTTCCGGAGTTTACGGGCAGAATTTGTCCCGCCCCTTGCGAAAGTGCTTGCGTATTAGGTATAAATCAACCCGCAGTTGCCATTGAAGAAATAGAGAAACATATTATAGAAATAGCATTTGATAAAGGCTTTGTAAAAGCAAAGAAACCTTTTACTAGAACTGGTAAAAAAATTGCAGTAATAGGATCAGGTCCTGCTGGAATGGCTGCTGCGGCTCAATTAAATTATGCAGGCCACCAAGTAACTGTTTATGAAAGAGATGATGCACCAGGCGGATTGCTTAGATATGGCATACCAGATTTTAAGCTGGAAAAATGGGTAATAGATCGTAGGATAAAACTAATGGAAGAAGAAGGGATTGTATTCAAATGCAATGCGAATGTTGGCGTTAATATCAGCATTAATGATCTACTCAGAGAAAACAATGCATTGGTATTGGCAGGTGGTTCAACCATTCCAAGAGATTTGCCCGTGCCAGGCAGGGAATTGAAAGGGGTGCATTTTGCTATGGAATTTCTGAAACAACAAAATAAAAGAGTAAGTGATACCCATACTGATGAAATATCTATTATGGCCACCCATAAAAACGTAATAGTAATTGGTGGTGGTGATACTGGAAGTGATTGTGTAGGTACATCAAATAGACATGGTGCAGCAAGCGTTACCCAGTTTGAATTGATGCCCAAGCCTCCTGAAAAAAGAACAGAAGTAATGCCTTGGCCACAATATCCAATGTTGTTAAAAACAACGTCCTCACATGAAGAGGGTGCTAATAGGGAATGGGCTGTGGCCACCAAAAAATTCATAGGCGATGATGCAGGCCATTTAAAAGCAGTGGAGGTTGTGAATCTCCAATGGAAGATTGGTAAAGATGGCAGAACAGGTGGATTTGAAGAGATTGTAGGAAGCGAAAAAATCATTCCATGCGAATTGGCATTACTTGCGATGGGCTTTCTTCAACCCCAACATGAAGGGATGATTAAAAAGTTAGAAGTAGATACCGATGAAAGAGGAAATATAAAGGCGACTGAAAAAACTTACCAGACAAGCATTCAAAAAGTATTTACAGCAGGCGATATGCGCCGTGGACAATCACTCGTAGTTTGGGCTATTAGTGAAGGCAGGGAATGCGCCAAACGAGTAGATGAATACTTAATGGGGCATTCTATACTTGAATCAAAGGATCAAATAACAATTACAAGTTAATCACAATCAATATTTTACTTAAAACAGCCGTTCTGATTTAATTCGGGACGGCTGTTTTGTTTAAATGTCAATCTGAATGCTAAATCATTACATACTATTTAAAAATATGTGAATAATTATTGAAGCATTCTAATATATTTTATGTATTTTGCATTAACATATTAAATTCATTTATTTTTTAATATAAACAAACAACTATGCAGAAAACAACCTTTAAACAATTTGCCCCATTTGTGGTATTGGTTGCGGTATCTATCGCAGCCTTATTTATTCCCGCATTACCAAACTTTGAAGACACTGCCGGCAAGTACAGTCCCGCAGACATTGCTTGGATTATTGTTGCCACCGCCTTGGTGTTTTTAATGACACCGGGACTCGCATTTTTCTACGGAGGAATGGTTCACCGTAAAAATGTAATTTCTACCATGATTAAAAGCGTGGTAGCAGCTGGAGTAGTTTCTATCCTTTGGGTTTTTGTTGGTTATAGTCTATGTTTTGGCGAATCAATCAACGGCTTTATTGGCAATCCAATGACCAACCTCTTTTTTAAAGGAGTAAGCTCAGGAGCACCTTGGAGTCTCGCCCCAAGCATCCCCCTCACCCTATTTGCTTTATTCCAGCTCATGTTTGCTATTATTACACCGGGACTAGTTGTGGGTGCCGTAGCAGAAAGAATTCGCTTCACAGCATATATTCTTTTTATTGCCCTTTTTAGTCTTCTTGTTTACGCTCCTATTGCGCACTGGACTTGGCATCCTGAAGGGTTCTTGTTCAAAATGGGTGTACTTGATTTTGCAGGTGGTACCGTAGTACATATTTCTGCTGGTTGCGCCGCACTTGCTGGTGCACTGGTTTTAAAACGCCGTCAATCACATATTGAACATAGAGAAATTCCTCCTGCAAATATTCCTTATGTATTAATTGGTACTGGTTTACTTTGGTTTGGTTGGTTTGGATTTAATGCAGGTTCTGCATTGGGTGCTAATGCTTTGGCAGTATCTGCTTTCGCTACTACCAATACAGCCGCAGCAGCCGCTGGTCTTTCTTGGATGTTTTTTGACGTAGTTCGTGGTAAAAAACCTTCTGTATTAGGATTCTGTATTGGCGCAGTAGTTGGTCTTGTTGCCATTACGCCTGGTGCTGGATTGGTTGCTATTCCACAAAGTATTTTCATTGGTATGATTGCAGCAATTATCTCTAATCTTGCTGTTTACTATAAAAGCAAGTCTAAACTAGATGATACCTTAGATGTATTCCCTTGTCACGGCATTGGTGGAATAGTAGGTATGCTGCTTACCGGAATTTTTGCTACCAAAACCGTAAATAGTGCTGGTGCAGATGGTTTATTCTACGGTAATGCTGCTTTCTTCTTTATTCAAGCTAAAGCACTTTTGATTGTTGTTGCTTATAGCTTTATCGTTTCCTTTGGAATTTTCAAATTCATCAATTTCGTACTCCCTTTACGTGTAAGCTCTGAAGAAGAAGAACTTGGCTTGGATGCTTCACAACACGATGAAAAATATGGTCGCACCCCACAACACGTTTAATACCCAATCATCCTATTAAAAAAGTACAGCCTATATATAACCTCTGATCAGGTTATTAGGCTGTACTCCTTTATTCAACTAAAACTAATACAATGTTAAAGAAAATTTTTACAGTTACCGCCAGCCTATTTGCATTTTTTTGCGCAAACGCACAAACCGATTCAACCAAAAAATCGACTACTACTTTCAGTGGATCACTGGATGCCTATTACAGAAGCAATTTTTCTGCGGGGCCAGGAGTTACCAATAACTTGACCAGCTTCACCAATTCTCAAAATTCTTTTGAATTGGGCATGGCTTCGGTAAAACTAGATCATACAACTGGTAAAGTATCTGCAACCGTAGATCTGGGTTTTGGAAGAAGAGCGCAAGAGTTTTCGTACAACGATTTAAACAATACCCTTACCGCAGTAAAACAAGCTTATATAAGTTTTGCAGCTTCCGACAAAGTAAAGTTTACCATGGGTAAATGGGCTACTCACGTAGGTTATGAATTGGTAGATGCTACAGGTAATAGAAACTACAGCATGTCTTATGCTTTCTCTTATGGCCCTTTCTTTCATACTGGTTTTAAAGCAGATATCTCTCTAGGGGGTAAAAGCGCATTCATGATTGGTGTTGCCAATCCTACTGATTTCTCTACCACTACTTCAAGCACTAAAGTATTAATTGCCCAATTCAGCACCGCTACTAAAAACGATAAATTAAAAGCGTTTGTGAACTACCAAGGGGGAAGCGGATTATCTCAGTTTGATCTGGTATTGAACGGTACTATAAGCGATAAATTTTCTGTGGGATACAACGGTACTTCTCAATCACTTAAAACAGGTGGCTTGGCAGAAAGCTGGACTTCTCATATTGTTTACCTTAACCTAGACCCTTCTGCTGGTTTTGGAATGACTTTAAGAGGTGAGTCTTTTAAAGATAGAGTTACCAACCCTATTTTAGGAAATGCAGCTACAATTTTTGCGGCTACCCTTTCTGGTAATATCAAAATTGATAAGCACCTTACCCTTATTCCTGAATTCAGATTAGACAATGCTAAGAACAGCATTTTTACCAAATCTGATGGTGGTTTTGCAAAAGGCACCAACACTTTTTTACTCGCCGCAGTATATAAATTTTAGTTGACCTCTGAATAGATTTAAGGGCAGGCATTTTTTAATGCCTGCCCTTTGTTTTGGTATCCGTTGATTTCTACGTATGTTCGAACCATGAATAGGTTACGCCATTTATTTCAATCCATCTACAGCATTTACGCCCTACTCAGCTTTATTGCTGTAATGCTGCTGATATTCCCATTTGTTTTAATTGCAATTGCATTTGGAAAAATTAAAGGAGGCAACCTTATTTATAAACTATGCAGTATTTGGGGCAAGGTTTGGTACCAAACTATTGGGCTTACGCATACTGAAATTTATGAAGCTCCACATAAACGCAATCAACAATATATTTTTGTTGCCAACCATATTTCCTATATGGATATTCCTGCTGTAGTATTGGCCATTCACCAACCTTTCAGGGCTTTGGGTAAATATGAAATGGTTAAAATACCTATATTCGGACAGATCTACAAAGCTGCCGTAATTTTAGTAAACCGGAAAAATGCCCAAACCCGCGCTAAAAGCGTCCGTGCACTAAAAGCAGCCATCAAAAACAATATCTCCATCATTATTTTTCCGGAAGGTACTTTTAACGAGACCCATCAACCACTCAAAACCTTTTATGATGGTGCTTTCCGCATTGCTATTGAAACACAAACACCCATCAAACCCATACTACTTGTAGATACGCTAAAACGATTACACTACAGCTCTTCTTTTTCCCTCACGCCTGGCCCCAATAGGGTTGTTTACCTAGCAGAAGTACCAGTGAGTGGGTTGACTTACAAAGATATTCCCTCACTTAAAAAACAGGTTTATACGCTAATGGAAGATGCACTGAAACGATATATCGTTTATCCCACCCCTTAATTGTATTTTTGAAAAAAAAGCAGCATTGTACGTTGAAGTCATCATACCACTCGCCTTACCCAAAAATTATACTTGGTCTGTTCCAGTAGAAATGCAGGACGCCATTCAACCAGGCATTAGAGTAGAAGTTACCCTGCGTAAAAATAAAAAATATGCCGGAATTGTGAAGCAAATCACCACCGCATTACCACCCGCTTTTACCCCCGCTCCCATTCTTAATATTTTAGACTCAAACCCCATTGTTCACCCAGCACAATTAAAATTTTGGGAATGGATTGCGGCATACTATATGTGCAGTGAAGGCGAAGTAATGCAGGCGGCCATTCCTGCAAATCTTAAATTATCTAGCGAAAGTATTCTGCAATGGAATGAAGAGAGAACGCTCGACTTCAGCGACCTCTCAGACTCAGAATTTATTATTGCCGAAGCATTAGAAATTAAGCGGGAACTCAGGCTCAGTGAGGTGCAACAACTACTAGATATCAACAATACTTATCCGGTAATAAAAAAATTAATTGAAAAAGGAGTCTGCTTTATTTGGGAAGAACTGAAAGAAAAATACAAACAAAAAACAGAAATATTTATCCTACTTCATCCAAAATTTAACAGCGATGAACAACTGGAATTGCTGCTGAATAACTTCGGCAAAGCTCCCAAACAAATGGAGCTTCTACTTGCTTACCTTCACCTTAAACAAAGTGCAGGCGAAGTAAAACAAATAGACCTTTTAAAAAAGTCAAATGCCAGTGCTGCTCAGTTAAAAGCACTGATAGATAAAGGCATTTTAATTGCCGAGAAAAGAAGTGCGGATCGACTGCCTTCGTTACCTAAAATAATGGATCTGGATTTTACCCTATCCGCTGCACAGTCAGCCGCATTGGATGGTATTGAACAACAATTCAAAGTTAAAAAAGTATGCCTTTTACACGGCGTTACTTCCAGCGGTAAAACCCAACTTTATATTAAGTTGATTGAAGCGCAAATTAAGTTGGGTAAGCAAGTACTTTATCTATTACCAGAGATTGCGCTCACAGCACAAATGATTAGAAGACTACAGAAAAATTTGGGGGGACATATTGCCATTTATCACTCAAAATTCAATCCCAATGAAAGGGTGGAAATCTGGAATAAAGTAAACAGCGGCGAAACCAAAGTTGTTTTAGGTGCTAGGTCTGCGCTATTGCTTCCTTTTAAAGACTTGGGATTGATTATTTGTGATGAAGAGCACGATGCTTCTTATAAACAACAAGATCCAGCACCCAGATACCATTGCAGAGACGCTGCCATTTATTATGCTGCATTATTCAATGCCCATATTTTACTGGGTAGTGCTACTCCTTCCATAGAAAGTTATTACAATGTGCAACAAGGAAAATATGGTCTTGTGAAATTGATGGAAAGATTTGGCGATATCGCTATGCCCTTAATTGAATTGGTTGACATAAAAAAGATAGGTGCAAAAGAACGGAGCAGCACCCCACTTAGTGCCGCATTAATTGAAGCAATAAAAGAAGCATTGGCTGCGGAAAAACAGGTTATATTATTTCAGAATAGAAGGGGTTATTCTCCTTATATGATTTGCAATACCTGTGGTTGGATTCCGCATTGCCAACATTGTGATGTAACCCTTACTTTTCATAAAGCAAAAAATAAACTTACCTGTCACTACTGTGGCACCACTTATCCTGTTTTACAAACCTGCGCAGCCTGCGGCAATCACCAGTTTGTACAGAAAAATTTTGGGACAGAGAAAATCGAAGAATTGGTTGCCGAAGCCTTCCCTGATGCACGTATTGCAAGGATGGATTACGACAGTATTAAAGGGAAAAACGACCATGATACATTGATCAAAATTTTTGAACAGCACCGAATAGATATTTTAGTAGGCACACAGATGGTAGTGAAGGGCCTTGATTTTGAGAAAGTGAGTCTCGTTGGAATTATAGACGCCGATGGTATTCTCAATTTTACTGATTTTAGGGTGAATGAGCGGGCGTATCAATTGATGGAACAAGTAAGTGGCAGGGCAGGCAGAAAAGATAGTCAAGGTAAAGTTCTCATCCAAATCAGCAATATGCAACATCCTGTTTTACAATTTGTAAAACAACACGACTACCAACAGCTTTACAATTTTGAAATTGAGAATAGAAAAGAATTTAATTATCCACCATATACCCGATTAATACAAATTATATTCAAGCACAAAGAAAAAGCAGTGGCAGAAGAAGCCGCCAATATTATGGGGCAGGGACTAAAGCCTTTATTTGGAAAATATATTAATGGCCCATCGCAGCCAGTAGTAGATAGAATTAGAAATCAATACTTATGGGAAATTTTGTTAAAGCTACCTAAAGATGCTGGCTTGGTTCAACATTGTAAAATTGCCATTCGCCAGCAGATGGCAATTATTCAAAACAATAAACGATATAGAGCAGTTTATATTATTCCAAACACAGATCCAGTATATTAGCCTATGCAGCTCATAGAAAATTACGCATTAAAATCATTCAATAGTTTTGGTATGGATATTTCAGCTAAATACTATTGCAATATATCATCCAATGAAGCATTACAGGAAGTGCTGGCATGGAATAAAAAGCAACTCTATCAAATATTGGTATTGGGTGGGGGCAGTAATATTTTATTTACAAAAAACTTTGAGGGCCTGGTATTGCACAATGCACTAAAAGGTATTGAGTTGGTAAGAGAAAGCGAACACTACTATTATGTGAGAGCTATGGCAGGTGAAAGTTGGCATGAGTTTGTACAATACTGTGTAAAACAAAACTATGCAGGAGTAGAAAACCTTAGTCTTATACCCGGAAATATTGGCGCAACGCCCATGCAAAATATAGGTGCTTATGGGGTAGAGATAAAAGATGTTTTTTATGAACTAGAAGCGGTAGATATAGAAGCGCAAAGCTTAGTAGTATTTAAAAAAGGTGACTGTAATTTTGGTTATAGAGACAGTATATTTAAGCAGTCGTTGAAAAACAAGTTCATCATTACGAGTGTAACTTATGAATTGCCGAAACTACCAAAATACAATACCAGTTATGGAGCCATAGAAATGGAATTGGAAAAGCAGGGAGTAAAAGAATTGAGTATTGCAGCCATAGCAAAAGCGGTGATAGCCATTAGGCAGAGTAAGCTACCAGATCCGCATAAAATTGGCAATGCGGGAAGCTTTTTTAAGAATCCAGTAATGCCCACCGAAAAATATTTGCAATTAAAAAAAGCCTACCCTACCCTACCCGGTTATGCCGATGGGGCAAGCACCAAACTACCCGCAGGTTGGTTAATAGAACAATGTGGGTGGAAGGGATATAGAAAAGAAGATGCCGGATGTTATGCATTGCAGGCGCTGGTATTGGTGAATTATGGGAAGGCAACAGGCAAGGAAATTAATGACCTCTCCGAACAGATTATACAAACGGTTCAAAATAAATTTGAGATAGTATTAGAAAAAGAAGTGAATATTTATTAAGCAACCAATTGGGTTTTCTGCAAATTAATGTAACAGCGTATGACAATAAAAGTGAACTGCTTAAATTAGCAAAAAATATTTATCTGCAAGGAAAGATTTCCTCTCTGCCATACGGTTGAAGCTATTGAATTAATAATGAAACAACTTGGTTATAAAACAATTTCTTTCAGCGCCATTTCTACCGATATTTTTGATAGATCTACCCACTTAAACGCTGGGTCTTTTTTAAACCAAGTCATCTGACGCTTGGCATACTGACGAGTATGCACTTTAATTTGTTGCACCGCTTCATCCAGCGAAATTTTTCCATCTATATGGCTGAACAATTCCTTATAACCCACCGTTTGTAATGCCATTTTATTGCGAAATGCTATGGTAGATTGTACTTCTTCTAATAGCCCTTTCTGCATCATTTGATCTACTCGCAAATTAATATTATTCACGAGCAATTCGGTTGGTATTTCTAATCCAATTTTTACTGCCTCAAAATTGCGATCTTTCTTTTTGGCTGAGCGATATTCCATTATGGAAACACCTGTAGCTGTTAGCACTTCCAAGGCACGCATCAGTCGCTGGGGATTTTGCTGCTCTGCAACTGCCCAAAATACAGGGTCTTTGTGTTTCAGTTCGGCTTGCAACCATACCAATCCCTTTGCCTCATATTGCTCAATAATACCCGCTCGTATTTCAGCAGGTATTATGGGCATTGGATCTATTCCCTCACAAAATGCTTTTATATACAAACCAGTTCCTCCCACCATCACCACACTACTATGGTTTTTAAATACCTGCTCAGTTTGTGCAAGTGCATACTGTTCAAAAAAACCGGCATTCAATTCATCTGCTACAGAATGAGATGCAATAAAATGATGGGGTACTTCCATCAATTCATCGGTAGAAGGTCTCGCTACACCAATAGATAATTCTTGGTAACACTGCCTTGAATCGGCAGAAATAATTTCTGTTGCCAATTGCTTTGCAAGTGCAATAGCAAAGCTGGTTTTGCCTACGGCAGTGGGACCAGCTATAATATAGACCTTATTCAAAATCGATGGATTGTTGTGCATCGTCATTTTCTTCTTCAGCATCCGTATCATCTTCTGCATCCGAAGTGGCTCCATCTCCTCCCTCTTCTCCAAAACCCTCTGTTGCTTCTGTGAGATCATATTTCTCCTCAATATCTGCGAACTTGTCGCCCAGCAAACTTTTGGTTCCATATTGCTGAGGACCTATTCCTTCAACCCTTGAAACAGCAGGATATTCGAGCCTTGAATTCGCTTCCTTGTTTACACTTATAAGGGCTACAAGAAAGGTCCAGTGTTTGGCAAAATCATACTCATATACAAACCGCTGATTGGTATCTTGTATTTCACTTCCAATGGTTGTATCGCCCATCAACAAAGGCTCTACACGATAGGGTTTGTCGTATTTTTCAAAACTAATTTCCCTGCCGCGCAGCCAATTGTCGTTGCTTCGATAAAAAGTAGCCTGATGCTTGGTATCAAACTGAAACGATTTCAAAATAATCGTATGAAGATCTTGAAATGATTGGGTATGTTTAATTACCACATCGCGGTATACCGCATCATCTTCTTCTAAATAAATTCTAAATTTTAGTACCGCCATCAAACCAGAAATTTAAGGTTGAGCTGCAAATTAGGGATTATTTAACGGGTTTTAGGTTCAACACCACTCCTTTTTCTAACATAAATTGATAGGCTGCTTCAAATTGATTGGGAATAATGCCATCCAGTATGGCTTCCCTGATGGCATCCTTAATGATTCCTACACTTTTACCCGGTGTTAAACCAAATACTTCCATCACCATTTCCCCTGAAATGGGTGGCTGCCAATTCCTAACCCGATCGGTTTCCTCTACTTGAAGCATCCGTACTTTTACCAATTCAAAATTTTGAAGATACCGTTTTACTTTCTGCTTGTTTTTACTGGTAATATCGGCAGAACATAAGGTCATTAAATCTTCAATATCGTCACCAGCATCAAATAATAAGCGCCTTACCGCACTGTCCGTAATATTTTCTTTGGTGAGACTAATAGGTCGTAGGTGCAAGAGTACCAGCTTCTGAACATATTTCATGGGCTCGTGTAAGGGCAATTTTAATCGACCAAATATTTTAGGCACCATTCTGAAACCCACTACTTCATGCCCATGGAAAGTCCACCCATGCCCTTCCTCAAATTTTTTGGTGGCTGGTTTGCCAATATCATGCAGCAATGCAGCCCATCTTAACCAAAGATTATTGGTATGCGCTGCAATATTATCTAACACTTCAAGGGTATGATAAAAATTGTCTTTATGACCTTTGCCATCAATATAAACCGCCCCATGCAAGTCCAGCATCTGCGGCAGTATCACTTTTAACAACCCCGATTTCCACAGCAAATCCCAACCAATAGAGGGTTTGTGGGCGAGCATTATTTTATTCAATTCATCGGTAATTCTTTCCTGGGAAACAATTTTCATCCGATGAATATTTTCACCAATGGCTTTGAAGGTATTGGCTTCAATAGAAAATCCAAGCTGGGTAGCAAATCGAATGGCTCTAAGCATTCTAAGCGGATCGTCGCTGAATGTTTTAACCGGCTCTAATGGTGTTTTTATCAGTCCCGCTGCAATTGCTTCTAGCCCGTTAAAGGGATCTGATAAAACCCCAAAATCATTCGAATTAAGGCTGATGGCCAATGCATTCATGGTAAAGTCGCGCCTATTTTGATCGTCTTCAATGGTGCCCACTTCTACTGCTGGCTTTCTGCTATCTTGTTGATAACTCTCTTTTCGGGCTCCTACAAATTCAATTTCAAATTCGTTGAACTTAATTTGTGCCGTCCCGAAATTTTTAAAAAACGCAACCATTGGTTTT
Organism: Sphingobacteriia bacterium; assembly: GCA_031369485.1. GTDB lineage: Bacteria > Bacteroidota > Bacteroidia > Chitinophagales > Chitinophagaceae > Sediminibacterium. Next base: position 32,771 of record JANMOT010000052.1, read on the forward strand.
GGATTCAGCGTAGCGGCATAGGCATTGGCCAATTCAATACCATCACCGAGACAAACAATATCTGCGTCTTTTACTGGTCGCCCAATTATTTTATCGCGAACAAACCCGCCAATTAAATAACAGGGCATATTTAAACGAGCAGCAACCGCACCAATCTGCTCAAAAATAACTTGTTCTTGTTTTGTAAAAGAGATATTCATTGCCGCAAAGATAATTCTTACAAGCATTATGAACTACGCGAAACAACCAATACAAGTAAGAACTTAAAATGAGGGGGGTAAAGTGGACTGCAACTGGGCGTTATCAATTTTTTCTGCACAGTCAAAATGGTTGAGTGGGCAGTGTTTTTTTCCATGTGTGCCGCAAGGTCTGCATGCCAATGGCTTATTTATTTCAACAATATGATTCACACTTGAAAGTGGCCCATAACCAAAAGCAGGAATGGTAGAACAATATACTGCTGTTACAGGTGCATCGGTTGCCGAGCAAAAGTGCATGGGTGCAGAATCATTTACATAATTCATTAAAGCGTTTTTCATCAAAGAAGCGGACTGAAGAAAGCTGTATTTACCTGCAAGATTTATACAGTTATGATTGCCCGCAGCCACTATTATTCGTTCACACAGAGCATGGTCAAGCGAAGCGCCCAGTAAATAAACCATCAATTCATTGGGGAGGGACTGAATAAATTCAACCCATTTATGTTCGGGGAATTGCTTGGTGTACCATACAGAAGAAGGAGCAATGCAGATGTAGAGATGCTGCTTCCATTTCAGAACCGCCGAATCGTCTGCTGGCGAAGGGTAAAGTTTGGGCTTGTGCAATGAAAATTCTCCCAACACTTGAATCAGTTGATGATTTCTTTCAATTTCATGCAAGCCTTTACCCGCAAGCATTTGATGAGGTATCACTCGGTTAAAAAAGAGGCGAAAAGGATTTTTGTCAAAACCAATGCGCAAGGCAGCTCCAGAAAAAGCGGTCAAGAATCCCGTAGCAGCATAACGTTGAATATTCACAACCACATCATAATGTTTGGCTCGTATTTTAAAAAGCAGCCGAAAAAGATTTTGGTATTTAGCTATTTTTTTATCCCAAATAAGTATTTCATTCAGGAAAGGATGTGCATTAAAAAGAGTTTCATTGCCTTTTCTAACTAAAATATCAATAGCGAGTGTTGGAAAATTTTGGTGAAGAGATTCCAGTAATGAAGTGGCTAAAACCACATCCCCAATAAAAGCAGTTTGAATAATCAATATGCGCTGCATGGTGCAAAATTACGTTTCTATGCGTATTTAAAGTGAATTCAATAAAATCAGCAGCTAAAGCGAATATTTGCAAGGGCTGGCATATCCCGAACCTGTATTTTTGCAAAAAATATTACATGATGAAGGAAACCATTTTAAAAGCCTGGGATGATCGGGCATTATTGAAAGAATCAGTATACAGTGATGCAGTGAAAGAAGTTATAGAAGCGGTGGACAAAGGGCATCTGAGGGTAGCTTCTCCAACTGAGCATGGTTGGGTAGTAAATGAGTGGGTTAAACAGGCTATACTGATGTATTTTGGTATTCAACAAATGCAAACTTGGGATACACCCCCATTTGAATTTTACGATAAAATGTTGTTGAAAAAAAATTATAAAGAGTTGGGCGTAAGGGCTGTACCGCCAGCTACAGCAAGATATGGAGCTTATATTGCCAAAAATGTAGTGTTGATGCCCAGCTATGTAAATATTGGAGCTTATGTAGATGAGGGCGCTATGGTAGATACTTGGGCTACGGTAGGGAGCTGCGCACAGATTGGCAAAAATGTTCACCTCAGTGGTGGTGTAGGCATTGGAGGTGTTTTAGAGCCGCTACAGGCGAGTCCCGTTATTATTGAAGACGGGTGTTTTATTGGCAGCAGATGTATTGTAGTAGAAGGGGTTATTGTAGAGAAAGAAGCAGTACTTGGTGCGAATGTAGTACTTACACAATCTACCAAAATAATTGACGTGAGCGGATCTACTCCTCTTGAAATGAAGGGCCGAGTACCTGCAAGAAGTGTAGTAATACCGGGTAGTTACACCAAGCAATTCAATGCAGGTGAATACCAAGTAAGTTGTGCTTTAATTATAGGCCAGCGAAAAGCAAGCACCGATTTAAAAACCAGTCTAAATGATGCATTGCGAGACTTTAATGTAAGTGTATAATGAAGCCCCAAGGCAAGCAAGCAATACTCTTTTCAGGTTTCTTGATTAGTGTGATTGCAGCGGTACTTTTTTCCACCAAAGCCATATTTGTGAAATTAGCTTATAGGCAAACTGGTGTAGACGCTGTAACCTTACTTGCACTGAGAATGTTTTTTTCGCTGCCATTCTATATAGTCGCGGCATGGTTAGTAGGGCGTAAGGAGGATAAGAAAACCTTGACTACACAACAGTATTTGTGGATTATTACGCTGGGCATATTGGGGTACTACCTCAGTAGTGTACTTGATTTTATTGGTTTGCAATATGTTTCGGCAGGATTGGAGCGGTTGATATTATTTTTATACCCAACTTTTTCCGTTCTGCTGAATACTTTTCTTTTCAAAGCCAAGCTCACCCGTACACAATTGATTGCACTCGCTTTAACTTATACGGGTATAGGAATAGCCTATTTGGGTGAATTACGGCAGGTGGAATTACACAATAGCCAATTTTACTTTGGTTCATTGATGATCTTTTTCTGTGCCATCACTTATTCAGCTTATTTAGTAGGAACAGGCAGAATGGTAAACCGTGTTGGCGTTACCCGTTATACAGCATATGCAATGCTCTCCTCCACTGCAGGCATATTCATACATTTTTTACTAACAAGAGATATACAGCATATCTCAATTACCACTCCATTAATGGGCTATAGTATAGCGCTGGCAATTATAGCAACAGTGATTCCTTCCTTTATGATGAGCAGTGGAATGAAAAAAATAGGCAGCAATAATGTATCTATTATTACCAGTATTGGCCCAGTATCAACCATATTACAAGCCTATTATTTTTTGGATGAAAAAATATTGCCGATACAGATACTAGGTACAGTATTGGTAATTATAGGTGTTGTTTTAATTGGCTGGCAATCCAGCAATAATACGGAAAAACCAACTGCGTAATTAAATAATTCAACCAAGCTGCTACGCATAAGACGTATCCAATTCACTTAGTTTTTCAAATTGATCAATAGTTAATGGCTTGGTAATAAAATGGGTTACATTACTAAATTTCTTTGATTTTTCATAGTCGCTATGATCAATAGAAGAAGTGAGAATAACCACAGGCCAAGGCTGGCTCATTTTTTCGTATTCATGTAAAAAATCCCAACCAGATCTGCCTGCAAAATTCAAATCAAGAAATATCTTCCTTTTTAGGGTAGGATTTTCTTTCATATATTTTAATGCATCGTCAATATCATCAAATACGCTCACGGGTAAACTTGGCAGCACATTCCTAATAATTAATTCATTTAGCTTATTAACCAAGTGGTCATCATCTACTAAACAGATTTCTTCAATTTGCTGATTCAGTAAAAATTTATTGAGTGAAATACTATTGGAAGAGGCAAAATTTATCTGGTCATTCAACTTGTATATGGCATCATTCATCAGATTTGCAGATAATTCAATATCAGCAAATATTTGTCCATAAGTCAACAAATTATGATCTTGAAACTTTGCGGTTTGTAAAAGTTGTAAAATTTTAGAGAACTCATGGCGCAGTTCATGCGAAGTAATAAAAGATATTTTTTTCAGATGAGACATCTGCTCTTGCACTTCTTTTTCGGAAACCTTTTTAAGGGTAATATCTTTTTGAATGGTGATATAACCAGTAACTACTCCATCTTTATCGTACAAGGTCTCGATCATGATATCGAGCCAAAGTTTTGATCCACTTTTTGTATAGTATAAAATTTCTGCCCTAATTCCCCTACCCTGTTTAATTACTCTACCAATTCTGTCTAACGTTTCTTTACTGGTATCTACACCCTTTAATATACTTCCAGGTTGTTTACCGCTCACTTCTTTTAAAGAATAACCAGTTAGTTTTACGAATGCATCATTTACCCAATTAATTTGGTTACTTGCATTGCATAAGATAATAATACTACTGATTTTTTGGGCGACTTTGGTAAATTTTCCAAATTCAATTTTAGTAGTTTCCATCAGATCTTGCTGACGTTTTATTTGCAACTGTGCTTCTTTAATAGCGGTTATATCAATAGAGGTACCAGTGTACCCTAGAAACTCGCCTATTCGATTGTACATTGGATTACCCTTTGTGTTCATCCACCTATAATTACCATCTACTTTCAAAAATCGGTATATAATTGAATAGGGACTTTGCTGAATAAATGCATCTTTTCGTTCATCTAAGATTCTTTCTAAGTCTTCAGGGTGTATGGCTTGTAACCACCCATTACCCAATTCGTCTTCTATTTCAGTACCCCTGAATTCAGTCCAAGCTTTATTTACAAAACTAATTTGATGGTATTGATCACTTACCCACATCAAGTCTGGCATATAGTTAGCAATCTCTCTAAACCATTCTTGATTGTGACTTAGATCTATTTGTTGATTATTAAAACCAGTAGTATAATTTTCTGATTTTTTTCCTACGATTGACAAGGAAGCATCTTTTCCAATCATAAGTACCCCAGTTGGAAGTTCTCTTTTATCAAAAATAATGGTAAGATCAAAGTGAATTACAGAATGATTAAATTCCATTCCTGGCATCTTAAACCGAAGTGCCACAGCATTAACAGTTTTTCTGATACAATCGTTTACAGCACTCTTAAACATACCAACTTCATTTGAGGCAAATAGGGCATCAATATTAACACCCATCATTGATTCTCCTATTATTTGGTAATACCTTTTAAAAGATTCATTACAAAAACTAATATTTCCATGTAAATCAGTAGTAACAATATAATGATTATTACTATTAATCATTTGTGAAAGGTTTTTATCTAAGCTGTACGGGTATCGCATACACAAGTATTAAAGTAGTAATCAACAGCTTTTAATTAGCAATTTTTTGTGAGAATAACGATCTATTAGATCAGGTAATAAAGCAAAATCTCTCGACTTGTCTAAGAAAAAATCGGCTCCTATCCTTAAGCATTCATCTCTATAAGTAGTATAGGGCGTATTCGTAAGAATGATCACAACAACAGCATATTTATACAATGCCCTAACCTTTCTAAGCATTTCTAATCCGCTCATTCCGGGCAAATTAATATCGAGGATCAACATATCAGTTTGCTCCTGCTCTAATGCCTTCAATCCATCTTCAGCATTTGTAGCAAAACGAATACCTTTAACTGAAGCTGTATTGTATAAAATTTCAGAGAGCTGTTGCATTATTAAGCTTGCCCCATCTACTATTAATATATTTATTTTTTTCAAAATCATATTGGTAAATCTGAGTAAAGATAAGATTGAAAAAAAGAAAGCTTTGTAGACTCTGCTACAAAGCTTTTGTAGTTTAGAAACTACATTTGGTTTTATAAGATAATGGATCTAAAACAATAATGTTAAATTGTATTATATTGCAAAAATATACTAGTATTAATTACTAGTATGTAGTAAGAAAATCATGAGATTGTAGAATAATAAATAAAATTATGTAGTATAAAAACTACAATTCAGCAATTTTATACTCAATGGCATATTTAATTAAGTCAGCATTGCTCTTCAAGTTCATTTTATCCATAATCCGAGAACGATAGGTACTAATGGTATTCACATTCAAACAAAGAATTTCACTAATTTCAGAAATTGACTTACCCGCATAAATCATTTTTAGAACTTCAAACTCTCTATCGGAAAGTGTTTCATGGGGAAGTTTTGTATGATCAGTATCAAGCGAACCTGCTAAAACCTCAGCAACTTTATTGGTAATATACTTTCTTCCACTTAGTATTTGCTGTACTGCGGTAACCAATTCATAAGGGGCACTCTCTTTGGTAATATAACCAGAAGCACCAGCCTTTATAGCCCTCACCGCATAGAGTTCGGGGGAATGCATACTGAGCATTAATACGGGTATATGAGGCATATTGGTCTTTATCTGACGAAGAATTTCAATACCTGAATACCCAGGCATACTGATGTCAGAAATAATAATATCCCAGTTTTCTTTAACTGCTTTCTTAAACAATTCGGCTGAATCTGCTACATCGTGAATATCCGCAAAAGGGAGCGACTCAAGTAAGATTTTTTTGAGTCCCTCACGAATCAGCGAGTGGTCATCGGCTATAAGAATTCGCATATTATAATTAGACTTTCCCTTCAATTATATATTATTAATGCATTAAAGATAGGGAATATGCGGATTTCAATGCATAATAAAGTTGATTTTAAATAATTATAGGATTCTAAGCATATTGTACTGACTTCAACTCTTCAAAAAAAGTTTTAATAAATTCAAATGATAATGGCTTTGTAATATAATCAATCACAGATTTGTAACTTCTTGCTTTCTCCCGGTCTCTGTTATCAATAGATGATGAAAGTACAATTACATTAGCTGCAGAAGAGAACTCCATGTATTCATCCAAGAAATCCCAGCCACCTCTTCCAGGGAAATTTATATCAAGAAATATCAATAATTCTTCTGGTGCAGGTGCTGATCTTAAATCTATTATAGCTTCATCTACACTTAGGTAAACTTCAATGGGCATTTCAGGAAGGAGTGCCTGTAATATTTTCTTATTGAGTACATTCGTTAACACATCATCATCAATAAAAATTACTTTCTTAAATTTATCAGTAGCCCTATTTGATTCAAAAAAATCATCGTTTTGATTAAATGATAATTTATAGTTGAGCCTGAATATGGAAGAGTTAATGAGTTGTATTGATTTTTTAGCTTCATTAATTAAATCAACACGTTCTACATCGGTAATAAACCTATTGTCCATCAGGTTAACAATAGATTGAATTTTAGCATATTCGTGTCGCATTTCATGCGAAGTAATGAAAGAGAGTTCTTGGAGCCTATTTTTATACAATTCTTTCTGGTGTTCACTTTGTTTTCTCTCTGTTATATTTTGGGATATTCCTAAAAAAAACAATACCTCTTTTCCGTCCCGCTCAAAAACGGAAAGACGAGTCTGAAAATACTGGTATTGCTGGTTTCCATCCTTACACCTGCACTCTATTTCAATGGTATCTGTATCTTCTAATCGCTGCACGGTTCGCAGCGATTTTTCTACCCCTTGCCAGTCATCTGGATGAATCAATGATCGTAATGAAATACAATTTATATCTTGACCAGATAAATCAAAAAAACCCAACAGCTCGTCTAATATAGAATTTCTGATGATGAATTTTCTAGCTTTCATATCAAAAATAAAGACCAAGTCAGGTAATTTATTATATATGGCTTCTAATAAAGCCGAAGAATTAACTTTTTGAGGAAAGATTTCTTTTTCAACAACTAAACTTTGCATAAAACAATTTTATAAGTGATTCAAAATAATACTCAGGTATTATAACAATTATAGAAAAAAGAAAATAGCCAGAAAAGAATATACCCATAAATGACCAGTTTTAAAAGAAAGAATTTCATATTCCTAAGTGAAAAGACTTTCAAGAGGAAATAGCATAATTGCCCGATAAACAATAACAAATAACTTAGAAACATAGATCTTGCATGTAATTCATTCCAACGCATGGTATATTGTTTTACAAATAATAATAAAGAATATGCCAATCTCAATCTGATTGATAATCAATGGTATTGATAAGCGTATCTCCCTTAAAATATATTATTTTGGGAAAAAATTCTCTTTTTGGGACTAAAGACCAATTTAGAAGAATAATTCCTACCTTGTATTCAATAATATCGTCCTTTAAAATCCCGGACTACTATTGTTATCCTCATTTTTATCCAATGAAGCCAAACAAACCGCTTAAAATCTTTATCTTAGAAGATGATCTCTGGTATGGAACAATGCTAGAGCACTATCTTTCGCTGAATCCTGATTATCAGGTAGCACGCTTTGAAACCCAAAAGGAATTTTTCAAAGCCTTAATTGAAAACCCAGATGTTGTTACGCTTGACTATTCTCTTTCTGAAGGAATAGAAAATGGCAGTAAGGTTTTAAAGCGCATTAAGGAAATGAATCCAGAAATTGATGTAATTATTATTTCTGGACAAGAAGAGATAACAACAGCAGTTGAACTACTTAAATCTGGCGCTTTTGATTATATTGTTAAAGACGATGACACCAAAGACCGATTATGGAATGTGTTGATTCATTTACAAGAAATCAAAGAACTTAAGAAAGAAGTAGAGACCCTGAAAAATGAATTGAAAAAAACATACGATTTCTCTAAAGTAATTATTGGTCAAAGCAGCCAAATCATGCGTGTATTTAGCCTAATTGAAAAAGCAGCTAAAACCAATATAAACGTATCCATTTCTGGCGAAACAGGAACTGGGAAAGAAATGGTTGCAAAAGCAATTCATTATAATTCACCAAGGCAAAAATTTCCTTTTATAGCCATCAATGTTGCTGCTATCCCAAGTGAGCTTTTAGAAAGCGAATTATTTGGTCATGAAAAAGGTGCTTTTACAGGTGCGTTGGGAAGAAGAATAGGTAAGTTTGAAGAAGCTCATAGGGGCACACTTTTCCTAGACGAAATTGGAGAGATGGATATGCACTTACAAGCTAAACTATTGAGGGTATTACAAGAAAGAGAAATTACGCGTATTGGAGGCAATGCAGTAACCCCCATTGATGTTAGAATTCTTGTAGCCACGCATAAAAATTTGCTGAAGGAAGTTCACAATAAAACATTTAGAGAAGATTTATACTATCGCCTACTCGGTTTACCCATTGAATTGCCACCTTTAAGAGAGCGAGAAAATGACTATCTTATTTTGGCTAAATATTTTATTCAAAGTTTTTGTAGCGACAATAGACTTCCAATAAAAACGCTTACCAGTGATGCATTACAAAAACTAAAAACATATCATTTTCCAGGAAATATAAGGGAACTTAGATCCATAATTGAACTTGCAATTGTAATGGCTGATAGTGAAACAATTACAGAAAAAGACATCAATATTGATCATCCTGGAAGCATTGGTAATTTACTTAATAAAGAAACTTCATTAAGAGAGTATGAAACTCAAATTATTCAACATTTTTTAAATAAGTACAACCAAGATGTATTAGCAGTATCAAAAAAATTAGATATTGGTAAATCTACAATATACCGAATGATGCAAAATGGAGAAGTAAATAAATAAACCACCAAATGACTCAATTGGAATTAGAAAAAATTAAATTACTTGAGATAGAACTTGAGATGGAAAAAGCTGCCCGCTACTCCTTCGAGCGAACTATAGCAGAAAAGAATACTTTGATTCAATCACTCCAAAAAGAAGCAGCTAATAATAGAAAACAAATACCCCAATTTACGGGAACTCCCATGATTAATAATATCATGGCGCATCTTCAAACAGGAATTTTAGTAGAAAATGAAACGGGACTTGTTATTACCGTCAACTATACATTTTGTAATTATTTAAACATTCAAAAAAAAGTAGCACATCTTTGTGGAACTGACTTGTTGAATGATAACTTGTACGACCCTACAATATTTATAAATTTTCATTATTTTCAACAACGAACTAACGAAATATTAAATGCAAGAGTAGAAGTTCGAAATGATATTGTAGAAATGAAAGATGGAACCGTGCTTGAAAGAGATTTTATTCCTTTACTAAATGGTGAGATATACCAAGGACATATATGGTACTATCATAATTCAACAGAGAAAAATAATTGGGAGAAAAAAAATGAAAACCTAAAAAAAATCTACGACGACGTACTCAGTAAAATGCCAGCTGATATAATCGTTTTCAATCCTGAACACTCAGACCTATTTCTTAATCCAGTAGCCATTAAAGACAATGAATTGAGGCAATGGGTAATTGAGTGGATGATTGGCAAGAAAAAAGCAAATAAATCCTTAAATCAATCTTTCGAAAAAATAAACAACTACCGCGACCTTTTTAATAGAACCATACAATCAAAAGAAGGTGGAAGTGTTGAAGAGAAAAGAGTTAATGAGAATGGAGATAATACTTATTTCCTTCGTCACCTATATCCAATACTTGACGACAATAATGAAATTGCAATGCTTATTGGATATAATACCAATATTACAGAAAGAGTGTTGGCGGAACAGGAATTAATGAGAGCCAAAAAAATAACAGAAGAAATATCAAGAGCAAAAGAAATTTTTTTAGCTAATATCAGTCACGAAATCAGAACCCCAATGAATGGTATATTAGGTATGTCGAACCTACTATTCAAAACAAGTTTGAATGAGCAACAATTTAAAATGACTTCCTTAATACAGGATTCAGCTACCAACTTATTAGTAGTAGTAAATGATATTCTGAATATGGAAAAAATCGCCTCTGGTAAGTTGGAATTAGAGGAAATACCGTTTATTTTGCAAGAAAAGATTGGGTCTGTTGTTGACTCCTTTCAATATAAAGCAGCCGAAAAAAACATCAAACTATCTCTGAATATCGAATCTACTTATGAGAAACCAGTAGTTGGAGATCCTTTTAGGCTTGCTCAAATTTTAAATAATCTTATTGGCAATGCAATCAAGTTTACAAAAGAAGGATTTGTTGAAATTACATTAAGCCTAACAAACGAATTAGAAGAATTGGTATGGATTAGAATTGCTATAAAAGATACGGGAATTGGTATTGCAAAAGAACAAGTTGAAAAACTATTCGATCCATATGTACAAGCCGATGCTTCTATTGCAAGAAAATACGGAGGTACAGGATTAGGATTGGGTATTTGCAAGAACTTGATAGCTTTGAAGGGCGGAAGAATTGCCGTAAATAGCGAACCAGAAAAGGGCGCAATTTTTAGTTTCAGTATCCCGTATAAAAAATATCATCCAATACCCCAACTCGAAAAAAAAGAAGTGGACTACCGCCCTATTTTAGGAAGTCATATTTTACTGGCAGAAGACCTTCCCATGAATCAGTATATTGTATGCACTTTATTAGAAGAACACGGAGCTATCTTAACTACCGTTGAAAATGGAAAAGCAGCATTAGAAAAAATAAAAGAACAATACTTCGACCTTATTTTAATGGATATTTCTATGCCGGAAATGGATGGTATAGTTACTACTAAACTAATTAGATCATTAACTGATAAACAAAAAGCCAATACTCCAATTATTGCGATTACTGCCAACGCTTTAAAAGGTGATGAACTTATTTATATCTCTGCAGGCATGAACGGATGTATTACAAAACCATTTAATGAAGATCATTTCTTCAACACTATTTTACATATTCTAAATAATAGAAAGCAACACCTACCACCACCTGAAAAATGGTACGATGAAAAAAATCTATTAGGAATGGGAAAAGGGAAAATAACTTTTGTTGTAAAAATGGTGCAGCTTTTTCTGCAAACAATGCCTACTGATATGCTGCTTTTAGAAAAATCAGCAATAGAAAAAAATTGGGGAATGACCGAAAGAACTGCACATAGAATGAAATCTGCTATTGATGGCATGGGCATATCACAGTTAAAAAACACCATCCGCCAAATTGAGTCAGCTGCAAAAAATAAAAAAACAACCACTATTTTATCATCAATAACCGAACTTAATATAGTGCTGGCACAAGTTATTCATCAACTTCACCACGATTACCCTGTTGTGAAAGACTCCCAATTTTAACGAATTTTCCAAAATTGGGAAAAACAAACAAACAAGTAATTTTACTAATTAATTGATAATCAATTAATTATTCGGAAATTTTGGTTTGGCACTTATTTAGAAGCTATACAAGTATTATTTACTTGTTTAAACTTCTTTTATGGAAATCGTTCATTTAGTTTTCGGCAAACAAAACAAATCTGCATTCAGTTTAGCAGTGGCAGTGGATCAACTTGCAACAGAGCAGGTTAGACTAGGATACAACGTTAAATTATGGGAAATAAGCCCAAAATCAAACGACGATTTTCAACAGCGACCGTACAAAACATACTTATTTAATGTGAAAAGTTTTTTGTGGAATACAACCCAAGAAATTAATCAGGCTATTGATAAGTTAAAAAAGGGTACAATCGTACATATGCACGGAGGATTTATTCCAGTCTATTTTACCTTGGCATATCATTTAAAGCGGAAAAATATTCCATTTGTATATACTACACATGGAACTTACAATAAATTATTTATTCAATCTGCGGGCATAGCTAAGAAAATTTATTTCCACCTTTTTGAAAATTTATTAATCAAGTGGTCTTCTGCAATGCATTTTGTGAGCAACGATGAACAATTCGGTCTACAAGCAAGCTATCCTATTGATCAAGCAAAAATGGTATTCATTCCAAATGGTTTATCAAATGGCAATAAATTAGTTCCTCCAAAAATCAAAAAAAACGAAGAGCCTATTTTTTGTTTTATGGGTCAACTAGATATTCATGAGAAAGGTCTAGATATACTACTCACCGCCTTTGCTCAGTACAAACACAAATATTTTGAGAAAGGAGTGCTCTGGATTATTGGTGAAGGTGCAGGCAAAGAAAACCTATATAAACTGGCTATTCAATTAAATATTCAACAATCTGTTTTCTTTAAACCTACTGTTTATGGTGTGTTGAAATTTGAGCTACTTAATAAAGTAGATGTTTTTCTGCGCCCATCAAGGTCTGAGTATTTCCCATCCGCTATATTAGAAGCTGCATCTACATCTGTACCATCTATTGTTTCAAAAGAAACGAATATGGGTAATTATATCAACGAGTACAACGCAGGATATACGATGGAAGAAAATACAGCTGGGAACTTATCTCGTTTAATGATTACTTGTTTAAAAGATATCAAAAATTTTAATTGGGATAGCAAGCGAAGGAATGCATACAGAATGGTAAATGAAAAATTTCAGTGGAATAAAATTGCTCAACAACATATCACTGTTTATGAAAAGGTGCTTGATCAAATAGCAGCATAAAATATTTGAAATGATTAAAGACATTGTATTAGCAAACAACTATTCCTCGGCTCAATTCGGAGATTGTTGCAAAAAAGAAATGATTCTAGCAAAAGACCACGCTATCTTTTCCTTTCTATATGGCAAATATGCGCTGATGATTACGTCATTAGAACCCGAAAATGATTTGCATTTGATTTTTGATCTCTTCGAATTCAATATTGAATATCCTTTGGTTGTAATTGGAAATTGGAATGCCAGTCCTTATTCGCAAGCCCTTTATGCAAAATACAATAATCACAGATTATTGCATTTAATTGAACCGAAAATGCATTCAAGAACACTGAATATGCTGCGATCCAATTGCTATGTATACATTGACGCACACCATCAGGTAGATGAAACAAACTCTTTAACAGAAGCGATGTACTTACAACTACCAGTGATTGCATATGCTTCTATTTATAATAAAAAATTAACGGAAGACAAAGCGCTATATTATAAATCAGCTTCTCATTTATTAGACGCAATAAAGTCATTACACCCAACCAAAGCATGCGAGAATAGTGCTTATATGAAAAATATCATTGACCAGAAAATTGAATATCAAAAGCAATATACTGAGCTTATTTCAGCTCTTTAATTGGACGATTTTACTTCAAATAAAATTTCAATCCGTCCCCTATGTTAACCACTTAAAAAAACGGACAAATCAAGGAAAACAACCTATTTGTCCGTTTTTAGCTAAGAAGCTATATGCAATAAAGTATTTCTATAATATTCTGGGAGGTTTTCATATGGGACTGGCTACAATAATGGAAATAAAATATGAACCTAAATATTGCATTTTCTGTACATAGAGCCATACAAAAAAAACGAATAAAAATTGTAGTGATTACTTGAACTTAGCTATTACCCATTTTCTTCATCTAATTCGTTATGCCTGTCGCCCCCGAGACTATAGTAGTTATTTTCTTCATCTTCACTACCAATGTCTTCATCTACATCATCAAGCTCAGTTCCTGGTATATCTAAATCAGTACCAGATTTGTATTTGCTAGAATTCCTTGAATTTGAAAACTTATTATTATCATCATCATTAGGAGATTTAAGCTTTAGTATGTCTTCAGGATTTATATTTTTCTGTTGCAAAGATTTATTATAAATATCTTCATTCTCAGGATATAAAGGATAGCCATCAGTCGCAATTTCCGTTACTATAGGTGCTTTTTGCTTTCCCATTTATAATATTTTAGTTGTGCTTAGATTTTATATTAAATTGATGATAAATGTTTAAAAAAATATGCTTTGACAAAAGTAAATTGCTGGTTTTCCGTCATCTTATCTGCCTGCTTGGTTTCAATATTTATTTTATCAAGATGGTGTTGTGCTTTCACTAAATTAAATAATTCTGTTTTTGCATTTGTGGGACCAAACAATAACACTTCTTCATAGTCTTTTATTATTGCTATTATTTCTTTATAATAGGCCAGCTGTTCATGTTGTTCTTTATGGTGCATAGCTTTGTCACCTTTATGTGAAACATTTTCTTTTTCTTGGTGAGTAAATTTTGAGGTGATGGTTTTTGTTTGCATATCACCACTCGTTAGTTCCATCAAGTTTGCAGTTGCATGATCCATCCAGATACCTATTTGTTTTGTTTTCATTATCTTTTTTTAGAATATTTTAATCCCAACCTATTTAATGATATGTTAAGTGTATTAAATTATACGCTATTCTTTACAAACTTGCATTTTTTGCCTTTTGCTAAAAATTGCACTTATCTGTTGAACTCAGCTTGGCTCTATATAAAAATCTTAATACTGTAATAATCTCGCTAATTCCATTTACTTTTTTTTGTTGTGGCTGTATCATTATCTAAAACTAAAATTGAGTTTTTAATAGGACTAAAGTGTTATATAATTACATAAAATAATTACAGCATTCACACATTTTAAGCTAGTGTTACTTTCATCAATTATCTATCCCTCACTACTCATTTTCATAAAAGCAAGTCAATAATTCAATTTAAAAATGCAATAATATATCGGCTTCCATTGATTTAAAAATAGATAAATCAAAACTTGATAGTATGGTACAGAAAAAATAATTGGTTGTTGCATATCCGTCTTTACTATTCAACCACTATTATATCTTACCAGGCAACTAACTACTAGATTAATTTTTTAAACGCTTTACCCAAACATTCAATCATATCTGTAATCAATAAACTTTCCATACTTTGGTCTTTCAACGCAATATCTCCTGCTAGTCCGTGCAGATAAACACTTATTTTAGCAGCTTCTAAAGCGGGATAGCCTTGTGCTAAAAAAGCAGTAATAATACCAGTAAGTGCATCACCACTACCAGCTTTCGCAAGCCCCGCATTACCTGTAGTATTTAAAAACGATTGTACCCCATTTGTAACAAGGGTTTGATGCCCCTTTAGCACCATAACTATATTATGTTTTTTTGCTTTTCCAATTGCTTTATCTATTCTTTCATCAGTACTTTTATGAATTCCAAAAAGTCTGTCAAATTCTATAGTATGTGGTGTAAGTATGGTATTAGATGGTACTTTCTCAATCATTTTATTATTTATCGCAATTATATTTAGTGCATCTGCATCTAACACAATTGGTTGGTTAAATGCTGTAAGCAGCCAAGAGAGTATTTGTATTGATACTTTTGACAAACCAATTCCAGGACCAATACCAGCAGCAGAAAATCTGCTAAAATTATCCTCATCATTTTCCCTTATTACCAGCATTGCTTCGGGAATAGCAGTTTGCAAAATAAATTGTTCATCTTGGGGTACACTTACCGTAAGTAATCCGCAACCTGAACGTAAGCAAGACTTTGCTGCAATTACAGCAGCACCCATCCTACCACTATTTCCTGCTATTAATAAAGCATGACCATAGTCTACTTTACTGGAAAAAACCTTTCTGGGTTTTAAAAGTAATTTGATTGTTTGTTTGTTGAGTTCTTTCACTTTTCAATTTTAGCACTATTTATTTTTCCATCTTCCATATTAATAATTCGGTTAGTTCTGTCTGCAAAGCTTTGGTCGTGGGTTACAATCAATAAAGTCTGATTAAACTCTTCGGCTAATTTTTTAAATAAATCAAAAACAATATCACTATTTTTTTTATCTAAGTTGCCTGTGGGTTCGTCACCCATAATAATATCGGGGTCATTAATTAAAGCTCTTGCTATTGCCACCCGTTGTTTTTCACCACCTGACAATTGATTGGCTTTTTTTACTGCCAATTTATCAATATCCAATATTTTTAATTTTTCCATTGCTCTTGCCTCCACTTCCTTTTCAGAAAACTCACCCAATTTCAATCCTGGAAGCATTACATTTTTTAGTACTGTAAATTCATCTAGCAAATAATGAAATTGAAATACAAAGCCAATTTTTTCATTTCGGACTTGTGCTAATTCCGCTTCCTTTTTCTTTACCATCGAAATATCATCAATCAATAATTCACCTTGATAATCTGTATCCATTGTTGATAAAATATATAAGAGGGTAGATTTACCACAACCAGATTTTCCAGTAAGTGCCACAAACTCACCTTTTGTAATGGAAAAATCAATATCTGTAAGCACTTTAACTTTTACAGGATCATTGAATTCTTTATTAATTTTTCGAGCTTCTAAAATAGTATTACTCATTTTATTTTCCTCTTATAATTATTACGGGATCAATCTTACTTGCTTTACGAGCAGGAAACCAACCAGCAAAAAAAGTAGTAATTAAAGAAAATATAGCGCCTATTAAATAGAACATAGGATTATAATTAATAGGATACGTTTTTATATTAGGCAATGCTTCGCTTTTAAATGGAATTAGATCTATTAATGAAGACAAACCAAGCCCTAATAATAAGCCTAAAAGACCACCAAAAAAACCAATACTTACAGCAATTACTAAAAAAATATTTTGAACGTCGTTACCAGAAAAACCTGTCGCTTTTAAAATAGCAATGGTATCCATTTTTTCATAAATCATCATATTTAAAATATTATAAATACCAAACCCAGCCACAATTAACAACACCACACCTACTGCATAAGAAATAAGTGTACGTACGGAACTACCAGTTTGAAATTGTGCATTGGCTGTTTGTATATCCAGCGCATCAATATTAAAAAGGCCAGCATACTCTTTTGCAATGGAAGGAGCCATAGTAAAATCTTTTAACTTTATTTGAACGTCCGTAATAAATGTATTTGGTTTACCCATTAATTTTTGTACCGTTGCTATGGAAGCATAACTCTGAGTTTTATCAATATCCTGTACGCCAGTTTTATATAACCCAGTTACTTTAAGCTGAAATATTTCACCACTAATTGTAGATACCTGTACCCTATCTCCCAAATTGGCAGAAAGTATTTTTGAAAGACCGACACCAATAATAATACTATTACTTATTTTATCAATATCAGAAGACTCTCCTTGAATGATATAATCATTAAAATGAAATAATTTACCTTCATTTTGTATATCAATACCATTTAGAACTCCTGCAATATCAATAGCTGTGTTATTGAAAAAAAGAGGGGTAATTAATTTAGGGGCAATGCCCAATACGCGGATGTCTTTTTTCAGGGTTTGTATAATAACTTCACTATTATAAATTTGCAGTCTTGCATTACCTGATTTCACTGACCGTATAAAATTATATTGTTTTGTAGTATCAAATAATTTATTTATTGGTTGATTTTTATTAGGCTGTATTTCATTGTACAGCCTAATATGTGCAGTACGGTTAAGCATTATACCATCCAGCAAATCATTAAGGCCAGCCATAAAACTAAGTAAAGCAATAAACATAGTAATACTAAAAGTGACCCCAACAGCGGCTACCAGTGTTTGTTTAAACCTAGCCAATAATAATGATTTAGCAATACTACTAATGAGTTTTAAATTCATAATACAGGTTTATAAATAAAATCAATAACCCTTATACCACTTATAATTTCTACTTTCTGGTAATCTTTTAATCCAACAATCACTTTACGCTTTTTCTGTGGTTCAATCCAAACGCTATCACCTACCAATAAATAATTTCTTGGAATGGTTATGGCTTTTTCTTTTTGGTGTATTACAATATTTGCTTCGCAGGTAAGATTAGGGTATAATGTAGTAGGTTGTTTTACAAACAAGGCTTCCACCGTAAACGATTTTGATCTGTCATTCATGATTGGATTTATCTTAGTAACAACAGCTTCAAATACTTGTCCTTTATAACTGTCCATACTAAGTATAATTTTTTGCGTTATTTTTATTCGGTTTATATCAAATTCATCTACCTGAAGTTCCATCATAAAATTATTTGCATCGCCAATTATTGCAACTGGAGTTACTGTATTTACCATTTCACCTTGCTTCATTATAATATTGTACACTTTACCATCTGTATCAGCTTTAATAATGTAATCGTTTTTTATGGCAGAAGCAATTTGTAGATTATTTTGAGATTGTTTTGCCTGAAAAATGATTTGTTTTTGCAATTGAGTGTAACGGAGCATAGCAGCCTCGTAAGCGGTTAGTGAACTTTTATAGGTAAGCTGTCGTTGCTCAAGTTCGTTTTTAGTGCCAATATTTTCATTCCACAAATTTTGCTGCCTTTGCTGTAACAGACCATCTTCAGTCATTTTAGATTTAGCAAGATTTGTAGTGATCTGTAATTCATTTAGCTTTTCAGCATTATTATTTGCAGCGGTATAGTCGGCAGATAATAATGCATTTTCTGTATTCAATTGAGCATTGGTATTTATCAAGCGTATAATTGCATCACCTTTTTTCACCACATCACCTTCTTTCACTACTATTGACGCAATAACACCATTCACTGTTGAAAAAACTTTATATTGGTTATTACTTTTAATAGTGCCAGAAGCATACACAGATTCAGTTATTTTTTCCTCAGTAGGCTTTACTTTTTCCTGTTTGCTTTTGCAGGAAGTAATCAAAAAAATAAACGATATAAAATAAGCTATACGCCTTAGCATAAAATGATGATTTATTTCACAGTATTTTAATATTATTTTATACTGTCTTGTTCAAATCTTTTATAATTTTAAAACGGAAGAGTAAATCTCCCGTTTTAAAATTATCGACTAAACTAAACACGGATTTTATTTGCTTTTTTTGGTATCAGAACATTGTATATTAAATAAACAAATTCATTAGTTCAAACATCTGAATGTATAATTACCATAAAAAAAGCTAAATATAAATTAGATGCGTTTTATTGCCTGTCCTAACTTTTCCATATCACGGCTAAAGTTTAGTTTAAATCTTTCCCACATATTTGTTTTTGTATGCTGAGAAGCTTTAATCCTATTTTCTAAGTCATTATTTTTTTTCTCCAAGTCGAGTATCTCTCTATTGTACTCATCATTGACATTTTTACTTTTATCCGCTTTTTTTAGCTTAAGTGTTGCAATTATATTCTTATTTTCGGTGATATTCAGTTCAGCAGTATTTACAAATTTTTGATAATCTGCTGCTGAATCAAGTTTCGCTTCTCTCAGGTTTTTCTGTGCTTTAATAACATTCTTTCTGGCTTTTTTAACCTGCTTATCCTGTTGAGCGAATACGCTTAATCCTAGCATCATGATAATAGCTGCTATACCGGATGTCAAAAGTTTCTTTTTCATAGTATAAATTTTCAATTGAGTTCAAAGCTATTTGTCATTTTATTGTAAACTGTTACATAAATATTAAATTGATTTGAATCATTCACACATTTCATTTCATTCTTGCATCTTCCATACACTCTATTTCTGTCTTTTCTTTTTTAATATCCTGTCGAATAAATCCGAATAGAGTCATGTAAACGTTAGCTATCCAAACCAACGAAAAACCAGATATAATAAAACCGCGCCACTCATCTAGTAATAATTTATAATTAGTTAATAAAAGAAATAAAATGGTTACATAATGACTAAAGCAATACTCACAAGTAAAAAGGTAAAAAAATTTTCTCCTCAATAAAGTTTTTTCAGTCTTGCTTCTCTCGCTGCAATAATCCCTTGGTTCCCTGAACACTTCTTCATGCGTCACAGTCCATGCTATACATGCAATCTGTATTGCTAATAAAAAAAGCCAAGCTATTTGTAAGTAAATCGTCATAATAGCACTTATTTATTTTTGTAAATGGGATAATCCGTATATCCTTTTTCATCAGCAGTATAAAATAAATGCACGTGTAGGTCATGTGATAGTGGCCAATTATTCGCCATCCTTTCAACCAAATCAGGATTGTTTATAAATGGCCTCCCAAAAGCTATCAGGTCAGCTAAACCGCCTTCTATAGCTGCTTCTGCTTTTTCTTTATCGTAACCACCACAAAGAATAATAGTGTTTTTAAAATTTCTATGTATTAATTTTTTTATTTCGCCAGGCACGGCAGGTGCCCCCATAGCAGAGTGATCAACAATATGGATATAAGCTATACCAAGTTCGTTTAATTGTTTGCTGAGGTAATCATAAGTAGCATCAATTTCGGGATAATGGGGCATATCGCTTGCCACTCCATAAGGTGATAAACGGATACCAGTTTTCTCTTTACCGATTGTTTCAGCAACAGCACTTACTACTTCAATAACAAAGCGGCATCGATTCTCAATACTTCCACCATAATTATCTTTTCTGTTATTGCTTACAGGTGAAAGAAACTCTTCTAATAAATAGCCATTTGCACCATGCAGTTCTACGCCATCAAATCTTGCTTCCATAGCATTTTTTGCAGCTACTATATATTCAATTTTAGTTGCGGCAATATCTTCTGATGTCATTTCTTTTGGAATTGGATAGTCCTGTAATTCTTCTGCATCAGTCCACATTTGCCCAGCAGCATTTATTGCCGAAGGGGCCATTATTTGTGTACCTTCAGTCATATTAAGTGGGTGACTGATTCTGCCGCAATGCATTAGTTGAATAAATATCTTTCCGCCGTTTCCATGTACGGCATTGGTTATTTTTCTCCAACCATCAACTTGTTGTTTATTAAATATTCCAGGTATTCGGGCATAGCCTAATCCATTGGGGGATGGGGATGTACCTTCAGTTATTATTAATCCAGCTTGCGAATGCTGCTCATAATATTTTTCCATGATGCTATTCGGAATATTCCCAATGGCTCTACACCTTGTCATAGGTGCCATAACGATTCTGTTGAGTAAAGTTGTAGAACCCAATGTTGTTTGCTCAAATAATTTGTATGCTTGCATATGATAATTTTTATTTTTTTCGATGGCTACTTAGAATTCAGTAATAAATATCTTGTATAATAACAAAATCAGTTCTGATTCATTTCATTTAAGATTAATTATATTTCGATTATCAATACATATTTGTTATTATTTTATTAAACGAGAATTATAAATTTTCAACAAAAATATTTGAAGTTATGTTCAGATATAACTTAATTGATCAATTTGGCACTTTTAATTCAGCTAAATATTACACAATTATTAATAATTGTTACATCATTCACACCTTGGTTAATCCGTACTATAAAATGAATAGTTTTAACTATCGATTACCAATTCAAAAAAATAAAAGTAAAGAAAAGATATGGCCTCATTAACGCTTATCCGGCATGGACAATCAACCTATAATTTAGCAACCCTTTTTACAGGAAATATAGATGCCCCACTTACGCCTTTTGGTGAAGCAGAAGCATTAGAAGCAGGAAATAAAATCAAAAAAATTACTTACAAAATTGCGTACACTTCTATGCTAGTAAGAGCTCAGGAAACATTAAGAATAATTTTAGAAGAAATAAAACAAACTACTATACCAATAATAAAAAATGCTGCGTTAGATGAAAGAATGTATGGCAAATTACAAGGAATGAATAAAACTGATACGGCAGTAAAATATGGCAAACTGCAAGTTGATATTTGGCGAAGAAGTTACGATATTCGTCCCCCTGGGGGAGAAAGTTTAGAAGATACTTTCAATAGAACAGTTCCGTATTATAAATTAGTAATAGAACCACAGATAATAGGGAAAGCTAATATATTAATAGTGGCACACGGAAATAGTTTAAGAGCATTGATGATGTATCTTGACAAGATCAGTCGTGATGATATTGCAAATTTAAATATACCTACAGGTGTGCCGAGAATTTATACTTTTGATGACGCCAAAAAACTTATAAAAGCTACCTATTTATAGATTCATAATACAAGAATGAATCAGATTTTTTAAAATAGGTTTGTATTTCTATCATTATTATATATACTGATATACTGATAACTGAAGCGAAAAAGCACCAGACAGATAATACATAATGTTCATAGAAAAATGCAGAAATAATATACGAAATTAAAATTGCCATACCTAAAATCCACATCCTTTTAATATGAGAAAAAAATGGAGGAAGAATAGTTGAAAGTGCATAAAATACAACAACAACATATTTCAGTGCAGGTGGAAAGTCAAGTTTATATTTGATATGATACCCTATAATAGTAGCCTGAACTGGGTATAAAAGCAAACAATATCCGAGGTAGCAGCCTACCAATATACCCGCAGCAACAAGAAATATTTGTATTCTTTTTCGTGAAGCCTCTTTTTCTAACAGCAATATTGAAATAGGAATCCAAATTGGCCAAATTGTTTGTGCAAAAAAAAGAAATAGATAGGTAAAATAACCTTGCACTGCCGTGTACTCAGGATTAGGCAGGGTTAGCCATAAAAAACCTTCTGCAATTTGCTGCACTGCAAAAATAAAAGGGATACTGGCAAAAAATATATGTGAAGAACGCTCTACTTTTTTAATAGCAGCAATACCTATTACAGAAAGAATAATACCTGCTCCAAAACTTGCATTTGCAGAAAAACACATATCCTACTTAATTGAAAAAGTGAGTGAATTATTTAAGTTAGCACACAATAGCTTGATAGTAGTAAGTTCTAAAAAATATAGATTTTAGTATTTAAGCTGGTTTTATCATATCATTATGTAGTATCTTTTTCTTCTCTTCATATTCTGTAATTGTCAGTTGTCCAGATGCAAAACGTTGTTGAAGAATATCAAGGGGCGAATCTTTTCGACGACGTTGACCAGGGATATCGTAAGGGGTTGCAAATATCCAAAAGAGTATTATTACCCATATAAACCACCACGCAAAGTGCATTCCCCAATAATAATTATTATAAAACATGGTTATTGATTTTAAGTTTTTAAATTAAATGATTTCAAGGACTACTTTTTAGGTACTGTAGGTTTCTTTTTAACAGCCACTTTTTTTGTGTTTTTTTTTATAACTTGCTTAATGGACTTCCTTACGACTTTTTCAATTCGGTCAGTAAGCGTCTCATCATTTTCTTTCAATGTTTTTTTAACTGCTACAAGAAATTTTTCTTTTAGTGCTTTACCTTCTTTCCATTTCATAGTATACATATTTGAGATAAATATTGCGATCAATTTGAAAAAAAACCGATTGAATAAACTGGAAGGGATTCCCTTCCAGTTTATTTCTTAATCCATAAATGCGTAATCATAATCAACAATTAAGTCATTATCTACCGACCAAATTCCCGGTGCGTTAAACGCAATTCTACCAGCTTCATTTTTTTGATACCAAGAATCAACTGTGCCGCTCAAGATTGCCTTGTGACCAGAAATTTTTACATCAATATCATTATCATAAATTGACCAGTTACGCCTAAGTGCCAATTCTATATCCGACTTTTCAACAGCTTCCATTGTATCAGATTTAATTTTGATATTATTGGTTACACCAGTAACCCCTAATAAATTTTTTACCGCATCTCGTGCTGCTTCGCTTTGGTAATTATATTCTAATTCTCCGTCTAATGTAATCCATCCACTTTCAACCTTAACTTTTACTTTGTCATTTGGTACACGCCAGTTCCATTTGAAAGCATTTAGCACTTCTTTGGCTACTTCGTCGTCAGAGGTTTTACCCCAACTCGTGTCAAATTTTACTTCAATCTTTTCTACTACCGCTTTTACACCGATCACGTTTTTAGCTGCGTCCTCCGCCTCGGTTTTTTTTGTGTAGTTATCCACCACTCCAGTAAGCGTTACTACACCATCTTTTACAGTAACGCCAATTTCTGCGGCATTCAGTAATGGTTCCCATTTAATGGCATCCTGAACATTTTTTTGTAATTCTTCATTATTTTTCATTTTGTTCAAATTTAAGTTGCAAATGTATTTTTGCAATTATGTAAAGTTTATATTTTAAACACCCAAAATGTTACAGAATATTGTAAATCATTTATATCATTTGTATAATTATTAAAATCTAAGTATTAAATTTTATCAACTATTTTATTTTAAAAAAAATAATTTATTAAAGAATTCCAAGTAAATTCCTTTATGAATAAGGGTATAAATAAAACTGCAACTCCAAGAATAATAACCGCATAAGAATATTACTATCGGCATGAATCTACTTGCTTTTCTGTCTTTTCCTTTGAATTTATGGCAAGAAATTCAAAATGCTTAATATCGTCTATTATTCATTTTTGCTTTTTAGCATATTTAAAAGCAGTTTTGCAACAGCTTCCGAAGATGCTGGATTTTGTCCAGTAATTAATAACCCATCTTGTTGTACAAATGCCCCCCAATCAACTCCTTTACTATAATATGCCCCTAGTTTTTTAAACTCATCTTCTAATAAAAATGGAACCACTTTAGTTAATCCAACAGCTTCTTCTTCAGTATTTGAAAAGCCAGTTAGGTTTTTGCCTTTTACAAGTGGCTCTCCATTTTCCGTTTTCACTTTTATTAAAGCTGCTGGCGCATGGCATACAAAAGCAATTGGTTTTTGAGCATTATAAAAACCTTCAATTAGTTGTATGGAGTTTTTATCATTTGCCAAATCCCACAGTGGCCCATGCCCACCCGGATAAAAAACTGCATCATAATCATTGTTGTTTATTGTACTTAATTTTATGGTATTAGCTACTTTATCAATCGCATCTAAATCGGCATAAAATCTTTTTGTAGCAGGTGATTGCGCATCTGGTGCTTCACTATTTGGATCGACTGGTGGTTGTCCGCCATCTGGTGATGCAATACTAATAATAGCGCCAGCATCAGAAAGAATATAGTAAGGTGCCGCAAATTCTTCAATCCAAAAACCAGTTTTTTTACCTGTATTTCCCAAAGCACTGTGAGAGGTTAATATAATTAGTATTTTCATAATTTTACTTTAGTTTGTATAGTGAATAAGTATCTAGTGTAACATTTGGTACTATTGATAAAGTTTAAAAAAAAATATTTAACCAGATACTACAATATAGTACCTTATTATTATCACTTTAAGTGAGAACGAATAAGCCACGCCATCTTTTCATGAGTCTCCATTAATTGTGTAATAAAATCACTGCTACCAAGATCTTTATCTTCATTTGCAAAACGATGAATATTCTCTCTACAATGAATAATGATACTTTCATGGTCTGACAATAATTCATTTAAATATCCTTGTCCATCGTTTTTTTCACGGTTTACTTCGGTAAGATGTGTTAGTTCTAGATATGATTTTAAAGTTGCATATGCATAGTGACCTAAAGATCGGATACGTTCCGCTACGCTATCAATAATATCATCTAATTGCTGAAACTGTGTTTCAAAAAAATTATGTTTATCAAAAAAATCGTCACCTTCAATATTCCAATGTGCATTTCTTGTTTTAGTATATAGCACATATTCATCTGCTAACAACTTTGCTAATTCGTTTGACACGGCTTGTCGGTTATTATCTGTAAGTCCAATATTTGTTTCCATTAATTTATATATTAGTAGTTTGAAATATTTGATAAGTAAAGATGAGCATATGCGACTTGGAAATTGTTATACAATTATTAAAAGATTTGTATGATTCACACATTTGGAAATACACTCCATTTATAAGGTTAGCTTACAATTGCAAAATATTTTTTGCGGTGATAATTTCTAATGAATAACATTCCAAATTCAAAGAAATTGAGCATATTAATAAATTAATAATAACAGTATGACTTATGAAAAAATAATAGATCTTCTGGGAAAGCAAGATGGATATCTTCTTTCGCATAAATGCGAAACTGTTGGTAAAGAAAAATTATATCTACCTGGAAATGATTTTATAGATCGGGTATGTATGTCATCAAATAGAAATATACAAACACTTTGTAGCTTGAATTCTATTTTTAAATCGGGGCGACTTACAGGCACTGGATATGTTTCTATATTACCAGTTGATCAAGGCGTTGAACATACTGCAGGAGCATCTTTCAGCGCAAACCCAATGTACTTTGATCCAGAAAATATTATTAAACTAGCCATAGAAGGTGGCTGTAATGCAGTGGCAAGTACTTTTGGCGGTCTTGCCATTATTGCTAGAAAATATGCACACAAAATTCCATTTATTGTGAAACTCAACCACAATGAATTACTCACCTACCCCAATAAATTCAACCAAATAATGTTTGGCACCGTAAGAGATGCTTGGAATCTGGGTGCAGTTGCGGTAGGCGCAACTGTTTATTTTGGATCAGCTGAAAGTGATGGACAAATTATTTCTGTCGCCCGAGCTTTTGAAGAAGCGCATAGTTTGGGCATGGCTACAATTTTGTGGTGCTATTTGCGCAATAATTATTTTAAAACAAGCGATATAGATTATCATGTATCTGCAGACTTAACAGGCCAAGCAAATTATTTGGGAGTAACTATTCAAGCAGATATCATAAAACAAAAAATTCCAGAAAATAATGGAGCCTACAAAGCATTGAATACAGATGGCAAAAGCTATGGAAAGTTTGATAACCGGATGTACACAAAAATCTCTAGCGACAATCCAATTGACTTATGCCGCTATCAGGTGATCAATTGCTTTATGGGAAGGTCAGGATTAATTAACTCTGGTGGTGCATCATATGGAGAAGCAGATTTGAGAGACCTGATGCGTACAGCTATCATTAACAAACGTGCTGGTGGCATGGGTATTATTGCTGGAAGAAAAGCTTTCCAAAAAACTTTTAAGGAAGGTACAGACCTTTTACACGCCATACAAGATGTTTACTTAAACAAACTAATTGATGTTGCTTAAGGGCAATTTTTGTACTAATTAACACTAAAAATGAAATCAGAAGAAAATAGTTTACTTACCATCAATAGTGGCGCTTCAAGCATCAAGTTTGCAATGTATCAAATTGAGGAAAATCTTACGCCGATACTTTCAGGAAGTATAGAAAATATAAACGCTCAAAATACAACATTCAGTTTTATAAATGCTATAACGGAAGAAAGTAAAAATAATTCTGTTGAAATAAATGATTTTGAAGAAGCAGCTAACTATTTGCTAGACTGGCTTGAATGTCAGGTTGTTTTCAGAACAATAAAAGCTGTTGGACATAGGCTGGCAAATGGTATGCAAAAAGCTAAAGCTGAAATAATCTCTATTGAATTGTTAAATGAGTTAAAACAAATACGCTCATACGAGCTCCAAAATTTACCCTGTGAAATAAAATTGATAGAATTATTCATAAAGCGTCATCCTATTTTTGTACAAGTTGCTTGTTTTGATATTGCATTTCATATTACAATGCAGCGCGTTGAAAAACTATCATCCATACCAAGAAAATATTTTGAAAGAGATATCCAACCTTGCGGATTTCATGGACTTTACTATACTTATCTTATGCAAGAAATAAAACGCATTGTAGGAAACGAATCAGCGAATGGCAAACTAATACTCGCGCACCTTGGTAATGACGCAAGCTTTGCTGCTGTTCAGGATTGTAAATATATTGATAGCAGCTTGGGATTTACCTCAATATCTGGCTTGGCAATGGATGCACAAACTGGCGACCTTGATCTTAGTAAAGTAGAATATTTTGAATGGTTTTGTTATCAAGCAAAAAAAAATATTGGTGCATACACCGCAGCACTTGAAGGTGTGGACATATTGGTTTTTTCGGGTGGAATTGGCGAGCATTCTCCAGAAATACGCAGCCAAATATGTGATGGTCTAGCATTTTTAGGAATTGAACTTTGTGAAATAAAAAATATGAACAATGAAATCATCATCTCTACAAAATTGAGTAATGTGGCTGTATATGTTATAAAAACAAATGAAGAGATTATGATAGCAAAAATAGTTTGTGAAGTATTGGATATACTATAAAATAAATGATAATGGAATTAAATACTGGAGTAACAGGAACGAAACTATTATCGGTGAAACGTAGCTAGTCGTGGCTGACCTGACAGTTCGATACAATATCCTAATTGAATTTGAAATATATACATCTAAACAACGTAAAAAGAAACATAAGTAACAATAAAAAACAAAAATGATGAAAAAGATTTTAGTTATTTTAAACGAAAGCCATGTACCACAACAGGTAATTAAAAGTGCAATTCATATTGCTAAAGAAAGCGGCTCATTGCTCGAAGCTGTATTTATAAATGATATAAGCAGTTTAAACTTCGGATACCCCTTTCCCAATGACTTGTATTTAGTGGGAGAAAGTGTAAAGGCAGAAACAAGGCGGGCAGAAAGTATGAAATTACTTGAAAGTATTGTACAGGAATTTAAAGATGAATGCAACAAATATGCCATCAAATATAAAATTGAAATTGATAAATCGGCTTCTTTAAGGCATTTGATTACGCTTAGCAGTTTTGCTGATTTAATCATTGCTGATTCAAAATCCGATTCGGATGAATATAGTTTAAAAGATTTATTGGCTGATGCACATTGTCCGCTACTGCTGGTGTCAAAAAATACAGCACCAATAGGAAAAGTATATATTGCTTATGATGGTAGTGCATCCAGCATGTATGCTGTAAAAATGTTCAGTTATATTTTTCCTGAGTATAAGAATTTCAATATCCATTTTTTTCAAATCACTAATGGAGATATTGAAGAAATAGCATATATGGATGAAATAAAAACATGGGCTTCAATGCACTTTTCAAATATAAAATTTGAACTGATAACAGGAATTATAAAAAAAGAACTGATAGCATATATACGGCAGGATTCAGAAAAATCGATCATTGTTATGGGTGCATACAGCGGCTCATCTATTACCCGTTTATTTTTAAAAAGTACAGCAGAGTCTGTAATTACAGAAACGAGTGCCAGTTTATTTATTACACATAAATAATTAAAAATAAGTATATAAAAATATATTGAGGGAATATTCAGATTTAGTATAATAGAAAAATGATACAAAATTCAGAAAAAATAAAAGTAAAATTTAAGAATAAATTTCTCGTATCAAAGAATATTGATATATTCTTTAGTGATATCTATACCGTTAATCAATTTATTGTACGTTTCTTTAAAGAAGCCTTTTCTTATCCTTTTGAATTTAAAGAATTAATTAATCAATGCTATAATGTTGGCTATAAATCTTTGCCGTTAATTTCTTTAACTGGCTTTATTACAGGTATTGTATTTACAAAACAATCACGTCCATCCTTATCAGAATTTGGGGCAAGTTCATGGTTGCCTTCTTTAATATCAATTGCTGTTATACGAGCATTAGCCCCGTTGGTTACCGCTCTAATTTCGGCAGGTAAAGTAGGCTCGAATATGGGTGCTGAATTAGGTTCGATGAAAGTAACTGAACAGATTGATGCAATGGAAGTATCTGGCACAAATCCTTTTAAATTTCTGGTGGTAACCCGCATCACAGCTGTTACTTTAATGCTACCGATATTGGTGATTTATACTGGCTTAATTGGCATGTTTGGGGCTTTTCTAAATATCCATCACAATGAACTAACAAGCTTTCCAGCCTTTATCAGCAGTGCTTTTAGAACAATATCTTTTCTTGATATTATAGCGTCCGTTTTTAAGGCAATTTGTTATGGTTTTACAATTGGTGTAGCTGGTTGTTATCAGGGGTATTATGCGCAGAATGGAACAAAGGGTGTAGGCAATGCAGCAAACGTAGCAGTAGTACTTTCAATGTTTATGATATTTTTAGAAGAAATGGTAATTGTACAAATTGTAAATACAATACGATAAATAATAAGGCACGAATACTTAATTATGAATGAGCAATCGACAGATATTGAAACCAATCAGGCAGTGATTTCTATAAAAGATTTAAAAAAATCTTTTGAAGGTAATATTGTATTAAATGGGATTAATATTGATATTTTAAAAGGTGAAAATATTGCTGTACTCGGACGATCTGGAAGTGGTAAATCTGTACTAATAAAAATTATTTCTGGTCTGCTAACCCCAGATAGCGGAATAGTAAAAGTGTTGGGGCAGGAGGTAGATAAAATAAGTATAAAAGCATTACGTGAGTTAAGATTGAAAATAGGATTTTCTTTTCAAAGTAGCGCCTTGTATGATAGTATGAGCGTAAAAGAAAATCTGGCATTTCCGCTGGTGAGAAATAAACGTAACTTAAAAACAAAAGAGGTAAATGAAGCAATTGAATCCGTATTAAACGATGTTGGATTGTCGCAAACCATTAACCAAATGCCTTCCGAACTTTCTGGTGGACAAAGAAAACGTGTTGGTATTGCCCGTACTTTAATTATGAAGCCAGAAATCATGTTGTATGATGAGCCAACATCTGGGCTTGACCCAATGACCTGCATAGAAATCAATAACCTAATTGTTAAGGTGCAGCAGCAATATAATGCCAGTGCCATCATCATCACACACGACCTTACTTGTGCAAAAACTACAACAAATAAAGTAACGATGATAGTTGATGGCGAATTTTTAGTGCCTGGGAATTTTGATGATATCTTTAATTCAAAGAACATAAATACCAAGGCTTTTTATGATTATAATTTTATAAACTGCAAATGATTATATTAAAAAATAACCGTCCTGTAATAGTTGGAATATTTATACTTATTGGCCTTACAATATTAGTGGTAAGCATTTTTACATTAGGGGGACAGAAAAAAACTTTTGTAAAGTCGTTTACCATACATGCTATTTTTAATGATGTAGGCGGCTTAATAAAGGGAAGCAATGTTTGGTTTTCTGGCGTAAAAGTAGGCACTGTAAAGGGAATTTCCTTTACAGGGAACTCTCAGGTAGAAGTAACAATGAGCATTGAAAATGAGGTAAAGTCACATATACATAAAAATACTTTTGCAAAAATCGGTTCAGATGGATTAATAGGAAATAAGATTGTAATAATTTACGGTGGGGATTCTACTCTACCACAAGTAGAAAAAAATGATTTCTTGGTGGTTGAAAAATCATTAAGCACAGATGATATGCTGGCTACCTTTCAGGAAAATAATAAAAACTTACTAGAGATAACAAAGGATTTTAAAAATATAAGTAAAAAAATAGATAGTGGAAAAGGCATATTGGCGACCTTATTAAATGATCCAGAAATGGTTAACAAACTTAATAGTACAATTGATAACTTACAGGCTAGTGCATCAAACTTTAAAACTGTTTCTATAACCAGTACAGATGTTTTATTGAATCTTAAAAACTTTTCAGCTAAAATGAATAAATCTGGGAATTCAATTAATGATTTGATTACCGATACATTAATGTATAGTAATATTAAAGTAACTTTATCACAATTAGAAAAGGCTGCGGATGCTGTTTCAAAATTCACCATCAACCTTAAAACAGCAGGTAAAAAATTAAATCAAAAAGACAATATAGCAGGTGTATTATTGAATGATTCCATAACTGCTACCACAATAAAAGTTATATTAAAGAATTTAGAAGCCAGCAGCCAGAAATTAGACGAAGACCTCGAAGCATTACAACACAATTTTTTGTTGAAAGGGTTTTTCAGAAAAAAAGAAAAGAATCAATAAAATTATAATTTTATAATGTAAGGTAATTTATCTGTAATGTCTGTAAATAATTTTAACATCAAAGGTTTAAATGACAAACAGGTACGAGCTGCGAAAGATAAATTTGGGGTCAACCAACTAAGTTATAAGAAAGAAAATAGATTTTCAACTTCGTTGAAAAATTTAGCTAAAGAACCCATGCTTATTTTATTGCTGGTGGCCGCAGCTATCTATTTTATGAGTGGAGATTCAGGTGATGGAATTTTCATGTTATCAGCAATTATTATGATATCGGTTATCTCTTTATACCAGAATTCCAGAAGCCGAAATGCACTGGAGAAATTGAAAGCTTTTACCCAGGCGCAGTGTAAAGTGATCAGGAATGGGGAGATTTCGGAAATAAAAAGTGAAGAACTTGTTGTTGGAGACAGTCTAATGGTAGAAGAAGGAACTTCAATTGCAGCAGACGCTGTAATTGTGCACTCTAATGATTTTTCTGTAAATGAATCTACATTGACCGGTGAATCATTTGCTGTTGAAAAAGATAAAAACAAAACCGATAATTTAATTTACCTCGGCACTATGGTAACAAGTGGGTTGGCTATTGCCACTATTACAGCCATTGGCAATAATACCAGATTAGGTAAAATCGGTATAAGTCTTGAGGAAATTAAGGAAGAAAAAACTCCGCTAGAATTACAGATAAATAATTTTATAAGGAAGATGGTAATTGCAGGAGTAATAATATTTATTATTGTTTGGGCAATAAATTATTTTCGCTCTAATGATTTACTAGATAGTTTGCTAAAAGCACTTACACTTGCTATGAGTATTTTACCCGAAGAAATCCCTGTTGCCTTCATTACCTTTATGGCTTTGGGTGCATGGCGGCTGATGAAACTGGGTATTGTGGTAAAGCAAATGAAAACAGTTGAAACGCTTGGGAGTGCTACCGTTATCTGCACTGATAAAACAGGAACGATTACAGAAAATAAAATGAGCTTGGCAAAAATTTTTGTACTGGCATCCAAGAAAATATCTAGTACTGAAAATATAGTAAATGATGATGAAAAAGAACTCATCAGGTTGGCAATGTTTGCCAGTGAGCCTATTCCGTTTGACCCAATGGAAATTGCTTTGCACAATGCTTATGTAAATGAAAATACAGTTGATGAGAGAGCACAATACAAAATGGTCCATGAGTATCCGATAGAAGGAAATCCGCCAATGATGACTCATATTTTTGAAAATAATTTAGGTAAACGCATTATAGCAAGTAAGGGAGCACCAGAGGCCTTAATGAATATATCCAATCTTTCTTTAACAGAAAAACAACAAATAAAAGCAGCTATTAAAGTTATAACCATAGATGGTTACAGAGTTTTAGGTGTTGGAGAAGCTGATTTTAGTGGCAGCAATTTTCCTGCAACGCAACAACAATTTAAATTTATATTTAAAGGTATTGTGGCCTTTAACGACCCGCCCAAAGAAAATATCATGAAAGTATTAAATGATTTTTACACCGCTGGTATTAAAGTAAAAATCATTACAGGCGACAATTCTGAAACCACATCTGCCATTGCCAAAGAAATTGGATTCAGGGGATATGAAAAAAGTATAACTGGATACGAATTAATGAAATTAAGCGATGGTGATTTAAAAGATACGGTTACCAATACAAATATATTTACTCGAATGTTTCCCGATGCAAAATTAAAAATCATCAATGCACTTAAAGCCAACAACGAAATAGTTGCCATGACTGGTGATGGTGTAAATGATGGCCCTGCATTAAAGGCCGCGCATATTGGAATTGCGATGGGTAAAAAAGGGACAGAGATTGCTAAGCAAGCTGCATCGCTGATTTTAGTGGATGATGACTTATCCAAAATGGTTGATGCGGTGGCTATGGGTAGGAAAATATACAGCAATCTTAAAAAAGCAATCCAATATATTATTTCGATACATATACCGATTGTACTTACGGTATTTATTCCATTGGCATTGAACTGGGTTTATCCCAATATCTTCTCGCCAGTACATATTATTTTCTTTGAATTAATTATGGGACCAACCTGTTCTATCATTTATGAAAATGAACCTATAGAGAAAAATTCCATGCAGCTAAAACCTCGCCCCATTAGCACTACTTTTTTTAATGCTAAAGAATTATCAACAAGCATCATACAGGGGTTAATGATAACGGCAGGAACTTTGGTTTGTTATCAATATGCTATAAATCAGGGTTTCAGTGAAGCGCGTACCCGAACAATTATATTTATAACTCTAATAGCTGCCAATATCTTTTTAACCTTAGTTAATCGTTCTTTTTACTATTCTATTTTTACTACTTTAAAGTATAAAAATAATTTGGTATCGCTAATTATAACTGTCACCATTTCAATTACAGCCTTACTACTGTCTATAACACCCCTAATTAATTTTTTTAGATTTGAAAAATTAAATTTTATTCAATTAGGAATTGGTATAGCGATAGGTTTTTTAAGTGTAGTTTGGTATGAGATAGTAAAATGGAAAAAGAGAGTGAAAAAAATACTATGACAACTTCTAACTCATCCCTCTTAAAAAAAATATTATTACTATTTCTTATTGTTTCAGGGTTACATTATGCTAAAGTTTTTTTTATGCCTTTATGCTTTGGAGCAATTTTGGCGACATTATTTTTACCGTTTTGCAAATGGCTACAAAAGAAAAAAATACCCAAGTTACTGGCAGTATACCTATGCCTTTTGTCTTTATTATTAATTGTAGCCGGATTTATTATACTGCTAAGCTGGCAAATTAAAGCACTTGTAAACGATGTGGCATTGATAAAACAAAAAGTAGGTGAAATGGGTACTTATATACAAGAATACATTTTTAATAAATTTGGAATTTCATCAATAAAGCTAATTGAAATATTAAAGTCAGAGCAACCTTCAATTACTACAATCATGCAAATGATAGCAGGGTCAGTTGCCTATATCTTCACTAATTTTCTTTTAGTACTAGCATATATTGCTTTTTTATTGTATTACCGCAGTCACTTAAAGAATTTTATCATTCAACTTACGTCTCCATTCGAGCAAAATAAAATAGAGCAAATACTTGATAAGTCTGCACAAGTGTCACATCAATATTTAGTGGGACTTTCTAAAATGATTGTCTGTTTATGGATTATGTATAGTATTGGATTTGGTATTTTAGGTGTAAAAAACTTTCTTTTTTTTGCTATCCTATGTGGCATCCTAGAAATTATTCCTTTTGTTGGTAATATCACAGGCACTTCTTTAACAGTTATAGTTGTAGCATTGCACGGTGCAAGCCCATATATGTTGGCTGGTATCATTGTCACATATGGTATTGTACAGTTTATTCAGGGTTGGTTTTTAGAGCCGCTGATACTTGGAGCACAAGTGAAAATAAACCCACTGTTTGCCATCATTGCGTTGATATTGGGGCAATTAATTTGGGGTATTCCAGGTATTATATTAGCCATACCGTTAACTGCAATCTTTAAGATTATTTGCGATCATATTGAGCCTTTAAAACCTTATGGGTTCTTAATAAGCGAGATCAAAAATATGAAATCAAAAAAAACTGTTGTTTAAAATATGGAAAGCGGCTTATCGTTGCTTGACAAACAATTAGTAGTGAGATATAATGGTGTTAATCTGATGTGGCGTTGTTCATCTGTATATTCTAATCATGTTGTAATAAAAAATTTAATAGAGCGCACATATTTGCCAAATGTGTGAAAGATGCAATTCATTTTAACAATTATATAAGTACCTCTGCAAATGTAACATCCACCTTTACATATGCTTCTGTTTTTTCAGAATTAAATTTTCATATCGAAGCATTAAATTAAAATGGTTATGAAAAAAAGTATCCTTACTGCTATATTAAACACTTTAATCATTTTAGTATCCTGTACTTCAACAAAAATCACCAGCAGTTGGAGAGAACCTGATAAAGGATTAGAAATTGGCAAATTAAATAAAGTATTAGTGGTAGCCTTATTTAGAGATGAAACCAGCCGCCGCAAAGCCGAGGATCAAATGGCTGGCTATCTTAATGGCAAAGGCGTTGTATCATATAATTATTTGAAAGAGCGTTTCGATAAAAAAAATGAAGACGCATTAAGAGAAAAAATAAAAGCAGATGAGTTTGATGGGGCGGTTACAATGCGACTGATAGATATTGATAAAGAAAAAATTTATACTCCCGATAATACTTCATTCTACCCTTCCTATTATCGAAATTTTAGTGGTTATTATTTTAGGAGCTATTCCTATTTTTCCAGTCCTGGTTACTACTCTACAACAAAAACCTACACAATAGAAACAAACGTTTATTCAATAAGGGAAGATAAAATTATTTGGAGTTGTCTTACTGAAACAACCAACCCAGAAGGTGTAAAAAAAATGACTGAACAAGTAGCTCAATTAGTGTATAAGAAAATGGTTAAAGATGGGTTTATCAGTAAGTAAAATAATTTAACATTATAAATATTCAAGATAAATGTTGGCCTTAAAAGATTATATGGAAAGAAGGAAATTTTTCACTCTTGCAATTACTACCATTGTTATTGCAGGCGTAACTTATTATTTACAAAGTGATAAAAGAAATTTTATAAGAGCAGATAGCAAGGCGACTGAATCAACAAGTATTCCGCTACACCCAGATGAAACGAAGCTATTATTTTTAGCATCCCTTGCCCCAAGTGGGCACAATACACAACCATGGTTTGTAAAATACCTAGAACCTTTTCATTGGATAATAGGTAACGATAAAAGCCGCTGGCTGCCGGGTGTTGATCCTACACAACGGGAAACTATTTTATCAATAGGTGCATTTTTACAAAACCTTGAATTTGGTGCAAATAATATGGGTTATAATTGCCAGTTTAATATTTTAGCAAGAAGTAATCAAGATGAAAATATTGTGGAAGTAAAGTTTACTAAAAAATCAGGCATTTCCAGATATGATATAGAAAAAATAAAACATCGGCGCACTGTACGATTAAACTATTTAAACGATATACTTAAAAAAGAAGACTGTTTATATCTAACTAAGGGAGAAACTGATTTTATCTATTATATTCCCAACACTGCGAAAGCATATTTATGGATTAATGAACAAACCATCGAAGCCAACAGAATTCAATCGTATCGGGATGCTGCACAAATTGAATTAGCTAACTGGATAAGATTTTCCAGCAAAGATGCTGAGGAAAATATGGACGGACTAACACTGGCTAGTATGGAAATAGAAGGAATACCCGGCTGGTATTTGCGCAACTTTTATGGCAAAAAAGAGATACTGAAAAAAAGTTTCAGGGAGCAAAGTATAGATAAAGTGATAAAGCAGGTTTCACAATCGGCAGGCTGGTTATTGATTACAAGTAAAGATAATTCGGTGGCATCCTTATTAGAAACAGGGAAGAGATTACAAAGGTTATGGTTGAAAATAAGAGAAAAAAGTATTGCCATTCATCCAATGACTCAGATAATTGAAGAAGCAGCAACAAATCAAATATTAAACCAATCAATAGGCATTAACGAACCTGTTCAATTTATTTTACGAACAGGGTATTTAAAAAAATATCCCGAGCCTGTTACGCTTCGGCGCTCGGTGGGAGGTTTTATACGAACATAAAGAATCATTACTATTAAAATTTATTGTTATGCTTAAATATTTTTTTTCCTTTATTATGTTTATTCATGGTCTCATACATTTAATGGGTTTTGCAAAAGCCTACAACTATGGAAATATAACTGTATTAACAAAAAATATTTCAAAACCAAATGGTTTGCTTTGGTTCGGGGTTGCAATACTTTTTATTTTAGCTACGCTTTTATGCTTACTGAAGAATGAGGGCTGGTCATACATCGCTATCGTTACTGTGGTTATCTCACAAATCCTTATCATCACCCATTGGAAAGATGCAAAGCTTGGAACCATCTTAAATATTATTATCCTTTTTGTTGCCATTTCATCTTTGGCATCTTATCGTTTTGAGATGGCGTTTAAATTAGATGTAAAAAAACATATTGCAGAAACTGATTTTTTCAACACTGATTTACTAACAGAAGCTGATATTATTTCATTACCGATACCCATTCAAAAATATATACGTTACACAGGGGCTATAAATAAACCCAAAATAAAAAATATGAGAATTGTATTCGATGGTGAAATGAGGGAAAGGGGAAAAGATTTTTTTAAATTTACTTCTATACAATATAATTTTTTCGCTGACCCAACAAGATTATTTTTTATGAAAGCAAATATGTATGGAGCGTATGTACCTGGCTATCATTGCTATCAAAATGAAAAGGCTACCATGCAGATAAAACTGTTGGGGTTATTTAATATGGTAAACATAAGAGGTACAGAAATAAATAAAGCCGAAACAGTAACTGTATTTAATGATATGTGTTTAATGGCTCCTGCATCACTAATAGATAATCGAATTGAGTGGATAGTCATCGATAGTTTATCTACCAAAGCAAAATTCACAAATGGTATAAATAAAATAACTGCCACATTATTTTTTAATGAAATTGGGCAATTAATAAACTTTATAAGTGACGATAGGTATGCAGTGGGAGATGTGAAGCAATACCGTTTTTCAACCCCAATAAAAAAATATACTCAAATTGATGGTCGTAATATTTTTCAATACGGAGAAACTATTTGGCATTACCCCGAAGGTAAATTTGTGTATGGAAAATTCACTCTGAAAAGTGTTGAATATAATGTAGCAGGTGTAAAATAACTAAACATGAAAAAGAAAAAATCTACGCTTACACAAAAAAAAATAGCCCAAGTAATGCACGAATTTAAAGCAGGCGAATTACATTCAGGCAAAACAGATACCATTGTTACCAGCCCAAAACAAGCCATTGCTATTGCTTTGAGTGAGGCAGATGATTTAAAAAAAACAAAAAAATGAAACTTTCAGGTTTGCTATATTTTTTTGCTGGGGCAATTATGTTAATGGGTATCATTACTGCCGAAGCATTTTATCCATCTAGTTATAGTACTTTTAAAAATGAAATAAGTGATTTGGGTGCTACACGGCAGCCTAACAGTGTAAGTTTTGAACCATCTTCTACTATTTTTAATACCATCATGTTGCTTGCAGGAATGATGGTATTAGCAGCATCAATTTATCAACATAAATATTTTAAAAAATTACTGTTCAGTATTCCTGTTATATTATTTGGTTTGGGGTTGGTTGGTGTAGGAATTTTCCCTGGTAATAAAACTCCTTATCATGGGATGGCTGCAATGCTCACTTTTTTATCAGGGGGATTTTGTGCCATTACTTCTTTTAAAATTGTTACACTACCTTTTAAATATATCTCCATCTTATTTGGTTCAATCACATTGCTCACATGGTTTATAGCAGTATTTGCATCGGCTATTTTAATTTCTTTTATCGGAATTGGTGGAATAGAAAGATGGGTAGCTTATCCGATAATAATATGGTTGACAGGGTTTGGTGGTTATTTAATGAATATAGAAATTAATAAAAAATGAAAAAAATACTCATCATAAACGGACACCCTAATAAAGAAAGCTTTTGTTTTGCCCTAGCAGAAAGTTATAAAAAAGGCGCAGATACTACAGGCGCAGATTGTAAAGTAATTAATCTGGTGGATTTGGAGTTTAATCCAATCTTAAACCATGGGTACAGTAAAATATCAGTATTAGAACCTGATTTGGTAATGGCTCAAAAAGAAATATTGGCTGCTAATCATTTGGTATTTGTATATCCAAATTGGTGGAGTACTTATCCTGCCTTACTCAAAGGATTTATTGACAGGGTTTTTCTTCCTGGCTTTGCTTTTGAATATCGGGAAAAATCTATTATGTGGAATAAATTGTTAAAAGGTAAAACCGCAAGGCTCATCGTAACAATGGATACGCCAAAATGGTACTATTTGCTCATTAACAAAAATGCTGGCCACAATGCAGTGAAAATAGGGGTCTTAAAATTTTGTGGAATTAAGCCTGTAAAAATCACTTCCCTTTCTCCTATAAAATCATCTGATGAAACCAAAAGAAAAAAATGGTTGAACGAAGTGGAAATATTAGGAAATGCTCAAAAATAAAATAATGAAACGAATGTTAGTCATACTATTTTCAATTGTTTTAGGATTATTTTTAATTTTACTCTGCATTTTGCAAATATATAGCCCTGGTAAAATTGAACCATATTTAGATAATGCTGGCAAACCAGTACTTGGAAGTATTTCAGAAAAAATATTCATACAAATTGGTGGCGTAAAACAAGGAATGATTATAAAAAGTAAAAACATAAACAAGCCTATTCTTTTATACCTGCATGGCGGGCCTGCTTTCCCTAATTATTTTTTAATTGATAAGTACAAACCTGGGCTCGAAGATTATTTTACGGTATGCTACTGGGAGCAGCGTGGTGGTGGGCTTTCTTACACAACTGAAGTAACGTCGGCAAGTATGAATTTTCATCAGCTTACATCAGACGCTATTGAGGTTACTAATTATTTACGTAAACGTTTCAGAAAAGAAAAAATTTACATAATAGCTCATTCAGGCGGATCAGTGATAGGTTTGCTTGCAGTGCAACAAGAGCCGAAATTATTTAACGCATATATTGGTATGGGGCAAATTACAAATCAGCTTGCATCAGAAAAGTTGACGTACCAATATATGTTGGACAAATACACAGCAGATGGAAATCAAAAAAGAATTAATAAACTTAAAAAATATCCTATTCTAGCATCTGATACAAATATTCGTTCCTATTATAAATCTCTTATACGTGACAAATACATGCATGAACTCGGTATTGGAACCACACGCAAAATGGAATCTGTTATCCGTGATATTTTTATTCCGTCATTGACTTGTAAGGCTTATACACTTAGGGAAAAAACAAATATTTGGAAATCACATTTTTCATTTTTACCTAAAACAAATCTTATAAATGAAATGCTTGAAACAGATTTTACTGCTACCATTCCTACGCTGGAAATTTCTGTTTACTTTTTTAGTGGTAAATATGATTTAACAGTCAATATTAATTTATCAAAAGCCTATTTAGCTAAACTGAATGCCCCGTTAAAAGGATTTTACACTTTCAACAATTCAGCTCATAGCCCTTTATTTGAAGAGCCTGCATTAGTAAGACAAATCATCGAAATAGATATTTTGAACAATAAGAGCAGTTTAGCTGATAAAATTAGTTCGTAAGAGTAAGGTTTATACAACTTAACCCCCATCATTAGAAAGCTTAAAAAAAATGAGAATGACTTTAGAAGAAATAATAAATTATAGGCGATCTGTAAGACATTATAAAGACTACCCAATTGATACAGGAAAAGTTAAACATTGTATTGAACTTGCAACTTTAGCACCTAATAGTAGCAATATGCAACTTTGGGAGTTTTATCATATAATAAACCCTGAAATACTAAAAAAAATTGCTGTAGCTTGTTTAAACCAAGAAGCCGCAACTACTGCCCAACAAGTAGTGATTTTTGTGACAAGGCAGGATTTGTACCCAAAAAGAGCAAAAAAAATGATGGAGTTAGAAGATCAAAATGTGCTAAAAAACAGTCCAAAATTAAAACAAGAAAAAAGAATTAAAAACTGGAAAATGTACTATGGAAAAATAATGCCTTTTTTATACATACGCTTTTTTGGGATTTTTGGAATTATTAGGAAAATTATAGTCAATATTATTGGGCTTTTTAGACCAATTGTATATCAAGTATCTGAAAATGATATGCGGATTGTGGTTCACAAAACTTGTGCTTTGGCAGCACAAACCTTTATGCTGGCAATGGCTAACGAAAAATATGATACTTGCCCAATGGAGGGTTTTGATAGCAGAAAAATGAAAGGCATCTTAAAATTACCCGATGGCGCAGAAATCAATATGGTTGTATCCTGCGGCATTAGAGATGAACAAGGAGTTTGGGGAGACAGAATGAGATTATCATTTGCAGAAGTGTACTATAAAATTTAAGTATCTGTAAAACAGATTGTCAATATTATATAACGACACATTTATATTTTACATACTATTAATGGTTATTATTATTTGATAGACTAAAAATTGATCCAGTTTTGAAATGCCTGATTTTATAAAAAATAAGTATCTCATTAATAAAATAAATAAAAATGGATGAACCTTATATTATCCCAACACATACAAGAATAGGTCACGTTCATTTAAAAGTTGCAAACCTTGAACGCGCCTTAAAATTTTATTGTGGCTTACTAGGTTTTGAAATTACTTGTATGTATGGCACTGATGCTGCTTTTATTTCAGCAGGGGGTTACCATCATCATATTGGATTGAATACATGGTATAGCAGACATTTACCGCCTTCGAAAATACAGGCTGTTGGTTTGTTCCATACCGCTATATTGTATCCTACTAGAAAAGATTTAGCTATCATTTATGCAAGATTATTAAAAGAAAATTATTCAATTACAGGCTCAGCCGACCATGGCGTATCGGAAGCAATATACTTAAATGATCCTGATAATAATGGCGTAGAATTATATTGGGATAGACCAAAGAAAACATGGAACTACAATCCTGATGGCACTGTAGAAATGTATAGTAACTTCTTGGATTTAGATTTGCTATTAAATGAAATTAATAACAGCTAGAATATAATGGACTCACTTACACATATAGCGCTAGGTGCGTGCATGGGCGAAGCTTTTGCAGGTAAAAAACTTGGTAAAAAAGCGATGCTTTGGGGGGCTTTAGCACAAAGTATTCCCGATATTGACTTTATAGCTTCCTTTTGGATGGATACATCCTCAAATTTATTAGCCCATCGGGGATTTACACATTCTTTTTTATTTTGCATCATCATCACACCACTATTTGCTTTACTTGCCAACAATTTTCATAGACCTCATAATATCCCTCTAAAAAATTGGATATTATTTTTTGGTGCAGTAATTTTTACGCATATTTTTTTAGACGCATTTAATAATTATGGGGTGGGTTGGTTTGAACCTTTCAGCCATCTGCGTATTTCTTTTAATATAATTTATGTAGCAGATCCACTTTTTTCAATATGGACTGGCTTAGCTTGTATTGCATTTATTTATTTTAGAAAAAACACTATTTATCGTAAAAAAATATGCCGAATAGGACTTGGAGCCAGTGCATTATATTTATTGGTATGCGTAGGCATTAAAGTTATAATAAATGAAGACATAAAAACGATTTTGAAGAACCAAAATATCGCTTATACAAGATATTTTACTACACCTGCACCTTTACAAAGCATCTTATGGTATATTGTTGCAGGAAATGATAGCGGATATTACGTTGGATTTCGCTCCTTATTTGACAAAAAAAAACAAATAGCATTTCAATATTTTCCTAGAAATACTGCCATGCTTGATACTATAAAAAATCAGGAAAGTTTACAGCAACTTATTCGGTTTTCTCAAGAGTTTTACACCGTAGAAAATATACACGATACACTTATTTTTAATGATTTACGATTTGGACAAATGAAAGGATGGGAGAATCCAAAAGGAAAATTTGTATTTCATTATTTTTTGCAAGAAGCTTATGATAATAAACTCGTAGTTCAGCGTGGTAGATTTGAAGGATGGAACAAAAAAACATCTTCTTCATTATTAAAAAGAATGTGGGGGAACTAGATTTATTCTTGTTGTTTAAAATAAAATGTAAACAAGAAAAAAACAATTCGAAATATTTTATAACTGGCCCAGTGATACACTTGTTTGAAAATATTATTAGTTTTCTTATATTCATTTTTAGTCACGTGAATGCAGTCTCTTTTTATAATAGTATTTAAAGTTTCTGTAACTTCTTTTGCAAAGCGATTGTTTTTAACGTCAATATTTAATTCTATACTGGCATAAGCACTAATATTATTTATATTATATGAGCCAATGGTTACAAATCTCTGATCCATTACACATATTTTTGCATGCAAAACAGCAGGTTGATATTCAAATATTTCAATATTGTTCCTAAGTAGCCAATCATACATCCACCTCTCTGCCGATTTTGCAATTTTTATATCAGATTGTCCCGCCAATATTAATCTAACACTTACCTCTCTTTCTACTGCATAGCGTAGTAGTTTCCTTATACTTCTACCTGGTAAAAAATAACTGCACATAATAGTAATTTGTTTTTCCGCATTTCTACATATTTCCTTATAAGTAATAGATATTTCACTTTTTCGCCTTACCCAATCGTTACGTCGTATTCTAGCTAATGCAGTTTCAATTTTATTGAA
Organism: Sphingobacteriia bacterium; assembly: GCA_031369485.1. Taxonomy (GTDB): domain Bacteria; phylum Bacteroidota; class Bacteroidia; order Chitinophagales; family Chitinophagaceae; genus Sediminibacterium. The sequence goes on from JANMOT010000052.1 coordinate 76,891, forward strand.
ATTAAATGAATTGGTTTTTTCTTCACAGGGGGTTATACCCATATTTGCAGTAAAGCCATTCCAAGTTTTCCAACACAATACGCAAAGCTCTCTTGCAATAGTGCCTTCTACATATATCGCATAATCTAGCCAAGTATCATTTTCTAGCATGTCATTATACCGGTTAGCAATATTTATTCCACCAACAACAGCAAAATTCGAATCCACTACTACCAATTTATGATGCAGCCTTCTTCCAAAATAAAAATTGTTGCTTTTAAAAAGCGGCATAAAAAAACGGAAATTTATGTTTCCTGCTTTTAGTTTTTCAATAAAATTTTTAGATAAATTTTTAGAAGCATATCCATCTACTAATACATAAATATTTATCTTTTTATTACTAGCAATTTTAAGTGCATCTATAATTAAATTACCAGTTTCATCATCATTAAAAATATAGGTTTGAATATGTATACTTTCGTTAGCTTGGATTATAAGCGATAGTAGTAAATCGAAATACTGTTTACCACTTTTTATGAGTTTTATTTTATTTTCAGAAAACATAGTTTTACATACTATTCTATATTGATGAATTAATTGATATTGTAAGTGTACACTTTAAAGTAACTTCCGCTATTTAAATCATGAATCATATTTTTCATTAAAACTGCTTTTTCCTTGTGAAATATTTTATAAGTTCAATACAAAGCACCCCAGTAACAGTAACCATCAAAATGGTTGCCATTGCCTTCCATTCTAAATAACTGATTTTTAAAATAGGTCGTAAAAACGGTATATAAATAATGGCTAATTGAAGTGCCACTGTACCTGCAATGGCCACCCACATTGCCTTGTTGGCAAATATGTGCTTTGAAAAAATAGAATGGAAAAAAGAACGTACAGAAAGTGCATTTCCCAACTGAACAAAACATAGGGTTGTAAATACCATTGTTTGTTGCTTCTGCACATCGTATCCCTCCTCAATTGCCCACCATTGTGCAAAGAGAGATGCAGCAGCTATGATAATTCCTGAGATTATTATTTTCGATACTAACCTACCTGCAAATAAATTTTCTTTCGGGGGTCTAGGGGGTCTACTCATAATATCTTCCTCTCCAGATTCTGTAACAAGAGCCAACCCAGGCAAACCATCTGTCACCAAATTTATCCAAAGTATATGTATTGGCAATAATGGAATATTGAAACCAGCAATGGGAGCCAGAAAAATAGTTAATATCTCACCGAGGTTGCACGAGAGTATATACAAAATAAATTTCCTGATATTGTCATAAATTTTTCTACCTTCCTTTATTGCTTTAACAATGGTTGCAAAATTATCATCTAGCAAAATCATGTCTGCTGCTGCTTTCGACACATCCGTTCCAGTAACGCCCATAGCAATTCCAATATCAGATTGTTTTAATGAAGGAGCATCATTAACTCCATCACCAGTCATGGCTACAAATTCCCCATTTGCTTGTAACGCTTTTACAATATTTAATTTTTGCTCTGGCGATACCCTAGCATATACAGAAGTAATCTTTACAATTTCGTTTAATTCTGCTGGAGATATATTAATAAGGTCAGTTCCTGTTTTTACACCTTGATGCCCTTTTTCAATAATACCCAAACGCTCAGCAATAGCAGTTGCAGTAAGTGCCTGATCGCCAGTTATCATTACGGTTTTTATACCAGCCGTTTTACATTCTTTAATGGCTGCTATCACTTCTTCCCTTGGTGGATCTATCATTGCAACAATACCTAAAAAATCTAAATCGCTTTCCGTGTCAGTTTTTATTTCACCCAAATGACTATCAAATATTTTATAACCAAAAAACAATACTCGCAAGCCATTCGCCGCCCATTCTTTATTTTTTTCAAGCCATTGAGGCAACTGTGCTTTATACTTTACAGCCAATACTTCCGACATTTTTCCTGGAGCACCTTTTACAAATAGTATCCATTTGTCACCATATTTATGCAGCGTACTCATCCGCATTCTATCAGAATCAAAAGGTAGTTTTGCAATTAGCGGAAACGCCTCATCAGCAGCTTCCTTTGATTGTTTACAATTTAAAGCATATTTAACCAATGCAGTTTCTGTACTATCTCCCAGCAATCCATCATCAGAAAAACTCACTTCATTATTTAACAACATTGCCTGCATCAATAATTTTTCTTTATCGGGTACAGCCTCTATTTTTTCTACGGTCATTATATTTTGCGTAAGTGTTCCCGTTTTATCACTGCATATATAAGTTACAGAACCCAGTGTTTCTACTGCTGGCAATTTTCGTATCAATACTTTTTGTTGCACCATCCTACTCGCTCCTCTTGCTAATGCAATTGTAATTACAGCAGGCAAAGCTTCAGGCAAAGCTGCTACAGCCAAAGAAAGTGCGGTGAGAAACATTTGAAAAGCCGGTACGCCACGCCATAATCCTTCTGTAAAAACCGCTAGGCAAATAAGTACCACTATTACCGCTAACTGTTTACTAAAAACTGCCAATCTTTTTTGAAGTGGTGTTTTTTGGGATGACACTTTGAGTAAGCCAGCAATTTTTCCTAATTCAGTATTCATTCCAATAGCTGTTACCACTGCTTTTGCAGAGCCGTTGCTCACATGCGTTCCTTTAAAAACCATATTGAGCTGGTCACCCGGCACTAAGCTTGGTTTGATTATAGCTTCTGTTATTTTTTCAACAGTATTACTTTCTCCTGTAAGTGATGCTTCATCTGTTTTAAATGAATGTGTTGTTATTAATCTCCCATCTGCTGGTACAATATCACCTGCTTCCAGCAATATAATATCGCCAGGAACCAGTTTATTTGATTCGATTTTAATGGGATTATTATTGCGTAAAGTCAATGCAAACTGCGGCGACATTTTTCGTAATAACCGAATTGATTTTTCTGCATTGTATTCCTGTGAAAACCCCAGCCAAGCATTACCAATAATTATGGTAAGGATTACGTAAGTATCTGTATGTTCACCTGAAAAAAATGATATACCAGCAGCAATAACCAATATCATAATCATTACATCGGTAAACTGCGCCAACAGAATTAGCCATTTACTTTTTTGTTTGGTTTCTGTTAAATCATTTTCTCCAAACTCTTTTTGCAGTAATAAAATATTATCCTCTTTTAATCCTTCAACTGATGTTTTAAGCTTTTCTAAAACCTGTTCTGGGATAAGCTGATAAAATGATTCCATTTCTTCTCTATTCGGTTACTATTTTTTAAAATTCTGGCGTTGCTTGAAGATGATAGTTTTAGTTTAAAACATCGTTATAGAATTATAAATAATACTTGCATCATTCACACATTTCATTGATCTTCCAATTAACGCTATGATTCACAATGTATGAATCATACAACTTATTAAAATAGTTATATAACGCCTTATCAAAAAGGAATATCCACCTTTACTAGGTCGCTATTTTAGTGCCAGTTTAAGGTATCAATGAATTTTCAAATACACCCGTAATCCTGTAAGAGAGCTATCGGGTCTTGTAGATACAAGCAGCGTTAAAAAATAAATTATTATTTCACTTTTAATACAAACAAAATGGATTATCACAAATACAAAAAATGTATAGAAGCCTGCCTTACATGCGCAGCACTTTGTAATCATTGTGCATCTTCCTGCTTAAAAGAAAAAGATGTTAAGATGATGGCACTTTGTATACAGATAGATATGGAATGTGCCGTATTGTGTTATGCTACAGCACAGTTAATGAGCCTTGGCAGTGAAAAATCTATTGATATTCGCAAGCTATGTGCTCAAATTTGTAATGTCTGTGCAGATGAATGCAGCAAACATAATAATGTACACTGCAAAGAATGTGCAGATGCATGCAGAATATGCGCTAAGGTATGTAAAAGTAGTGAAGCGTAGAAGCATTGCTAGCGACTTAACGAATCTGTTAAGCTAATATTCAACATGGATAAGGATTTCAAACCAAAATAAAAACGGACAAATCAAGGAAAATAACCTATTTGTCCGTTTTTTAGTGCCCAGAACTGGATTCGAACCAGCACACCCTTACGAGCGCTGCGACCTGAACACAGTGCGTCTACCAATTTCGCCATCTGGGCATTTGAATTTCAGGGCTGTAAATATATGCACTAAACCACTAATAAACTACAGCCTCTTATATCACTCTGATCCATTCTTCCCAGCACCTCAAAACTACCATCAGCATATACCCTACCAATATCTTGGGTAGCAATAAATGAGCAACTATATATATTCGCCAAATCAATGACCTGCAATATCCCAACACCTTCACTTAAAATATCTTTTGGATCATCTTCCTTGGCAACCATTACTCGCATCCAAGGGGGGCAAGTATACCTTCCCTCGCACAATGAATACGCTTGACTAAGTAATTCCGTCATCCCATATTCCCCATGCAAAACATTCACCCCTAATCCTACCCCTAAAGTATGGTGAAGTTCCGCTCGAGTCATTTCTCGCCCCCTACCCTTCATACCTCCAGTTTCCATCACAATTGTATGCTTCAACTGTTGGGGAAACTCATTTGCAAAATCGAGCAGCGCAAAACTAACACCAAGCAAAAGGGTTTTCTGACCCTGATCTTCCAAAATAGATAAAGCGGCCGCCAATTCGCTGTAATTGTACAAATAAAAATTACTTTTTGAATGTGTACTCTGCCGAATCAGATAATCGGCCATATATACCAATGATGAATTCGCTTTCTCAAGATAAGCCGGCAATAGGGCAAGTATACACCAGTCTTTTATACAACCAAAAACACGCTCGAAGCCTTCGAGAAAACTCCGTTCATACAATCGCAAATCAGCTATATAATGCCTACTTGTAATTACACCTGTAGTACCACTGCTTTCAAACACTTTATTAACCTTTGCCTCCCCAGTATATATTTCATGGGTTTTAAAAAAAGAAATGGGCAACATTGGCATAGAATATGGTATCTTTTCCGCATCAGTTTCGGAGCTAACTAAATCAACCCATCGTTTGTAAACAGGATTATACTGGTATTGGTATTGAAATACGGCTTTACTTACCTCGGCAAAAGAAGAGGCAGACACTGAGAAAATTTTGTTAATATCAAAAGATAACACCCGTTGAGTTTGTATTATTATAATTAATTTTGAAGCGAAAGAAACCACATGAAATGAGCAATTACAATTTTTTACCAACCTAAATGTTGATTAACGAATTCCATTGCTTATCCCGATTTCCCGAATGGCAAAAATCAATAAAAATCAACACATGAAAACAAAAATATTAATTATCCTTACCATTACTACCTTTTTTTTGGGTTGCAAAAAATCTAGTTTTACTACCAGGCCTCAAATCAGTTTTGGAAAATTAAGTGCCACCGAGTTAAGGCAGGGCAATATCATTACGTTTACCATCAACTTTACCGACAAAGAAGGGGATATTCAAGATACCATTTGGGCACAGAAAATTTCAAAAGTGTGCACCAGTCCTCCCAACGTTCAATTTATTAGCCCCTATCCTATTCCTAATTTCACCGCAACACCCAATCTCGAAGGCAAATTGGAACTCAGCTTTGTATACAATGCCAATGTACCAGGCGTTTCCTCTATTGTTGGTTGCACCAATAAAAACGATACCACTTTCTTTAGATTTTGGATGAAGGATAAAGCACAAAATAGGAGTGATACCATTCAATCCCCAGATATCGTATTAATTCGTTAAAAATTCAATTGACCAACAATTTTGCAAAATAGTATTCAACAGTATTCTTCCAGTATTGTTGATAATTGTTGGCTACTCAATGCAACAACTTAAAAGCATTCTCTATTATCTTGCAATAATTGACGGACGAATACTTGCAAACCCATTTTTGGTATCGCAGGTAGAAACAACTCTTAATACAAAAATTATGGCAAAAACAACCAAATCAAAATCGATTGTTACGAAAGAATCGATGAGTTTTTTCAAGAATTATATCAATACACCCTCCCCAGTAGGTTTTGAAAGTGGTGGCCAAAAATTGTGGATGGACTATATTAAGCCTTTTGTTGATACCATCTATACAGATCCTTATGGAACTGCTGTGGCTGTAATTAATCCTACCGCAACTTTCAAAGTAGTAATTGAAGCCCATGCAGACGAGATAAGTTGGTTTGTAAACTATATAAACGATCAAGGGTTTATTTACCTAAAAAGAAATGGTGGGGTTGATCACCAAATTGCTCCTGCTAAGCGTGTTTGGATTCATGGTAAAAAAGGGCCTGTTAAAGCTGTATTTGGCTGGCCTGCTATTCATACCCGTCTTAGCAACCCCGATCAAAAAGAACCCTTGCCCAAAATAGAAAACCTCTGTCTCGATTGTGGCGCAAGAAATAAAAAAGAAGTAGAGTCGCTCGGTATCCGCATAGGCTCTGTTGTAACATACGAAGAGGGTTATGAGGAATTGGCTTATGATTTTTTAATTGGTCGCGCTTTCGATAACCGTGTAGGTGGGTTTATGATTGCCGAAGTAGCCCGATTACTGAAAGAAAATAAAAAGCAATTGCCTTTTGGTCTGCATATTGTAAACGCTGTTCAGGAAGAGATTGGACTAAGAGGAGCAGAAATGATTGCAAGAAGAATTAAACCGAATATAGCCATCATCACAGATGTTACACACGATACCAGCACCCCAATGATTAGCAAAATTATTGAAGGTGATATACAATGCGGCAAAGGCCCCTCTCTAGCTTTCGCCCCTGCTATCCACAATAAGCTACTCGCATTGGTTGAAGATGTGGCTACCAAAAATAAAATACCCGTACAAATGCGCACGTTGAGTAGAAGCACAGGAACGGATACCGATAGTTTTGCATACGCAAATGATGGCTGCCCCTCTGTACTTATTTCTATTCCACTTAGGTATATGCATACTACAGTAGAAATGATTCATAAAAAAGATATTGAAGAAACCATACGATTAATGTATGAAACTTTGTTGACGTTAACCCCCAAGACCAACCTAAGTTATTTTTAAATAAATACCAGAATTGGCTTGATTTTTAAATTTGATTTGTACATGTTAAAAGTTGTAAATAATTCCCTTAAAATTGCCGTACTTGACCTTTACGAAGGTCAACCAAATCAAGGTATGCGCTGTATTAAGGAAATTATCAATCAGTGGAGTGAAGTGTATGCCCTTGACATTGTATTAGAAATCTTTGATGTAAGATTAGAGGAGGCTTTGCCTTCGCTTGATTATGATATTTATATCTCTAGTGGTGGCCCAGGGAGTCCCTTAGAAAGTGAAGGTTCTACTTGGGAGAATAAATATTTCGACTGGTTAAAATCGGTTGAAATATGGAATGCACAAGCAGATAATTTTCCCAAAAAGCACGCTTTCTTTATCTGCCATAGTTTTCAACTTGTTGCTAGATATTATGGTATTGGTCAAGTTTGCAAAAGAAACTCTACTGCATTTGGTGTATTCCCCATTCATATGCTAGAAGACGGTCTTGAAGAAGTGGTTTTTCAGGGTTTAAAAGATCCTTTTTATAGTGTTGACAGTAGAGACTATCAAGTAATAGAACCGAATCATGCACAATTGAGAAAATTGGGAGGATCCATTCTTGCCATTGAAAAAAACCGGCCTCATGTTCCATTTGAAAGAGCTATTATGTCTGCCAGATTCAATGACTATTTTTTAGGCACACAATTTCATCCTGAGGCCGATGCTGTTGGAATGAGTATGTACCTTCAAAGAGCGGATAAGAAAAAAATGGTGATAGAAGCGCACGGTGAAACCAAATGGAAAAGTATGGTTGAGCAATTGCGCGATCCAGAAAAAATAATGTGGACATATCAGCATATCCTACCCAATTTTCTTAATAACGCAGTTGGCAGCTTGGTAGATCAAGCCATAAACTTATAAAACAGTATTATTATGGTAACCGCAGTAAGGCAAGCATTTAATCCACAGTTTAACCAAGCCAACTATCAAAAATACCTTGCAGAATTGGATGCTAAATTTCCAGGAGCAATTGAGTTTAGGGTTGCGGAAACACCTATTTTTATTGATAAGGTTTTTAAGGAAAAAGTATTGAACACCTGCGAGTCAATTGTTGATCTTATTATACAGCCTGATTTTTTATCATTAACTGAGAAAGCCATACCCCCAGCATTAATGGTTCCAAATGAAAATAAGCATACCCACTTTATTGCATTTGATTTTGGAATTTGTGAAAATGAAAAGGGGGAATTGGAGCCACAATTAATTGAAATGCAAGGATTCCCTACTTTATTTGCATACCAGATTTGGCATGATGAAGTAACTAGAAAATATTTTTCAATCCCTGAACAATACAGTGCATTTCTAAATGGATTTAATAAAGCATCTTATATTGAACTTTTAAAAGAAATTATTATTGGCAATCATTTGCCAGAAGAAGTAGTTCTACTGGAAATACTACCGAACAATCAAAAGACAAAAATAGATTTCTACTGCACTACTGAATATATTGGTATACCTGTAGTTTGTCTTACCCAAATTATAAAAGAAGGTAATGATTTGTTTTATGAAAGGGGTAATAAAAAAATTGCTATTAAAAGAATTTATAACAGGATTATTTTTGATGATTTGCAACAACAGCATGCCGATATTCAGGAAAAAGGGAAACTACTTTTTGAACCACTTAACGTTGAATGGGTGCCTCATCCCAATTGGTTCTATAGAATAAGTAAATACATGCTCCCCTTTATTCAACACCCATTTGTACCAGAAACTGTTTTCTTAAATGAGCTTAAAAATATTCCCGAACAGTTAGAAAACTATGTACTAAAACCTTTATTTTCATTTGCGGGACAAGGCGTTGTTATTGACCTTACGAAAGCAGATATTGATGCTGTAAAAGATCCAGAAAATTGGATCTTACAAAAAAAGGTGAAATATGCAGCTGTAATACAAACGCCTGATGAGCCTGCTAAAGCGGAAATCAGGATATTTTATTTTTGGAAAGAAGGTGAAGCGAGACCAGTCGCTACCAATAACCTTGCACGGTTAAGTAAGGGTAAAATGATTGGCGTTCGTTATAATAAAGACAAAGAATGGGTAGGTGGCTCACTGGCTTATTTTGAAAGCTGACCCAATAAGGCTATTAATTTATTGAGTTCGTTGGTGGTATTAAATGAGTGCAATGTAATTCGCAATCTTTCTGCGTTTTTGGGTACGGTTGGATACAATATTGCACGGATGTCCATATTCTCAGCTTGCAAAGCCGCCGCAATTTTTCTTACTGCCTCATTTCCTGGAATCAATATAATTTGAATGGGTGTGGCTGATGGTAAAATTTTAAACTTTATTTGTCCCGCTTGGAAATATTGAATTAAATTATTTAAATGATCCCGTTGCTCATACATGGCTGGAAACAAAGCATAGCTATTTTGTATGTTGGCAATGGAAGCAGGTGGTAATGCTGTAGAATAAATAAATGGTCGTGCAAAATTAATCAGATAATTACGCAATAATTCTGATCCCAGAATAACTGCGCCGTGACACCCTACTGCTTTTCCAAAAGTATGAATGCGTGCAAATATTTTTTGCTGATACCCTTGTGACTGAACCAGCCCCTCCCCTTTTTCACCAATAATACCAGTTGCATGTGCTTCATCAATAATGATATGTGCACAATATTTTTCGGCTATTGCTACCAATATCGGCAAATCAACCATATCTCCATCCATACTAAATACAGATTCTGTGACAATGAAAATATTTCCAGTCGCTATTTTTAATAAGCGCTCTAAATCATTCAGGTTGTTGTGTATAAATGAAAAAGATTGAGCAAAAGAAAGCCGGATTCCATCCCTCAGTGAAGCGTGTGATAATTGGTCGTACAGTATGGTATCTCCTTTTTGAGGAACACTCGAAAGCAGCCCAATATTAGCATCATATCCTGAGTTAAAAATTAATCCAGCTTCGGCAGCATGAAACAATGCTATTTGCTTTTCAACAGTTTCTATTAAAGTATAATTTCCGGACAATAAGCGGGAACCTTTGGCGCCAGCATTCCATGAAAAATCTGCTTCACTGTTATGCAATAATTCCTGGGTTGCAATACCCAAATAATCGTTGGAAGAAAAATCAATCATTCCTTCCTGAATACGAAGGCTCCGAAATGATTGATTTGAAATGCGTTCTCCTATTTTTTTTTGTAGAAAATCGTCCCGATACATTTGTCAAAACTAATTAAATATGCGCCATGATAGTTGATGTATTTCTAGGTAAATTGCAATAAAAAATAAAGGATGAATCAGGTATACTCACAGCATACTAAAAATATTCTTGGTTTACAGTTACCAACGGATCCAAGATGGGTAGACCTTGCTGCTATTTCTTTAGAAGCCATTTTAACAGACCATGCTTATTGTGAGCAGAAAGCTGCTTTAACCTGTATCTCTTATATTCAACGATATTCTGATAGAACGGCATTGGTAGAAGAATTGGCCCCTATCGTAACCGAAGAATGGGGTCATTTTAGGATGGTATTGAGCGAACTTAAAAAAAGGGGATTGAATCTGGGGAAACAACGAAAGGATGAATACGTAAATCAATTGTTGATTTTTCAAAAAAAAGGGGGTGATATTGAGGATCGATTATTAGATCAATTACTTACTATGGCATTAATAGAAGCAAGAAGCTGTGAACGATTTAAAAGGTTGAGTGAAGGATTGGAGGATGAGTATATGAGAAATTTTTATCGAAAATTCATGGAAAGTGAAGCGGGTCATTATACCCTTTTTATTACACTAGCAGAATTGTATACACCTAAAGCAGCCGTAAGAGTTAGGTGGGCAGAATGGCTGGCTTATGAAATAGAAATCATGAATCATTTAACCATTCGAGGAGATCGTATTCATTAACAACCAAATTAAATAATCACCTGACCTTATTTAAACAAAAAATCTCCCTTAATTGCTTAAGGGAGATTTCTATTTAAGTATGATTAGTTATTCCTGGATGCGGAATTCAACTCTTCTATTTTCCGTTTTACCTTTTACAGTTTTATTATCTGCAATTGGTTTTGTGCTACCAAATCCGTTTGTAAGCAACCTTTCAGCATTTACTTTCTTGCTGAATAAGTAAGCTTTAACCGAATTGGCACGCTTTAGCGACAATGGAATATTAATCTTATCAGAACCAGTGTTATCGGTGTGACCGTCAACATATAGTTTTAAAGTTGGGTAATCCGTCATTGCTTTTATTACTTTGGCCAATTCTACTTTAGAACCTTTCGTCAATACCGCACTACCTGATATGAAGAGTACTTTTTTGTTGTCAAACTTGTACTGTGTTTTTAACTCAGGACAACCATTGTTTTCACGTGTTCCTTTGATAGTAGGACATTTGTCTTCTTCATCATTCACACCATCACCATCTGTATCAGGGATTGGACATCCTTGGTAACGAGCCAAACCTGGAACAGTAGGGCATTTATCTTCTTCATCATTCACACCATCTTTGTCAGTATCTGGAATTGGACATCCTTGGTATTTAGCCAACCCTTTAACGGTGGGACATTTGTCATTTTCATCATTAATTCCGTCACCATCGGTATCTGGAACAGGGCAACCTTTGTATTTTGCAATTCCTGCAACAGTAGGACATTTATCATCTTTATCTAGAATTCCATCTCCATCTGTATCTTTTTCAACAACAGGTGCTGGAGCTGGAGGAGGAGGAGGTGTTACCAATACCACTTCGGGTTTTTTATCTTTTAACGGAGATGCCAATCCAATAGAATATGCCATATGGTTAACCGCTAAACCAGAAATAGCTGGACGAAACAACAACTGTGTGTTGATAAAGGTTTCATTTCCTAGATTTACCTGAAGTCCTAAACCTGTATTTCCTTGTGCAGCGAAATAAGTTCCTGCATACATGGAAGCGCCCACTCCTAAAGTTATATAAGGAACTACAGTATACTTATCTGTTAAAAGCTTAAGGTTTAAATTAGCATCGGCTTCAAAAAGGAAAAGAGTGCGAAGCGAAGGAGCTACACCAGATTTTCCATAGAAAGGATATTTGGTGAAAGTACCACCTAAAGTTCCCATAAAATCAACATGTTCGCCCAATCCTTCAAAATACTGGATACTCAATCCTGGAGTCATCTCAGTTGTTTTTGTCCACTGCTTGTTTTGCAGTACGGTGGAAAGAGACGTCTTACTGATTCTTTCGGCAGTAAACATATCATTCAAAAAAAATGCAATACCTAAACTAGATCTTTTCTTGTAGCTGGTGGGTGTTTGTGCAACCGCAGAAGCAGCCAGTCCAACAACGATCAAAGAGAATAGAAATTTCTTCATAAACAGAGTTTTGTTAATTGTTGCAAAAATACATCATGAATTTGGATCTGTAAAATTATGATAACTTTATCTTTTAAGTTTTTTTGCCAGTTTTGGCCTATTTATCACTTCTACTTTTACCTTTGCAAGTCCACCACGTGTAATACCTATTTTTTGGGCTGCGGATCTGCTTAAATCTACTATCCGACCCTTTTTCTTCATCTTCTTGTGCATTCGATCATTAATCTTTATAATTACACTTCTCCCATTACTTAAATTAGTTACCTTAACCCATGTATTTAATTTGAAATTATTGCTTGCTCCAGTAAGCTTTGCGTGTCTAAATATTTCGCCCATTGCTGTTTTCCTACCTTCAAATTTTAGGCTGTAAAAACTAGCCGTACCTTTCAATATTTTACCTATTGGAGCTGCACCTGTATTAAATTCCTCTTCCCCATTTGAATAAGGCAGTAGAATACTAGATATTCCTACTGGAGCAATTATGGTATCTGACTGAGCATGAACAGTAGTTGAGCATAAGATAGCAAATAGTATTTTTTTCAGCTTATCCATCATAATTAGGAGACTATTTTATACATCCAAAGCATAAGTTAGCCCTTTTCGCTTTTGAAATGCTTTCAATTGGATTGTATTAGTTTCCAAATAACGTGCCATAAGCAGACGCTAATATATAAAATAGCAATTGCATAAATAAAAGCATATTCGGCAATTATTCATATACAAGATAAAAATGTGAATTAGATCTTAGTCACCATTACAACTGCAGCTAGATTTATTGAGCCATAAATATGCGGAAATTCCTGATTTATGGAGGGCGACAACTCAAATAATAGTGGAGAGATCAGCCGATCTGTCTGTATAGTCAGTCGCAACAAGTCTTTTTTATTTTTATAATACCTTTCTAACACTCCTTCTACTTGATCTTCCGTACTGCAATGGATAAATCCCTCTGAGGCGAGTGTATCAGCCTCATAAAAACCTTTTGCTAAAGCCGCTGCCCACTGGGATTGGGTAGTTATATGGTAAATGAGTTTACTGCTCATAAAGGAATGGTTCTAGTCATTTTTTGCTCCAACAACATAAGATCTGTAACAACAATTGCTGCTATTGCCTCCAATACTACTGGCACTCGCAAAGCAATACAGAGATCATGACGTCCTTTTATAGAGAAGTTTTCTACTTGATTGGTAATCCAGTTCCACGATGATTGTTCTTTTGGAGTTGACGAAGTTGGTTTAATTGCAATCCTAAAAACCAGCTCATTCCCGTTGGTAATACCGCCAACTACGCCCCCAGCATGGTTTGTGGCAGTAATGCCAGATGCTTGCTCAATGGCATCGTTGTGGTCTACTCCAAACATATTGGCAGCCATAAAGCCAGTGCCAAATTCAATACCCCTTACAGCCGGAATGGCAAATGCTGCGTGACTGATTAATGATTCCACCGAATCAAAAAAATGTTCCCCTAATCCAATTGGAAGATTAGACACAGTACATTCTACAATACCGCCAACACTGTCTTTTGCATCAATTGCTTTTTGCAATCCTTTCTCTAAATCTCGCTCACCACCAATGGAGAGTACAATTGCCGAAGCTTGTATATTTTGTATTGCTAATATTTTTTTTGCAATCACCCCTGCGGCAACCATGCATACGGTTAGCCTTCCACTAAAATGCCCACCACCCCTAAAATCTTCGTGACCACCATACTTAATATGAGCCGTAAAATCAGCGTGACCGGGTCTTGGTACTGCACGCTGCTTCTCATAATCGCCACTACGGGTATTGTTGTTTTCAAATAAAATAGTAATAGGAGCTCCAGTAGTTTTCCCATTGAATAGTCCACTTTTAAAAATAGGCAGATCGTCCTCCTTTCTAGGGGTAGTACCCTTTTGCACGCCCCCTTTTCTTCTTTCGGTATCTACTATAAAATCGTCAACAGACAACTGCAAGCCAGCGGGACAGCCATCAACTACAAGTCCCACACTTTCTCCATGCGATTCGCCAAATATTTGTACGCTGAAAAGTCTACCGAATGAATTCACTGTGCTTGTATTTTATGGTGATTGATCATTTCATTTCTACCCTCACCCCTAAAGCCATTATATGGCTGTAAAAGTCAGGATACGATTTATTAATGGCCTCTGCTGCTTCAATTTCAACTGAGTCGTTATACTTTAATGCGGCAATAGCACAGGCCATAGCAATGCGATGGTCGTGTCTTGAATGGACTTTTACATGCCCCGTTTTACCCAACTCTGCACTCCCTTTTATCAGCATTAAATTACCCTGCAATATTATTTCGACTCCCAATTTAGCAAATTCATCTTGCAAAGTCAATCCCCGATCGCTTTCTTTATGAGCGAGTCTATTCACCCCTTCAATAACCGTAGTTCCTTCAGAATATGCTGCCAATGCAACCAATGGTGGAAATAAATCGGGACAATCAGTGGCATTAAAATGAAATGCTTTAAGGGGCAGTGGCGCTATTTCTATATTTTTATCTTGAATTGATAGTCTTGCTCCTGCGTCAATTAGGGCTTGCAATATTGCTTTGTCAGCTTGTGTTGATTGAATATCTAATCCTTTTACCGTTATTCCACCTGCTAAAGCACCAGCCACTAATAGAAATGCGGCTCCGCTCCAATCGCCTTCTACTTCATAAGAAAGTAAATTTTGAGTGGAGGGAAGTGGTTTGGTAAATGAAAACTTTGTATAGGAATCGTGTTCAACAATCCATCCAAAATGTTTCATCACATTCAGTGTGAGGTCAATATATGGCTTGCTTTTCAAGTTGTTTACTGTAATCGTAATTCCTTCGGCACCTGCGGCACCAAAAGCCATGAGTAAGCCTGTTAAAAACTGCGAACTTAACGATCCATCAATGGTGATATCGGCAGGCACCAATGGCCCTTGTATGGTAAGGGGCAACTGACCATTATTTGAATTTACTTTTACCCCTAGTTGTGGAAATACTTCATCAAAAAAATGCATGGGCCGCTTCAACAAACTACCCGTTCCATTAATTAGTAATGGTTGATCAGATAATGCAGCCAAGGGCGTAAACATTCGAATGCCCAGTCCACTTTCTCCGCAATTCATTTCAGGAGATTGTGGTTGTACTCCTTCTGAAATAATTTGCAAACTACCTTCGGCAGTATAGGAAATAACTGCTCCTAATTTTTGTATCACATCAATGGCGGCAAGATCGTCGTGACTATTACCGGGATTGTGAATAATAGTTGTGCCAGTTCTAAGTAATGCTGCTGCACAAGCACGCTGCATGCTACTCTTTCCTGCATTGGCTTGTATAATTCCTTGGATGGCAGATGGATAAACCGTTACAATCATCTTTAAAAAAATAGGGTTTAGAAAAGTTGGAATATTTCCTTCAACTGCACCAGCAATATCGGCTGCACTACCCCCTTTCCAATTTTTGAGAGTAATATATATTGAATTGACACATGGTCTTTTTTCTTATCCTTCAACAAAACTTTGAATGCTTTTGCTTGATCAAAATCAGCAACAGTAGGCAACCCATATTTCTGCAACAATGCGACTAATTCAGTTGTTCCTGTAAAAAACTTTAATTGCTGTGAAATAAGCGCAGCATAAGTCATTCCGATACTAATTGCTTGGCCGTGACTGAGTTCATACATATTTTCAATAGCGTGACCGAGTGTATGACCAAAGTTGAGCAGTTTTCGATCGCCTTGTTCAAACTCATCACTCACTACTACTTTTGCTTTAATCAAAGCATTTTTTTGAATCAATGCAGACAGTAATAATTTGTCTCTCTTGTATTTAGCAATGCTGTTGAGTTGCAACTCTTTAAACATGGCTGCGTCTTTAATACACGCATGTTTTATAATTTCGGCAAAACCATTTTGCCACTCACAAAGCGGCAAGGTTTTTAAAAAGCTGTAGTCATAGATTAAAAAAGAGGGCTGACGAATCAGTCCCGCCATATTTTTATATACACCCACATCAATTCCGTTTTTTCCGCCGATGGCCGCATCTACCATGGCAAGAATACTGGTAGGAACAAAACCAAAATCAATTCCACGCATGTAAATGCCCGCAATATATCCTGTTAAATCTGTAATAACACCGCCCCCAACACCTACTAAAAATGTTTTCCTATCGGCGCCAAAGGCAATGAGTTGGTTAATAACTACATCAACCGTTTGTTGCACTTTATACTGTTCTCCTGGCTTAAGTACAATGGTATTCCAGCCTTTAAATTTGGTTTTATGTGCAGCAAATACATGGTCGTCGGTAACTAAAACCGCATTTTCTTTTGATACTTTTTTTTCTAATAAAGCGAAATTTGAATCAAAATAAAATTGGGTAGATCTCGAAGAAAACCGAATGGTTCTGGTACTCATTTATTGATTCATGATTTTATTCTGATGATTAATGCTTTCCATATGCACGGCATCGAAATACTTGGTGATGAATTCCTGACTCAATCCCATTTGACCCCCTTTTACAAATGCTTTTTCAAGAATAGCATTCCAGCGGCTGGTCTGAAGAATGGTTATATCATTGTCTTTTTTATACGCACCAATTTTATCGGCCACCTTCATTCTTTGTCCCAATAAAAGCAGCAGTTCATCATCCAATTGATTGATCTGCGCCCTCATTTTTTCCATATTGGCATGCAATTCTTCAGAAACGATGTCTTCCTTACGCCAAATCATAGCGCTGATCATATTGCCCAATACTTCAGGAGTAATTTGTTGTTTGGCATCACTCCAAGCATTATCTGGATCAATATGACTTTCAATGATTAGTCCGTCAAAATCTAGGTCAATCGCTTTTTGTGCTACTTCTTGAAGAATATCTCTTCTTCCACAAATATGGGAAGGATCATTAATCATGAGCATTTCAGGAAACCTGCGTTTCATTTCAATGGCCAAATGCCACATAGGTGCATTGCGATATTCTGTGTTACCGTAAGAGCTAAAGCCACGATGAATTAATCCAATATTTTTAATACCTGCTTTTGCTATTCGCTCGGCAGCTCCAATCCACAATTCAATATCGGGGTTGATTGGGTTCTTTATGAGAACCGGAACATCAACGCCTTTAAGTGCGTCGGCAACTTCTTGAACACTAAATGGATTTACTGTAGTTCTTGCACCAACCCAAAGCACATCAATATCAAAATGCAAGGCATCTTCAACCTGCTTTCCGGTAGCTACTTCAATAGCAACTGGAAGACCCGATGCTTTGCGTGCTTGTTGCAACCAAGGAAGGCCTTTGGTACCAATTCCCTCAAAACTTCCAGGCCTGGTACGTGGCTTCCAGATACCTGCACGAAGTATATCTACTTTACCTGTAGCTGCCAATTGAAGGGCAGTCTGTAATACCTGTTCTTCGGTTTCTGCGGAGCAAGGACCGGAAATAATTAATGGGCGTTTAGAGAGTACTTGATTAATATCAATTCCCTGTTGTAATGTCTGTTCCATGTATGGTGTATTATCAATTATAAATCTTCGGTTTTGAAATATTTATTCGGAATTCTACCTTCTTCCGCCACTGTCAGCATCATTCATTCGAATGCTTCTACCCTTGTATTTTTTGCCATCAAGTGCACGAATCATTTGCTGCGCAGAGCCTTTGTCAATCTCAATCCAGCTATTCATATCTTTCATATCAATTTTTCCGAGTACTTCTTTTTTAAGATCACTCATATCAAGCACAAATTGTAGAAAACTAGCTTTGAAAAATCCGTCTTTAGTTCCGAGATTAACAAATAAGCGGCTATATCCACCACCACCCTTGTATTCTTTTCTGCTATCGCCACGATCAGCATCTCTTGACCTGCTGCGATCGTTTCTATCGGCATTGGGTTCTCTTTTAATAGTCCGATCTCTTTCACGAATATTTAAGTCCTCTGAATTTTCGTAATATTTTAGGAATCTATCAAACTCCATTGCAGCAACACGTTTGAGAATTTCTTCTTTACTAATATCTGCAAATTTTTCGGCCAGCATTGGAACATAGGTTTCATAATCTCCGTGACTGATATCGGTTGATAATAATTTATCCATAAAATGGAAAAACTGCTTTCTACAAACGTCTTTACCAGAAGGAATATCTAGTTTATGAAACTGAGAATTATTAATGCGTTCAATTTGCTTAAGCTTGTACGCTTCTTTGGCATGAACAATGGAAACACATATTCCATGATTACCAGCTCGTCCAGTACGACCACTTCTATGGGTATATATTTCAACATCATCAGGTAATTCAAAATTAATTACGTGGGTAATACCCTGTACATCAATACCGCGTGCGGCCACGTCTGTAGCAATCAGCAGTTGAAGACTTTTTTCTCTAAATTGTCCCATTACTTTATCGCGTTGCCCTTGCGTAAGATCTCCATGTAATGCATCAATATCGTATCCTTCTCTGGTTAAGCGTTCAGAAATTTCCTGTGCATCTAATTTTGTTCTTGTAAAAATAATTCCATAAATACCCGGATTAAAATCGATGATTCGTTTTAGTGTTTCATATCGATGATGAGCCGTGGTAACATAGTATTGATGATCAATACTTTTATTAGCCATATTTACTTTGCCAACAGTTACTTCTTTCGGATCCTTCATGTAACGTTTGCTCACCTTCTTAATTTCCGCTGGCATAGTTGCACTAAATAACCAAGTACTATCACGCTGTGGTGTGTTTTTTAGAATGAATTCAATATCATCCTGAAATCCCATATTCAGCATTTCATCTGCTTCGTCTAATACTACATATTTTATTTGCTCCAGATTAATGGCTTTCCTTTCAATCAGATCAATCAACCTTCCTGGTGTTGCTACTATAATTTGAACACCTCGCTTTAAGTCGCGAATTTGTAACCCAATAGACGCTCCACCATAAACTGCAACAACCGAAACGCCGGTCATATATTTCTTAAACAACTCTACTTCCTTAACTATTTGCATGCACAATTCGCGAGTGGGACAAACCACTAAGGCTTGTGGATATTTCGCTGCTGCATCAATAATATGTAATAGGGGCAGACCAAATGCGGCCGTTTTGCCTGTTCCTGTTTGTGCCAACCCAATAAAATCATTGGTACCACTTAATAAAATGGGTATCGCTTGCTCCTGAATTGCGGTTGGGTTAATATACCCCAACTCTGTGGTTGCTTGAATCAAACGCGCGTCAATTCCTAACCCTTCAAATGTCATCATGTAATCTAAAATTTGCGCAAAGGTACTTTATTAGTACGTCTTTACCGTTTTTTTACTTCAATATTCGCCTTATTCCATTGGCTTTCTCAATCAATTCCCCCAAGTATTCGTAATTCTCTTTCTCAAGAGACGACTTAAACTTTCTCAATTGGGTAATATGCTCGTTCAATACATCCAGTATATTCTCCCTATTCTGCATAAATATGGGCACCCACATGGCCGCATTACTCTTGGCTAGGCGGACTGTACTTTCAAACCCAGCACTTGCCAACTCAAAAATGGCATCTTCCTCTTTCTCTTTTTCCAATACCGTATTTGCCAAGGCAAAAGAAGTGATATGTGAAATATGACTGATATATGCAACATGCATATCATGCGCACCAGCCTCCATATAAAGCAGGTGCATTTGGAGAATACCATAAATTTTTTCTACCAATTCCAAAGCGTCTTTATCACTATCGTTTTTATTACAGATAACACTCGCTTTTTGTACAAATGCAGTACTTACTGCTGCAGAAGGGCCACTGTTCTCTGTACCCCACATTGGATGTGTAGCAACAAAACGACCACGTTTGGGATGTTCAGCAACAACATTGCATAAATTTTTTTTGGTTGACCCTACATCAAATACAACCTGCTGGTTCACTTTATCTAAAATAAGCGGCAATAGTTGTTCTGCGGTATTAATGGGAGTTGCTAAAATAATTAATTCAGCTGCAGCAATGGCTTCAGATAACTCAAGACATTTATCTACCAAGCCCAATTCTACTGCTTTAAGGGCATTTTCTGGATTGAGTTCTACACCTACAATCTGCGAGGCGAAACCATTTGCACGCAAGGCCAATGCCATAGAACCCCCAATCAATCCCGTACCTATTATTGCAATCTTCATTTTTAAAAGTTAAATTCAAGTGTCAAAAACCATATTTAATTAAATATCATCAAGATGCTATTTGCCTAATTCTATCTATTGCTTCTTCAAACCGCTCTACACTGCCACACAAACTTACTCGTATATAATTATTACCAGCAGTCCCAAAAATTCCACCTGGCGTAATAAAAACATTGGCTTGGTAAAGTATATGATCACTTAACTCAAAACCGTCTGCCCATTTAGGAGGAATTTTTGCCCAAACAAACATACCAGCTTGGTCTTTTGTATATTCACAACTTAACAAATTCAGCAATTGGTAAACCTTATCTCTTCGCTGCAGATAGATGGCATTTACCGACTCATACCATTCTTTCCCCAAGGCCAAAGCGGCAGCTGCCGCAATTTGCAGCGGAAGGAACATCCCACTGTCCATATTGCTTTTAAACGTAAGCACATCGGCAATTTTTTCTTTGGCTCCACATAACATACCAACGCGCCAGCCTGCCATATTTTGACTTTTACTTAATGAATTTAATTCAATAGCCACTTCCATTGCTCCAGGAATACTTAGCAAACTCATTGGTTTGTCATTCAGAATAAAACTATATGGATTATCGTGGCAAATTAATATTTGGTGTTTTTTTCCGAAAGCAATTAATTTTTCAAAAAGTGCTATAGAGGGCAGCTTTCCAGTAGGCATTTGCGGATAATTAACCCATATTAATTTAACGTTCGAAAGATCACTGGCATCCAATGCCTCAAAATCGGGTTCCCAATTGTTTAATTCGGTGAGCTCATACGAAACTGGAATGGCACCTGCTAATTTTACCGCACTGCTATAAGTGGGATAACCAGGGTTGGGTATCAATGCCTTGTCTCCTTCGTTCAGGTAAGTCATGCAAATATGCATAATACCTTCTTTACTACCCATTAACGGAAGAATTTCTGTATCTGGATCTAAAACAACCTCGTACCAATGCTGGTACCATTCTGCAATTGCCTTTCTCAAAATGGGAGACCCTTTATAGGACTGATATGCGTGTACATTTAGTTTTTCAGATTCAGTTTGCAACACTTTTATTACTGAAGGATGAGGTGGAAGGTCGGGACTTCCAATACCAAGATTAATAATGGCTTTGCCTTGCTGATTGAGTTGATCAATCTCTCTTAATTTTTGTGAAAAATAATATTCACCAATACCTGATAACCTTTTTGATTTAATGGGTTGCATAGCTTATCCTTTTATCAATTTTCCTTTTTTGTATATGCCAAATATTTTCACGCTATTCGTAAGTGGCTCAATCATTTTAAGCATTTTAGTGAATTGCTTTTGTTCATCAAATTCCATATCGGCATAAAACCCATATTTAAAATGGCTACCCGGAATAGGCATGCTCTGCAATTTACTGAGGTTAATATCAGATTTTGAAATCGTTTGTAAAACCTGTGCTAGTAAGCCTTTTGCATGATTGGTCTGAAAGTAGATAGACGCTTTATCAGCTCCCACTACTGGCAAAGCAGTATTGGTTCTTTGCAAAATTAAAAACCGTGTTATATTTTTTTTCTGTGTTTGAATATCAGGGGCAATAATATCTAGGTTAAATAATTCTGCTGCCAACTTGCTGGCAATTGCAGCAATATATTTACTCTTGTGCTGGTGTACCAATTTAGCACTTAGTGCAGTATCCTCAGTTTCAATCAACTTAAATTTATGCTGTTCCAGAAAATCTAGACATTGTAAAATAGCCATTGGGTGGCTGTGAACCTCTTTAATATCTGTTAACTGAACACCCTTGTTTACGAGTAAGTTTTGACTAATAGAAAGATATACCTCTCCAATTACGGTCAATTTTGACTGCTGCAATAAATTATAATTGGGTAGTATGCTACCAGCAATAGAGTTTTCAATTGCCATTACAGCCCCGTCTGATGCGGCAGGATCTGATGCCAATTTTACCAGCTCTCGAAAGGAAGCACAAGGGATAATGGTTGTATTTTTCCCGAAATACTGCAATGCAGCAACTTGGTGGAAACTACCTTCATATCCTTGTATACAAATACCTTTCATGAATACACTGGCGGCCGTATCGGGTATTTTATTTGACTGAGGAATTATTTGATCTTTTTTCATTTTATATTTTAGCGTTCGGCCTATCACAAAAAAAATCCCGGTAATTTACCGGGACCTATATTTAGATTTTTAAAAGTTTAAGCTTTTGCAAACTGGACCCGGCTACTTTTTACAAAGTAGAAGTAAAAGAAAAGATAAAACCAGTTGCTAATAGTTGTCTGCATGATATTCAAATATACAAATTGCATTTAATCTCCCAAAAAATATTTAACTAAGGATTGTTAGTTTTGATTGACTTACCCGAAAAAAATAAGCCCCTCCGTGGAAACGGAGCGGCTTCTAACGATTGCTTGCCATATGAAAATTTTATACTGTTGTTCAATCCGCAAGCGTGGACATTCACCCATTCTCTTCACCAACAGCGTTTCGAATTACTTCTTAGTAGAATCAACTACAGCAGTGGTATCAACTACAGCGGTAGTATCAACTGCTACAGCAGTAGTAGTATCAACTGCAACAGCAGTGGTGTCAGTTGTTGCTTCTTTGTTTTCTCCAGCACAAGCAGCAAATACGCCTAGTGCTAATACGAATAATAATTTTTTCATTTTTTCTTTTTTTTAGGTTGAATGATTACAGGTTAATACAAAAACGAAAAGAAGGTAACCCGGGATTTCATTTTTTTTCAAAAAAAATATTTAAGATATATTTTGGGTTACTTTTACCCTCCTTATTGTATTAAAAGGATAGATAGTGAAAGGCGATACAAACGAACAAACATTATTAAAAGGACTGGCCAATAACGATTCAAAAGCCATTGAAACCATATATAAAGACAATTTTAATATGGTTCAAAACTTTATATTGAACAATAGTGGTAGTTACGATGAAGCAAGGGATATATTTCAAGAAGCAATGATTGCACTCTATGAAAAAGCGCAATTGAGTTCCTTTACGTTAACCTGCCAAATCAAAACTTATATATTTTCAATTTGTAAACGGCTTTGGTTAAAAAGGTTACAACAATTGGGCAGGTATACTAGTCCTGTAGATGGGTTTGAAGAAACTGTGTCCATTGAGGAAGACTTTGAAGAACATGAGAAAAGAAATGCAGAATTCGCTATTATGGATCGAGCATTGAATAGTTTGGGTGAGCCTTGTAAGAGTTTATTAGAAGGTTATTATCTAAAAAAAATGGATATGATTGCATTAGCTGCTGAATTTGGATATACCAATGCTGATAATGCAAAAAATCAGAAATACAAATGTTTAATGCGATTAAAGAAATTGTTTTTCTCGCAATATAATATAGGAGAATAGCTATTATGGATGATATTTTATTACTAGACGCAATAGAACGATACCTCAACGGAGAAATGGGAACCGAGGAGCAAGAACATTTTAATCAATTGCGTAAAAACACCCCAGAGATTGATCAAATGGTTGTAGAACACAATATGTTCTTACATCAGATGGATTTATATGCCAGTCACAGAAATATCAAGTACAGCTTGCATGATATACATGCTAACCTCTTAAATCGTGGCGACCTGAATGAAGGCGGAGCAATTAGTTCAAAAGGAAAAATAATTCAATTCTGGAATAAATATAAAAGAGTAACGGCTATTGCGGCATCTGTGGGTGGTGTAATTGCATTGTTTATTAGTGGATTAACGGTTTATTTTTCCAGTGCAGTTACGGATCCAAAACTAGAACAGTTGGGCAAAGATTTAGAAGCAGTAAAGAAGAATCAACAATACCAAGGCACCATCATTAACGAAGTAAAAACTAAAATTCCTTTGAACGCAAGATTACTCAGTGGTGGTTCTGGTTTTTTAATTGATACCAAAGGCTATATTGTCACGAATGCCCACGTATTAAAAGGTACTGGTGCTGTGGTTGTAAATAGCAAGGGACAGGAATTTAATGCAGATATTGTTCATATAGACCTACAGAAAGACTTAGCAATATTAAAGATAAAAGACATTGATTTTACACCTGTTAAAACCATTCCTTATACCATACAAAAATCAAATTCAGATCTAGGGGAAGAAATATTTACTTTAGGCTATCCTAGAAATGATATTGTGTATGGAATGGGATACCTGAGTGCTAAAACTGGATTTAATGGTGATTCGCTTTCCTACCAAATTCAAATAAGTGCCAATCCAGGAAATTCAGGCGGTCCTGTTTTTAATAAAAACGGAGATATTATTGGTGTTTTAAGTACAAGGCAAGCGCAAGCTGACGGGGTTTCTTTTGCAGTTAAATCTCGAAATATTTATACGATAATAGGTGATTTAAATAAAAGCGATACTTCGCTTCAACCCATTAAGCTACCAACCAAATCAGCCCTTAAAGGCATGGAACGGAAAGCACAAATTCACAAAGTAGAAGATTGTGTTTATTATGTTAAAGCCTATGGGCGTTAGTAAAATACAACTCCATTTCTATCTATAAAAGAGGGCAGTAATCAGCTGTCCCCTTTTATATTATTACCAACTTAACCCCATAATGAAGCTGGGTAAGTTCCATCTGCCACCAGTGCATTGATGGAGGATTGAACCCCTGGTGCATCTTCTTTATAAGTAACCCCAAACCACTGCGAATCGGTTGGAAGCACTTTCACTACTCCTTTGCCAGATTCTATAAAATAATTAGCTGCGTAAGGAATGAAAAATTCTGACTTTAATTCTTGACCATGCTTTTCTAGAAATGCTTGAAACATATCCTCACATAACTGAATGAATCCAGGTGCAAAACAGAAATAATTCATACTTACAAGGCTATTGGCGGCCAAGGGAGTAATACCATTTTCGTCTTCAAAAACAATTCCTGCATCTGATCTATAAATCTTGGTTCGCTCTGAAATATTAGTCAAATTTTGCTCATTATCTGCGGTGCATACACCCCTGCTCACGCTTCCATTTTCACTCAAAGTTTTCTGAAGTTCATACCCTACAAGGGCATAAGTGGACTCACTACATAAATTATTTAAGAAAGAAGCTGCCTTAAAGAAGGCATCTACTCCATAATAATCGTCCGCATTGATTACTGCGAATGGCTCATTTACTTTGCCCTTACAACAAAGTACGGCGTGTGCTGTACCCCAAGGTTTTTCCCTTTCAGCAGGTATTGATTTCCCTTCGGTGAAAGATAATAAATGTTGGTATACATAATCAGTCTCAATTTTGCCATTTAATTTAGGTTCAAAAATTGCTCTGAATTGATCTGCAAAATCAGCTCGAATTATAAAGACAACTTTACCAAATCCAGCTTTTATGGCATCATAAATTGAATAATCCATAATGGTTTCGCCAGAGGGCCCAAATGATTGTATTTGCTTCATACTTCCATATCGGCTGGCCATTCCAGCAGCTAAAATTACTAGTGTCGGTTTCATAAGCTGATTTTTTACTGATTTTATTGTCTTATGGAATTTGCTGATAAACATTTTTGATTCATTTCAAAATCTGTTTTGGCTTATTTCATAAGTCTCTTTTATTGATTTTAGCTTTAACAATTCATATTTTTACTGGCTCAAATTTATAGATTAAATTTTATCATAAATCAATAGAGTGAAAATTGACCTTCAACAAATCGGCTTAACATCAATAAAAAGCTTATCAGCAATAGGCTCAAAAATCTCTATCCTCAGGCTAGATATGATTCATCCAATAGTAAGTGGCAATAAATGGTATAAACTTAGGTATTATATTGAAGAAGCCATTGCGCTTAAAAAAAATACAATTGCCAGCTTTGGCGGAGCCTTTTCCAACCATATTGTTGCCTTGGCTTATATATGCAAGCAGTTCGAACTAAAATCTGTCGGTTTTATTCGTGGAGAAACTGGCAGTTCATTGAGCATGCAAGACGCAGAAAATGAAGGTATGCAACTACAATTTATCTCGCGAAACGACTACAAGGATAAGGAATACCTTAAAAATTTGCACCACCAACCTAATTGGTATTGGATAAATGAAGGAGGCTATGGTAGCATAGGCGCCAAAGGGGCATCTACCATTTTTGATACAGTTGACATTAACCCCTTTACCCATATTGTTTGTGCAGTTGGTACTGGCACCATGATGGCGGGGTTAATAAATGCAGCAAATTCTACACAAAAAATTATTGGTATTAGTGTTTTAAAAAACAATTTCTCTATTGAAGCTGAAGTAAAATGTCTTTTAAAAAAGAAGGATCAGCCGATTACCATTTTTTACGATTATCATTTTGGGGGCTATGCAAAACATACCCCAACACTATTGAATTCAATGAACGAATTGTTTTTAAGTGAAGCCTTACCCACAGATATAGTATATACTGGGAAATTAATGTTTGCAGTTAATGACTTGATAATAAAAAAATATTTTGGTAATAATGCCAATATCCTTGTTATACATAGTGGAGGATTACAAGGTAATAGATCGCTTGCTGAAGGTAAATTGGTATTTTAAATGCTCACCAATTTACAGTCAAATAATTTTTCAAAATTTTTCTTAACCCGATATTTTACTTGATCCATATCAACTTTTTCGCCCAGCTCTCGCTCAAGGGAAGTAACCGTCTTAGATTCAATACCACATGGAATAATATGAGAAAAATAATCAAGATTGGTGTTTACATTAAAAGCAAATCCATGCATGGTAATCCACCTACTGCATTTAATACCCATGGCACAAATTTTTCGTTCTTTTCCTCTTTTGTGTGGATCAAGCCAAACACCAGTCTCCCCAACACTTCTCTCCCCTTTTAAACCATATTCTGCCATGGTATGAATAATTACATCTTCTAAAGTTCTGAGGTACCAGCCCAAATCGGGTTTAAATCGCTCTAAGTCTAGGATTGGGTAAGCTACCAATTGACCAGGCCCATGAAAAGTAATATCCCCTCCTCTATTTATATGAAAGTATTCTATGCCTTTTTCCTCCCGATCTGCTTGATTAATCAACACATGTGTTTCTTTTCCATTCTTCCCTAAAGTGTATACGAGAGGGTGTTCTACGAATAATAAATGGTGTAAGGTAGGGATTTCATTTGCAGGAGTTGGATGCTCATTCTGGTACTTGAATAATATTTTAATATCTGCATTCTTCTTGAGCAAACCTTCTTGATAGTCCCATACATCCTTATACCCTTTTACCCTAAAGTCTTCGAATAATACCTGCTCTTGCATGGCACAAAAGTAAATAAAACGATTGGGTTGATAGTTGCATCGCAAATTAATTGCTTAAATTCATTCAATGAACTATGGTTATTGAACTATAATTTTGCCAAATGCAAGTAGATACAGAATTATATTCAGAAGAGCAGTCGGAAACCCTTTACGAGCGAAAAACATTTACGGTTGATAAGGGTCAGGAACCTTTTAGAATTGACAAATGGATTCAAATGCATATAGAGGGGGCTACCCGTAATAAAGTGCAACAAGGCATTGCTTCTGGATTTTTAACTGTGAATGGAAAATCGGTAAAAAGTAATTACAAAATAAGGCCAGGAGATGAAATTGTGTTGATGAGCTTAATTAACCCAGATCGAACCGTACTAAAAGAAGAAAATATTCCTTTGAATATTGTGTATGAAGACGATGCAATACTGGTGATTAATAAGCCTTCTAATATGGTTGTACACCCGGGTGTGGGTAATTTTAGCGGCACCCTTTTAAACGGAATTGCTTATTATTTAAAACAAGAAAATCCGAGCTTAGATGAAGAAGAATTACCCCGATTTGGATTGGTACACCGGATAGATAAAAACACAACGGGGCTTATTGTGGTAGCCAAAACAGGCGAATCAGCGGCACACTTAGCCAAACAATTCTTTAACCATACCGTAAAGCGCAACTATATTGCTTTGGCATGGGGGAATATTGAATCAGAGGAAGGTACTATCATAGCACATATTGCACGCCACAAACAAAATAGAAAAGTATTTGACGCTTATCCCGAAGGAGAAATAGGAAAGCATGCCATTACGCATTACAAGGTAATAGAGCGTCTAAATTATGTTACGCTGGTAGAATGTATACTGGAAACTGGAAGAACCCATCAAATTCGAGTGCATATGAAACATATTGGTCACACACTGTTTAACGACTGGGAATATGGAGGAGATAGAATTTTAAAAGGCACTATTTATACCAAATACAAACAGTTTGTAGAAAATTGTTTCAGCGCTTGCGCTCGCTGTGCACTTCACGCAAAAACGCTTGGATTTATTCACCCTACTACTGAAAAAGAAATGTTTTTTGAATCGCCCATGCCGCCAGATATGGATGCGATGCTCACAAAATGGAGAACATACAGTAATAGTCGCCCCGCAGAAGACAACAGTTAATATTCACTCCCTATATTTGTAATACAAACGTTTGTATGAACCAACAACTACGCAATAACTGGACTATTACTGAAATTGAGTCCGTCTACAATAGTCCCCTACTTGAATTGATATATAAAGCCGCTACACTACACAGAACGTTTAATGATACAGCCGAAGTACAGGTATGTACACTATTGAGTATTAAAACTGGTGGCTGTAGTGAGGACTGCGCTTATTGCCCTCAAGCAGCCCGTTATAATACGGGTGTAGATGTTCAAGCTTTGATGAAGAAAGAGGAGGTATTGGAGTATGCCCAGAAAGCAAAAAATGCAGGTAGCACCCGCTTTTGTATGGGTGCAGCATGGAGAGAAGTAAGAGACAATCGTGATTTTGATCGTGTGCTAGACATGGTAAAAGGAGTGAATAAAATGGGGATGGAAGTGTGTTGTACATTGGGTATGTTGACTGAAGATCAGGCGAAAAAATTGGCAGATGCTGGTTTGTATGCTTACAATCACAACCTAGATACTAGTAAAGAACATTATAGTGAGATTATTTCAACCAGGACTTATGACGATCGTTTAGAAACCTTAGACAACGTAAGAAAAGCGGGCGTTACGGTTTGTTGTGGTGGAATTATTGGGCTTGGAGAAACCCATGAAGACAGAATAAAAATGCTATTTACACTTGCTACTATGCCTGAGCATCCGGAAAGTGTTCCTATTAATGCGCTGGTACCCATAAAAGGAACCCCATTAGAAAACAATGCCAAAGTGGATATATGGGATATGGTGAGGATGATTGCAACTGCTAGAATTCTAATGCCAAAAACGATGGTAAGGTTAAGTGCAGGAAGAACTGATATGAGTATTGCAGAGCAAGCACTTTGCTTTATGGCAGGTGCTAATTCAATTTTTGCAGGAGATAAATTACTCACTACACCAAATCCTAGTTTTGATGAAGATAACAGCATGTTTCAGTTACTGGGTTTAAAACCAAGGACTGCCTTTAAGGAAGAAAAACAATACTTGCGCGAGGCTATAGAGGCTTAGTATCTTATTTTAACAATTTATTTGCAAGTTCATAAAGCACGCAAGCACAACATTTTGATAAAATAAATCATAGCATATATTTATATCCAAATCATTGTGCAAATTTACTACTCATAGAAAATTTAATTTATAACGATGCGTGTACTAATAGTTGTCATCCTTAGCGGATTTAGTTTTTTATCAACTACCATGGCACAATCAGATGTTCCAAAGGGCTGGCATTTATTAGATTATCAACGGGACTCTTTTTTGGGTATCAGCTTGAATAAAGCCTATCAATTCTTGCAATCGAAAAATAAAATTGGACAATCTGTTATTGTCGCCGTGCTTGATTCTGGTGTTGATACTACGCATGAAGACCTTAAAAAAATATTGTGGCGCAATCCCAAAGAAATTCCCAATAATGGAATTGACGACGACAAAAACGGTTATATAGATGATATATATGGGTGGAATTTTTTAGGTGGAAAGAATGGAAAAAGTTTGAAAAAAGCGGCTGATGAAAGATCTCGCGTATATCATAGATGGAAAGAACAATTCCTTGGAAAGCTAATTGATACTAATCAACTTAATAAAGGCGACAAGCAAGCTTATACAATTTGGCGAAAAGCGTCTGATGAATTGAATTTCAGCCAAGAAGAACAAATGGATTTGCTTTTTATTGAAGTCACCGCAAAAGCATTACATAGACACGATAAAGTACTAAGACAGGAGTTGGGTATAGAAGAATTTACCTGTGAAAAAATTGAAAGTTTTGAGCCTATTACCAAAACAGCAAAAGATGCAAAGCTTGGTTTTCTCACCGTGATGAAAATGATGGGAATAGATCCAACTGAAAAAAATACAAATACCCTAAATGAATTAGACGAATACATTGAAGGTAAAAAAAACAGTTTTGAATCTAAAGAAAAAGCACCTTACAACTATCGGCAAGAAATTGTAGGCGATGATTATTTTAATTTTGCGGATCGATTTTATGGCAATAACGATGTAATGGGACCAGGGCCGATGCATGGAACACATGTTACTGGCATTATTGGGGCACAAAGAAATAATGGAATAGGTATGGATGGGGTTGCAGATCAGGTGAAAATTATGACGTTACGTGTTGTGCCTGATGGTGATGAATACGACAAGGATATTGCGCTAGCCATTCGCTATGCAGTTGATAATGGAGCCAAGATTATTAATATGAGTTTTGGAAAATCTTTTTCCCCTGAAAAAAAATGGGTAGATAGTGCTGTACGTTATGCAGAGCAAAAGGATGTATTGTTAATACACGCATCAGGCAATGAGTCAGAAGATTTAGATGTGAAGGAAAATTTTCCAAACCCGTGGTTAACTCAATGGCAGACGAAGGCAACCAACTATATAACAGTTGGTGCAAGCAGTGATGTAAGAATTGATAAAAGTATTTCCGCTGATTTTAGCAGTTATGGAAAAAACAATGTGGATATTTTTGCACCAGGAGTTAAAATTTATTCTACTTTTCCTGGAGGCAATCAATACGGGAATTTAAAAGGTACCAGCATGGCTACTCCAGTTGTATCGGGATTGGCCGCACTACTACGTTCCTATTATCCAATCCTTTCTGCAGTTGAAGTAAAAAATATTATTGAGCAATCAGCGTATATTCCAGACGTAACCATGGATTGCGTTAAACCGGGAATAGAAAGTAAAACAAAACAATCAACCTCACTTAGTATGCTCTGCAAAACAGGTGGTATTGCCAACGCTTACAATGCAGTAGTTATGGCCAGTGAATTAAAAATTGCCGCCCTACCATTAAAAACAGAAAAGCTGGTGGGTATAATTAAAATTAAAAAATAATCATGTCTAAACCGCAACTTGGCGACTACGGAGTTTTCTACGAGACTTATGTAAAACTGGTGGATACATATACAGTCAATCAGGCAGTAACAACATACGCACACCCACTTTGTTTTTTCTTTGTGAACCTGCCTGAAGAAAAGGCCGATTATTGTTATGCCGAAGGGAAATGGAGCTTGAAAGATCTTTTGCAGCATATGATTGATACGGAAAGAGTAATGTGTTACAGGATGATGAGAATTGCCAGAAAAGACAGTACCCCGCTTGCAGGATTTGATGAGAACTTATATGCTATGAATGCTTGTGCAGGAAACAGAAGTTTTGTATCGCTAAAAGAAGAATTCAAAGCACTCAGAAAATCTACAGATCTTTTATTACAATCATTAACCGAAGAACAGTTAAACAATGAAGGGACAGCAAGCGGTCACAAAATAACGGCCAATGCTTTGGCTTATATTATTTTTGGTCACCTTATGCATCACAAAAATATAGTGGAAGAAAGATATCTTTAATCATAGCTAATAATAGGTTTATTGGCTATGATACTGTTAATAAAAACAGCCCTGCTTAAAAAAGCCAGAGCTGTTTAATTTATAGGGGGATATAAGCGGTTTATTTAGCAAACAAATGGACTGCTATCTGCACATCTTTTGCCACGTTACCAACGCCATAATTGATACCAAATAAGGTTCTATCCATACTGAAAAAAGCTTCTCCAAAAAAACCTTTCTCGTCTGCATTTCTAATATTAGCTTGGAAACTAACGGGTAAGCTGGCTCCTTTAAGACTTAAAATACCATTAATGGTAGCAGCAGATTCTCCACTGTATGAAACAGTAGTTATTTTATAAGTTGCTTCACCATATTTTGCTACGTCAAAGAAATCGGCCGCTTTCAGGTGACCTTCTAATTTTACGCCAGCACCATCTGTTACTTTCAAATTGGCAAGATCAATTATAAATTCGCCGCCGACTAACTTTCCAGCATTCACTTGTACAGAACCGCTTTTGATGGAAAAATAGCCCGTGTGGAAGTCGTTCTTTTTAGATCCTACCCAATCAACGCGACTTTTATCGGTTTGAACACTATAAGTAACCAAGTCTTTGGTTTTATTAACTACATTAAATGAATAAGTTCCCACTAAAAGGATGGAAACAAATAATAGCGAAAATAATTTTTTCATGATTTTTGATTTTTTTAATAAATACTGAATGTAAAGTTAAGTGATTTGATGTTACAACATTAATAATAAAAGGTTCAATTTTAATTCCCCTTTCTCTTATCTTCGCAAAAATTGTTCCATATGAATCTTCATGAGTACCAGGCCAAAGAATTACTCAAAAAATACAATGTTCCAGTGCAAGAAGGCATTGCTGTAGATACCGTAATGGCTGCAGAAGAAGCTTATCGCCAAATAAAGACCCAAACAGGCAATAATTTTGCTGTTGTGAAAGCGCAGATCCATGCAGGTGGTCGCGGTAAGGGAAAAATTGTTGGCACAGAACAGCGTGGCGTAGCAGTAGCTAAAAATGGGGAAGATATTACCAATATAGCTAAAAATATTTTAGGCGGAACTTTGGTTACCATTCAAACGGGAGACGCAGGAAAAAAAGTAAGTAAAATTTTAATTGCACAGGATGTATACTATCCTGGTCCCAATCCAGTAAAAGAGTTCTATCTATCCATCTTACTAGACAGAGCTAAGGGTATGAATGTAGTTATGTATAGTACAGAAGGTGGAATGGATATTGAAGAAGTTGCTCATAATACCCCTGAGAAAATTTTTAAAGAGTGGGTTCACCCCAGTGGTGGTTTACAAGGGTTTCAAGCAAGAAAAATTGCTTTCAACTTAGGTCTTAGCGGCGATGCATTTAAAAGTTGTGTGAAATTCGTAACCAATTTATACAATGCTTATATAGGACTTGATTGCGGTATGTTAGAAATCAACCCTTTATTTAAAACAAGTGATGAAAAAATAATTGCCGTTGATTGCAAGATGAATATTGATGACAATGCATTGATGCGTCACCCAGATATAGCCGCACTTAGGGATGTAACCGAAGAGGATCCTACTGAGGTTGAAGCGGGACAATATAACTTGAACTTTGTGAAACTAGATGGCAATGTGGGTTGTATGGTAAATGGAGCTGGACTGGCAATGGCTACCATGGATATGATTAAATTGAGTGGCGGTGAACCTGCCAACTTTTTAGACGTAGGTGGTAGCGCTAATGCACAAACAGTTGAAGCTGGTTTCCGCATCATAATGAAGGATCCAAATGTGAAAGCTATTTTAATTAATATTTTTGGTGGAATTGTTCGGTGTGATCGTGTGGCAGCTGGCGTAATTGAAGCATTTAATAAATTGGGGAATATTAATATACCCATTATTGTTCGTTTACAAGGCACCAATGCTGTTGAAGCAAAAAAATTAATAGATGAGAGTGGATTGAAAGTACAATCTGCCATTCAACTTAGCGAAGCAGCCGAGTTGGTGAAGCTGGCTGTTGCTTAAGAATTATAAGTACCCACGGTAAGTGCCCTTACCTCTGTAATGGCGCTTACCGTATACTGCAAACCAGTTTTTAGTTCTATACAAGCAAAACGTTTTCTCCGCAATATTCCTTTCTTAAAAATCTTACCGTTTTCTAAAACGAATAAAGCACCTAGTGGAAGCGCGGATAGAAACAGTACCCCCTCTTTTTGTTTTAGATTATATTTACGTAGTACCAATAATAAATCGGTTTCTCCATTTGCAGTAGCAGCTGGGGAAATAATCGACTTTTGCAAAGCACTTACGATTTCATTGGGGAAAATACCAAATCCAATAAAATCAACCAGCAATTTGCTGTAAGCTGTTTTCCATTCTATTCCATGAGGATCTACCCTATTTTTATACCTTTCAAACGTTAGTAAATGGCCGATTTCATGTAGTAAGGTAATCAGAAATTCATAGGGATTTAAATTGCCATTTACACTAATACGATGATTACTTCCTTGATGAGCGTGCCGATAATCGCCCAAAACTGATTTCCTACTTTTAGCTACAGTAAGGTGTACTTTGTATAGATACAAGTATTCTACCACTTTTTCAAAACTGTGCTCGGGAAGGAATCGTTCTAATTCCTTAAGTGGATGTTCAGTTGCCGCCATCTTTAGTGGGAGGTTTTAATTTCATTGCAATCCGCACTTCTATCCAGGTATAAACTAGATAAAGTCCCATACTGATAAATATTGCACTGGTGCTTTTATGATCACCTGCAAAATATATATAAATAAAAGCAGCAGCGCCTAGCAGAAATAATTTCATCACCATCGACACCATGACTCCCCTAATCATTGCATAGGGATTTTGGTTTTTCATGGCTATCAATTGGATACTTATACCTATGGCGGCAATAAGAAACAATAATAAATTAGCCAAAAACACAACCCTAGTATCCATACCTTCATCCCCAGAACCCATCAATTTTACTACAATACAAATAATAGTTACCAATAAAAATAACCATACCAAGGGTTGAAAAACATGTAAATGCTCTTTTTTCATATCAATTGATTCAATAATTAGAAGGCTCTTCTTTTGGTAATACAAGTGGAATGGTGTCAAGCGTAGCAGGCATATTACCCGATAATACTTTTTTTACCCCCTCAAGGTATTGTTCTTTGTAACGAATTTCTTGATCCAGTGAATCAGTACGCAGTTTTAAAAGCTGAAGCGCGGTTCGGCTTTCCTTTGTACCATAGCCAGGAATATAATATTTTAAAGGAGAAAAGGCAATCAATGCAATGGTTAGACCAACCAATAATACAAATACAGTACTCAATCCAATATAAACACTTAGTCTTGATAAACGAAAAGCAACTACTTCTTCATAAGTGTCATCATTCATTACCACAAGTCGGTAAGTATTCCTCAACCGCTTAAACGTATTTCCAGTATCTAGCTGCTTCATTTTATAAAAACTGGTTAAAGGTAGTGATTGGAGTGGTTTTATGCTGCTATGGTACCGAAATAACTGTAATTTTAGTCGATTTTTATGCACCAATTAACCCATATTAGCCGAATAGCCTTATTAGGTTGTATATTTTGCTACTGTTTTCAGTCGTTCGCTCAACCATATACCAGTATTGAAGTGAGCAAGCCTGAAAAATACCAGAATAGACTCTTGCCAGCAGAAAAGAGTGGAAACAAAAAATTTACAATCCCCAAGCGATTGTACAATAACACGGTGAGTGAGTACAATTATTATTTTAATGCCAATAATAAACTCAATGATATTATTGCCGTTGCAAAACAAAATTTCAAGGACGACTATACACAACTTCTCCCTTTTTACAATTACAGTCTCTCCGAGACGGCAAAGGGGCAAATTGACAGTGTTTTATACAAATGTACTGCTGGTATTTTATTGCATGATCTGAGGAGCGACTGGGTAGATCGTTTCTATCTATTAATGGGAAATGCCTATCTACATCGGCAAGATTTTGATTCTGCATATCAGGTATTTCAATACATCAACTATTCGTTTGCGCCGAAAGATGATGGTTATGATATTCCAATTGGCAGTAATATTAGTAGTAGGAATGGATCTTTCTCCATTGCTACCAATGAGAAAAGAAGTATCTGGAAAAAAATCAGTTCGAATCCACCAGCTAGAAATGAGAGTTTTTTATTGCAGGTTCGAAATTTAATAGAGCAGAAAAAAATTCCAGAGGCAGAATCTTTATTAGAAATTATAAGGGCAGACAATCAGTTTCCAAGCAGATTGAAAAATCAGTGGTATGAAATGGAAGCATACCTAAACTATACTGAGCAGCATTATGATAGTGCCGCATACTTTATTATTAAGGCTTTACCAACTACAGAAAATAAAACAGAAGCTGCTAGATGGGAATATTTAGCAGCACAAATGATGACCATATCTGGGAAGGATTCAACTTCAATAAGCCTTTTTGAAAAAGCAATTAAACATACTACAGATCCATTGATGGATGTAAATGCACGACTAAATATTGCATCCTTATCGGCAGAAAATAAACCCAATGCATTACTACAAAACCTGAAAGAACTTTTATTAATGGCCAAAAGAGATCGATACCAAAGTTATCGTGATATTATTTATTATGCTGCAGCAGAGCTTGAAATAAAACAAAAAAAATTACCCGCCGCAGAAATACTATTGAAAAAAAGTATAGCTGCAATTGACAATAATGAATCACAAAAATCACGTTCATTTTTATTACTTGGAGATGTTGCATACGATCAAAAAAAATACATTCCTGCCGCTGGTTATTACGATAGTATTAATAGTGTATTACTTTATCCATCACTACAAAAGAAAGTGGATTTTAAACGACCTCATTATAAAAATATAGCTTCGAATTTTTTAATAGTCAATAAGGAAGACAGTCTACAAACTATTGCCAATATGCAAGAAGCAGAACGAACCGCATTGGTGAAAAATATATTGAAGAAATTAAGGAAAGAAAAAGGGCTAAAAGAACCCAGTACCGAAATTAGTTACGGCAGTAATTTTATAGAAGCTACACCCAATGATATTTTTCAGGTTGCCAATACCGACTTTTATTTTGCGAGCAGTAATTTAAAAGCAAAGGGGTTGAGTGAGTTCAAGTCAAAATGGGGCAATCGGCCCAATATAGACCAGTGGAGGCGGCAATCGGCCGTAGATAAAAGTTTCAGCAATATGATGGTGGAATCCGATGCTTTATCTCAGATTGACCAACAACAAACAACTGAAAAAGAAATAAACCTTGAATCTTTGCTGTCTGATTTACCACTTAGTGCTGAAAAAATTATTCAATCCAATAAAACCATCATTGAAGCAATGTTAAAAAATGGAGCTATTTTTCAATACCAGTTGGAAGATATACCCGCTGCTATTGATGTATATGAAACTTTGTTGCATAGATTTCAAGAGCATCCGGTTTTGGAAGAAGTATGGTTCGAATTGAGTAATTGTTACAGAAAAATGGGTGATCTGTTAAAAGCAGATACCATGAAAAAGCAACTGGCTTCATTTTATCCGAAGGGTAAATTCAACACCTTATTGCAAAAAGTTGACGATCCCGTAAATACAAAAGCACAAACTATTTATACCAATATTTACAATAAGTTTATTGAAGGGCAATTTGAATCGGCCAGAGAACAAAAACTTCAAGCTGATCAGTTGTATGGCAAATCGTATTGGACTCCTCAGTTATTGTATATAGAAGCTATTTATTATATCCGTAAAAGAGATGATAGTACCGCTATTAATAGACTTCAGCAAATCATTAGTCTTTTTGGCAATTCTTCGATAGCCGAAAAAGCAAATAATATGATTTCAGTGTTGAACAGAAGAAATGAAATAGAAAATTATTTAGCGCAACTAAACATAGAAAAAGTAGAAGAACTTCCTACTAGAAATATTGATTTGAACAATACCAATACTGCCCCA
Source organism: Sphingobacteriia bacterium (assembly GCA_031369485.1). GTDB lineage: Bacteria > Bacteroidota > Bacteroidia > Chitinophagales > Chitinophagaceae > Sediminibacterium. The sequence continues at coordinate 115,016 of JANMOT010000052.1, forward strand.
TCTCCTGTTTTGAAAAGGGACAGTATACGAATTAAAATTCCAGAAAAAATAGTACCATCCAATCCTATTGCTGAGGTAAAAAAATCAGCAGTAGTATCATTACCAGAAATATATCAGTTCAATGCAAGTGATTCTCAGTATGCAGTAGTAGTATTGAATAAAGTAGATCCAGTTTTTATAACAGAGGGCAAAAATGCATTCAATCGATTCAATCAAGAACGCTACTACTCGCAGAAAATACCATTGACTGTTTTACCCATAAATGACTCATCACAACTGCTGTTAATAGGCCCTTTTTTGAACGCTGCAGATGCCAGCACCTATATAGATAAAACTAGGCCGCAGGCAGAGAGTAGAATTATTCCATGGCTGGCTAAGGAAAAATACAGATTCAGCATGATTAGTCCCGCCAACCTAGATTTACTTAAAAGAAAAAAAGAAATACCTGTTTATTTGAAATTTTTGAATGGACTTTTCCCAGATAAATTTTAAATTAGCCAGTATAAGAAGCTGTTTGTTTTAAATTGACTTATTTTTAACCCATGACCAGACCGGTAAGTATTTTTTGGCGTATATTTTTTGGTGGATTTGCCTTTGTAATCCTGTTGTTGCTCATGCTCAATTTTGGATGGATTGGCAGCATGCCCGATTTAGAGGATATTGAAAACCCCAGTGCATCATTGGCATCGCAGGTATATGCAGAAGATGGTATATTGATGGGCAAATACTATATAGAAGATCGTATAAATGTTCAATACAAAGACATCAGCAAGCACGTAATTGAAGCTTTGATTGCTACCGAAGACGAACGTTTTTATGAACACAGTGGTATTGATGCACGTTCCTTGGGTAGGGCTTTTTTCTATCTCGGAAGTGAGGGTGGTGCGAGTACTATTACCATGCAGACAGCTAAGAACTTGTTCACAGAAAACTGGAGTACAAAAAATTTTATTCTTAGGGGATTTCAAAAAATTAAAGAATGTATCATAGCTGTTAAATTAGAAAGAAATTTTACCAAAGAAGAAATTCTAACACTCTACTTAAATACCGCCGCATTTAGTGGTAATGTATTTGGGATAAGAAATGCAGCAAAAACATTTTTTCAAAAAGAGCCAGATCGTTTAAAGGTAGAAGAAGCTGCAGTACTTATTGGAATGCTCAAAGGAGCAACATTGTACAATCCAATGAGGAATCAGAAACTGTCATTTGACAGAAGGAATACCGTACTGAACCAAATGGTTAGAAGTAAATTTTTAGACGCCTTGGAAGCTGATCAATTAAAGCGACAAACCATTGAACTCAACTATAAAAAATTAGATGAAACCACAGGTCTAGGCCCTTATTTTAGGATGATACTTGGTGAGGAAATGAAAAAATGGTGTAAAGAAAATATTAAGAACAATGGCGATCATTATGATTTGTACAGAGATGGTTTAAAAATTTATACCACCATTAATCCTCGTATGCAGATGTATGCAGAAGAATCGGTTGCCAAGCATATGAGCTATATGCAGAAACTTTTTAATACACAACCCAATATTCGTACCGGCAGTATATGGAAAGGATTTGAATCGAATTTAGAACAAGCAATTAAGCAGACCGATCGCTGGAGAAACCTTAAAAAAGAAGGATTATCAGATGCGGAAACCAAGCGGACTTTTTACGAAAAAATTCCTATGCGTGTTTTTGCATGGAACAACAACCGGGGAATGGATACGCTGATGACTCCATTCGATTCAATCAAATATCACAAACAAATGCTGCAAGCAGGTTTTATGGTTATGGATCCATTGAATGGTCAAATTAAAGCATGGGTAGGTGGAATTGACTTTAAGACATTTAAATATGATCATGCCAATATCAATACTAAGCGCCAAGTAGGCTCAACCATCAAACCATTATTATACAGTCTCGCCATTGAAGAAGCAGGCCTCACTCCCAATTCGGAAGTACAGGATGTACAACAAAATTTTGGTGAATACGGAATGGTTCCCAATACTTCCAAAACTTGTACAGGAGCAAGAATGCCAATGGCAGTGGCTTTGGCAAAATCACGCAACTGTGCATCGGCTTATATTATGAAGCAATTGGATAATACAGCCAATAACGGTGCAAAAAGATTTGTTGAATTTTTACAGAAATGTGAGCTTAAAACCAAGATTGATCCCTACCCTTCTATTGCATTGGGTGCTTGTGAAATTTCTTTGTTTGAAATGATGCAAGGCTATAGTATGTTTCCCGGTAGAGGATTCAATGCAAAGCCAATGTATATTACAAGAATAGAAGATCGGAACGGGAATGTACTGGCCACATTTACACCAAAACGAAAAGAGGTAATCAGTGATGTAACCGCTTACTCCATCATAAAAATGATGCAAGGGGTATTGACCAATGGAACAGGAGCTGGCATTTGGGGTTATGGCATTCCTGCTGGTTTACAAGTGGCTGGCAAAACAGGAACTACCAACAATAATAGTGATGCTTGGTTCATCGGTTACACACCGCAATACCTTGCAGGCGGATGGGTTGGATGTGATGATCGTTTTATTCGCTTCAATAGTAAGAATGGTGAAGGTGGAAGAGCTGCTATGCCCATTTGGGCTTACTTTTTTAATAAGGCAGCAGCAGATCCCAATTGCGGCATTGACACCAAATTATCCTTTATTAAACCAGATGTTATGAGCAATGATATCTTTATTGATTATATGAATGGAACAAATCCTGTATTGGGTGGTGAGGGAGAAGATATGGGAACAGGGAGTTCGGAAGATTATGAAATTCCTGTAAATATTAAACCAGAAGAATTGGGTGCAGAATCACAATATATTATAGAGGACAATAAAAAACCAGTAGATAATAAAGATAAAAAACCTGCAATACCTCCAAGCTCTAATCTACCAGGAACCAAGCCCGCTGATAAACCAAAAACCATTATGCCACCCCCTATTAAAAAACCCGGAGTAAATCGCTAATCTTTCAGTATCACTATTCCAAATTGCTGTTCTATTCCCTTAGAAATACGGTAAATATGGTTTATCCATTCTCTTCCATATTGTGCAAAATAGCTTGAAAAATTTGCATGCCGTTCCTGTAGATTATCCATAGGGAACAGCTGTGCTTTAAGAAATTCAATCTGTTTGATATCGGTTTCGAACTTTCTTTTTTCGGCGCGCAATATTTTTTTCTCAACTGCTTTGAGTTGCTTGATGGCCTTTACTTTCAGTGCAATTATATGCTCGCCCAATGATGCATCAACTTGATTTACCCTTGCAAGTAATTGCTGATAAAAAATTTCAAGATTTTTTAGTTCGGTTGCCAGTTCAAGTTGATTGCTGCTATGCACTTTTACATGCTTATTTATAATTGTGGTGGTGGATTGAAAAATGGTTGCATCATCAATCCCCATGGCTTTTAATTTACGCGCTTGGTTTTCCTGCACAAGTAAAAAAGAATTACGCAGCACTAATACTGGGTATGCAACCCCAATTGTTTTAAAGAGTTCTTTCAACTCAAGCCAATAGGCCAATTCACCTCCCCCACCAATAAAAGCAATATTGGGAAGAATGGTTTCCTGAAAAGCACCACGTAAAATAACATTGGGACTAAACCTTTCTGGAAAAGACGAAAGCTCTATTAAAATTTCAGCTAGACTGAATGATTTTTCAAGTGCTACAATCTCATAACGATCGCCATTCAGTTCAATACGCTCACGTTTATCATTCAATAAATAAAATAAATTAATGAGGCGACCAGCAGCTTGAACTTTGTAATTTTTCTGTAGTTGATTGGCTGTTTTTTCAACAATGGATTGTGAAAATTGTTCTGTTAATTCCCTTCGGATTATATTAGCAAATTCAGCTTTTAACACCCGATTATCTGGTATCAATACCACCAATCCAAATTCCCCAAATAAAGCATTTACCAACTCTAATGTTGACTGTTGTATGGTTTTACCTTCGGTGTAGCAGGTTGAAAACAATTCGGCTAGTTCATTGCCAAAAGGAAGTACACCTATTTGCCCCCTTATTGCATCAATAAGTTTAATAAAATGCTTATCAACTTTCATTCTTCCTACAGCACCAGTTTGTTTGGTTTCCCAAACCAAATGTTGATCTCCAATATTTGCATAGCCTAATTCATCCAAATCTGCGTCTTCGCTTCCCATATAGTAAACGGGTACAAAATTATTTTCTGGATGAAGTCTAGATAGTTCTTCTGCCAGTTTAATGGTATGAATGATTTTATAAATAAAATACAAAGGACCCGTAAAAATATTTGGCTGGTGTGCAGTGGTTACACTGAAGGTATTAGTACTAGATAATGAGTTCATATTATTTTGAACCGCCGCAGTTAAACCAATACCTGCATATTGAGCGCTTAATGTATCTACCAAAACCTTCCGATTAATGGGCTGCAATTTTTTGACTTCCAATGCCGCAGCCAATCCTTTCAAATCAGGTGTGTGCAGGTAGAACTCACTCAAATTTTCATGCTGATTCAAATAATCAATCACTATTTTAGAGAAGAACCCAGTGGTTTCGTATGGCAGAAATGAAATTTTACAATCCATATAGACTGTAAAAATACAAATTCATGGGGTAATTAACATGTTCGGTTGGTAACAAAATGGGTTGTGGTTCATTTCATAGGGTCTTTGTTCAACATGTATACTTTGGTATTTATGGTATGGGGTAAACCCATTGAATTTCCTAACTTTAGCATAATAAGCCGCCTATTATTATGGAGACCTACGGAAAAATTTTACTGATTGCCATGCCTGCTTTCCTACTACTTGTATTACTGGAAAAATGGTGGGGCTGGAAAAAGGGCAATGATACCATCAGAACCATAGATATGGCCAGTAGTTTAAGTTCAGGAATTACCAACTCTACCAAAGATGTGCTGGGATTGAGTATTACTGTGCTTAGTTATGAATGGATGGTGAATCATTGGGCTTTATTTGATTTTGAAGCCTCTATTACAATATATATAATGGCATTTATTGCGCTTGATTTGGCAGGATATATTGTACATCGAATAGACCATCAAGTGAATTTTTTCTGGAATGCGCATTTGATTCACCACAGCAGCGAGGACTTTAATCTAGCTTGTGCATTGCGCCAGAGCATTTCAACCATATTCCGCATGTTCACTATCTTTCTATTACCTGCAGCTCTATTAGGCATACCTACCCAAGTAATAGCAGTAGTAGCCCCGCTTCACTTATTTGCGCAGTTCTGGTATCATACCCAACATATTAATAGGATGGGATGGTTGGAGAAAATAATTGTAACACCCTCGCATCATCGGGTACACCATGCGATTAATAGCGAATATTTAGACAAAAATTATGGTCAAATTTTTATATTCTGGGACAAATGGTTCGGTACCTACCAAGAAGAGTTGTTGAATATAAAACCTGTTTATGGTATTACCCGTCCCGTTCGCACCTGGAATCCAATTAAAATCAATTTCATGCATTTGTGGATCTTAACAAAAGATGCATGGCATACTAAAAATATACAAGACAAACTGCGGATTTGGTTTATGCCTACTGGATGGAGGCCAGATGATGTAGCAAAAAAATATCCTTTGTATAAAATAGAAGACCCTTTTCATTTTCAGAAATACGATACAATAGCGGACTATAAGTTTACGATTTTAACTTGGGTTCAATTGATTATACTACTGCTTTTCATCAGCTATCTCTATGGAAATCTAGCTTCCATTGGTAATCCAGGCATATTTTTCTATGGTGGATTTATCTATCTATATGTATATGCATTTACTGAATTATTAGACGGAAATAAAAATGCTTGGATATGGGAACTACTAAAAGGAATTATTGGCTTTGTACTATTATATCAAACTACAGATTGGTTTGGGGCTGGTAATTGGTGGGCAGGAATTCCACTTATTATTGGCAGCTATTTTATGGTGTCAATGGCAGTATCCATTTATTATTCGAGGTATTTTAGTGGTATGCCACAAACCATTACTAGATAAAATAGGCCGTTTTGTTTGAGGGTAATTCAACCAATTAATAAATAAGATCTTCATAAGCCCCCTGAAGTTCGTTGTAACTGTGCTGGTCTTTTGCTTTTTTTGCAGCCTCCATTCCTTGTTCATACCATTTTATGGCTAAATCTACCTCGCCCTGCCTTTCTAATAATTTGGCCAAATGGTAATAGGAACCTATATAATCGGGGGACTGGGAAAGAATATCGTTGAATAATCTTCCAGCGGCTGCATCATCCCCAACTTTAATATATTCAAGGGCAAGTGCATGGCGTAAAAAACAATCAGTGGGATTTGTAAGCAACATTTCTTGAATTCTAGCTATTCTATCCATATTTCGAAGTTACACTTTCAGCGTGAATGGTTAAAATGAGGCTTTGGCAATCGCTCAAACTTTTAAGAAAAATATTATTAATATAGTTTGCTAGTTTCGTTTACTTATTATATTTGCATTAGTTGCATAAACAACCATTAAAAGTTAAACCTCAAATACATGAAGATTCTAGTCTGTATAAGTAAAACCCCTGACACAACTTCAAAAATTGCTTTTACTGATGGCAATACCAAATTCGACGAAAGCGGTGTTCAGTGGATCATTAATCCTTACGATGAATGGTATTCATTGGTGAGAGCCATTGAATTAAAAGAGAAAGATGCAGCGGTATCTATTCACCTGATAACTATTGGCACTGCCGATTCCGAGCCAATTATCCGCAAAGCTTTGGCCTTGGGTGGTGATGAAGCCATTCGGGTAAATAGCAATAGCAGTGACGCTTATTTTATTGCTACACAAATTGCAGAAATAGCCAAACAGGGTGGGTATGACCTAATTTTTACGGGTAAAGAAACAATTGATTACAATGGTTCTTCCATAGGTGGTATGATTGCTGAATTAACAGATGCTCCCTATATTTCATTGGCAACAAAATTTGAGGTAGTAGGAACAACCGCTACAATTACAAGAGAAGTTGACGGAGGCGAAGAAGTAGCGGAAGTTGCTTTGCCGTTGGTAGTAAGTTGCCAGAAAGGCGTGGCCGAACAGCGTATTCCTAATATGCGAGGCATTATGGCGGCTCGTACTAAACCGTTAAAAGTAGTAGAACCAATTGCGGCCGATACACTTAGTTCCATCATTGGTTACGAATTACCACCAGCCAAAGCAGGCGTAAAACTGGTTGCAGCAGATCATGTAAGCGAACTGGTTAGACTATTGCATGAAGAAGCAAAAGTGATTTAAATATTATCACCCTTTCAGCTCAATAACTTAATAACTTAATAACTCAATCTATGTCTGTTCTCATATTCATTGATCAAAGCGATGGTCACGTTAAAAAATCTTCTCTTGAAGCCATTACTTATGGCGCTGACCTTGCAAAACAATTGGGAGTTGCTGCCGAAGGTATTGTATTGGGGACTGTAAGCGATGACCTTACCGCCCTCGGTAAGTACGGTATTAGCAAAGTTCACCAGGTAAACAACAATGCCTTAAACCATGTTGATGCGCAACTCTATGCTAAAATAATTGCAGAAGCGGTTACACTCAGTGGCGCTAAAGTATTGGTATTCTCTCACAATCAAACTGGCAAAGCAGTAGCTGCTAGAGTAGCGGCACGCTTAAAAGCTGGCATTGTTTCAGGTGCTTGTGCATTGCCAGATACCAGCAATGGTTTTGTAGTGAAGAAAACCGTTTTCTCCGGAAAAGCTTTTGCCAATATCAGCATACATTCTGATATTAAAGTAATTTCCCTGAACCCAAATAGTTACAAGACAATTGCTGGTGAAGGCATTGCTATTGTTGCTGATTTAAATATAGCTGTAGACCCTTCTCGCATAAAAGTAACCGCCATTAATAAGGTAAGTGGTGAAGTGCCATTAACCGAAGCCGATATTGTGGTGAGTGGTGGCAGGGGACTGAAAGGCCCTGAAAACTGGGGTATACTTTTAGATCTAGCCAAAGAATTGGGGGCTGCTACCGCATGCAGCAGACCAGTTGGCGATGCCCATTGGAGACCACACCACGAGCATGTGGGGCAAACAGGCGTTCAAGTTGCGCCCAACTTATATATTGCCATTGGTATTTCTGGCGCCATTCAACACCTTGCTGGTGTAAATAGGAGTAAAGTAATTGTTGTAATTAACAAAGATGCAGAAGCTCCTTTTTTCAAAGCCGCTGACTATGGTATTGTAGGAGATGCTTTTGAAGTAGTTCCGCAACTTACTGAAGCCATCAAAAAAATGAAAGCATCGGTATAAAATATCGCAATTGTTCATTTATAATAAGCAGAGCTAATTAAAGGATCTCGCTTTTTATCAGCATATAAGCCTTTCATTTATTGATGGCATATATGCTGATATTTTTTTTGAAGAATAAAATCCAATTTGATTAACTTGCAGTCCTTATTATTACTTATATGCACTTCTTGCACTTTAATTTAGATTTCCTAGACCATCCGGTGGGTGTACAATAATTTTTACCCTTTTCTCAACACAATACATTAATACTACTTTCTAATTCGCATAACCAACTATATGGATACTACCTTATTGTCGCCTAATACAGCATATTACCTTGAACTTGAAGAAAAGCACGGCGCACACAATTATCATCCTTTACCCGTAGTTCTTGAAAAAGGGGAAGGTGTTTTTTTATGGGATGTGGATGGCAAAAGATACTATGATTTTTTAAGCGGTTATTCTGCTGTGAACCAAGGTCACTGCCACCCAGCCATTATAAATAGCCTTGTTGAGCAAGCTGGCAAACTCACGCTTACTTCCCGTGCTTTTCACAATAATTTATTGGGCAAATACGAGCAATTCATTACCGAATATTTTGGATACGATAAAGTATTACCCATGAATACTGGTGTTGAAGGTGGCGAAACCGCCATTAAATTAGCTAGGCGCTGGGCTTATGTAAAAAAAGGAGTAGAAGAAAATAAAGCCAAAATTATTTTCGCAGAAGGCAATTTCTGGGGAAGAACATTGGCAGCCATCTCCTCTTCTACCGACCCCAGCAGTTACCATAATTTTGGACCATTCATGCCAGGATTTGAAAATATTCCTTACAATGATATCATTGCGCTAGAGCATGCTTTTCAAGATAAAAATGTAGCAGCTTTTATGGTCGAACCCATACAAGGTGAAGCAGGTGTAGTAATTCCTGATGAGGGGTATTTACAAAAAGTACGTGAACTATGTACTGCATACAATGTGCTTTTTATTGCCGATGAAATACAAACAGGACTTGCAAGAACGGGTAAAATGTTGGCCTGCGATCACGAAAATATTCGTCCCGATATATTGATACTCGGAAAAGCACTTAGTGGCGGCGTTCTACCTGTTTCCGCAGTACTTGCAGATGATTTTATAATGATGAATATAAAGCCTGGTGAGCACGGTTCTACCTATGGCGGCAATCCGCTTGCATGTGCTGTTGCCATCACTGCACTTACTGTTTTAAAGGAAGAAAAAATGACGGAAAACGCTGCCGCAATGGGGATTTTATTTAGGGATGAACTTGCAAAACTCAACTCGCCTCATATTAAAAGTATTCGTGGGAAAGGCTTGCTAAACGCCATCGTAATCAATCACCCGAATGCCGAAGCATCTTGGGATCTCTGTTTAATTTTAAAAGAGAAAGGCTTACTTGCAAAACCAACTCATGGAGACAAAATTCGTTTTGCACCACCGCTGGTAATTACCAAAGAACAAATTTTAGCGTGTGTACAAATCATAGCATCCGCACTTAAAGAATTAGCAGCCGTTTCTGTATAAAACCAATGCAAGCTTCTAGCTTTGAGGCTTCTCATTGTTTACTTGCATTTTTGGCAACAGCGCCATAATCATTACCAATATTGTAGCAGCAAGCAGGATGAATAACCCTGCTTGCTTTTTAGGACATTCACCTCCATAACAAGCCGTAATTATTAAATAATTGCGTATGGCCCAACACATTGCAAATGCAGCAATGAATACATTGATTCGCTTCGACCATATTTTTGGAATTAAAAAAAGTAACCCTGCAATTGAACAGGTATACACTATAAATAACCCTGGCTTGCCAAAGCGGGTACCGGTGGTATCAAACCCCGTTATGGTTAGTCCATTTTGCTCAATAAAAACCCAAGGCATAAAACAAGATACGATGGCTATTATTGCAGCTATTAATCCGATGGACTGAGAATATTTCATGAATTATATTTTATTGATTTTACGCTAAAGATACAACCAATTAAATATGCCGTTCGAAGCAAAATAAACAGTGTTTAATTCAACCGTTTAAACGGGCCAAATTTATGTTGATTTTCAGAAAAACTATCTGCATAAGGTCCAAATGGATAGTCCACTGGCTTCTGTTTTCTATCAGGCCAGTCCCCTTTTACACGATCAAAATGGGGTCGCTTTTGAGATAAAACAAATGCAGCAATATCCCACGATTCCTCATTACTAAGCACAGGCTTATTGTGCGTGGTTCCTTGTGGCATATTGCTTTTTATAAATTTTGCAAAATTACTAATGCGATACATTCCCGCCCCATCATTAAAACTATTCTGTCCCCATAATGGTGGATAAACAAATTCATTTCTATCTGCATTAAAAAGTCCTTGCCCATTGCGTTGGTGGCATCGTTGGCAGGTTGATATATACAGCAACTCACCATTCAAGGGATCTGCTGCTCGGTTTATTAATGCAAGCTGTTTTAGCCCAGATCCAACTGCTTGCTCGCCTTTTAGCACACTAGATCCTATATATTTAATATAAGCCAAAATTGCTTTCATTTCTTTACTGCTGGTATCCAAAATTTTTCCATTTAAGCTCCGTTCAAAACAATCGTTTACTCTTTTATAAATGGGTTCAATTGTTCCGCTTCTTGCCCTAAATTTTGGATAAGTAGCTGCTACCGATCCATAGTTTAATCCAAATACTATTGTACCTGCGGCCAAGTGGCAATTCTGGCAATTCATTCCATTGCTAATATGCTTTACGATTCCTTTTGGCCCAAGATAATAAGCTGTATTTGCAATTAAGTTTTTGCCGTATACCAACTCTGCTTTATAGGCAGTATCAGCAACTTCATAAATATTGAGTGGATGCCAATATTTTTTTTGATATAGATAGTGGGGTAACCTAATTTTAAAATGATAAACCACGGTTGGCAATAGCAGTACAAAAATAATTACTGAAAACAGCAATATCATCAATCGCTTTTCGATTGATTTTTGTTTCTTGGCCAGCTCTCTCTTATTTTCCGTTCCCATAAATAATTAATGAGGAAGTCGATTTTTTATCAACTCATAAAAATAAGTCCCCACAATTGCAAAAAAGAAGACAATGATCATGGCAAAAAAACCATACCCAATATTTACCACCATCGGGCCAGGGCAAGCACCCGTTAATGCCCATCCCAATCCAAAAATAATTCCCCCGAATATATACCGGTAATAGGATTTGTTTTTGGGATTAAAAACAATTTCATTTCCACTAAAATCTTTTAGTTTGAATTGTTTTATCAATGCAACCCCAGATACGCCAAGCAATATTGCGGTTCCGATTATTCCATACATATGAAAAGACTGAAACCGAAACATTTCCTGAATTCTAAACCAAGAAATAGCTTCAGATTTTGCCATTACAATACCAAATAAAATTCCCAGTAGTAAAAATTTAATGCGCTGCATAAATTAATTTTTATTGGTTATGACTGCGTATTTAATTAATTAAAAATAAAAGGAAATAATAAATAGGTCATGATTAACCCACCTATGAAAAATCCAATCACGGCAAGTAAAGATGGCCATTGTAAATTAGACAATCCACTTATGGCATGACCCGAAGTACAACCACCAGCATACCTAGCACCAAACCCTACCATAAATCCTCCCAATGCAAGTATGGCAAAGCCTTTTACACTCAGTACCGCATTGAGACTGAATAACTCATTAGGTTGTAAAGATTCGGGTGCTGCAATTCCCAACTTCTGTAAATCTTTCATGGTAGCAGCGGCAATTTGAACAGGTGTACCATCTGATAAAAATTTACTGGCAATAAAGCCGCCAATTAAAGTGCCAATTAAAAAAATCAGGTTCCAGCTTTGCAGCTTCCAGTCGCTCTTTAAAAGCATATTTTTTTTACCCAATCCACTCATGCTGCAAATGGCACTTAAATTAGAAGAGAAGCCAAATGATTGGCCAAAGTACAATAAGCAAAACATAATAATAGCAATCATGGTTCCAGAAAACCACCAAGGCCATATTTGATAAATAATTGAAAGCATGCTACACGATTAATGAAAAAATATTTCTTTCCCTATTATATATATTCCCATCACCAATACAAACCACCCAAATCCTTTTTTTAATTTTTCACCTTCCATTTTTTTGGAAATTAATATGCCCACTAATATTCCAATAATTGCAAATAAGGTGAAAGGTACTAAGAGCGACCAATTTATCAATTGCTTACTTTGCAAATCTCCTAAAAAACCGATGAGTGATTTTGCAGCAATAATAAAAAGCGAAGTACCTACTGCCCTTTTCATCGGCATTTTGGCAAGTAATACCAGTGCTGGTATTATTAAAAACCCACCACCAGCACCCACCAATCCTGTTAAAATTCCAACCAACCCTCCTTCCAGTAAAATAATTGGATAGTGCAGCTTGAATGGGGCATTTTTTACCCTCCCATTATTAGGCAGGATCATACTAATAGAAACCAATATCATTACCAGCGCAAATAAAAGCATCAATGCAATTGGCTTGGTTATTTGTATATTATATAAACTGAATAAATTTTGGGGAATAATGGGCAATAGCCAAGCTCTTGTTGCATAAACTGCAATAATAGAAGGCAATCCAAAAATAACGACCGTTTTAAAGTCAACTTTTTGTTGAATAGCAGCTTGAATTCCACCTACCAGTGCCGTTGCACCTACAATAAATAAGGAATAAGCAGTAGCTAATATGGGATCAACGCCCATTATATACACAAGAATGGGAACCGTTAAAATAGAACCGCCACTACCAATCAATCCCAACGAAATTCCTACCAACGCAGCCAATAGGTATCCTAGAATTTCCATACAGTTTATTTTATAAATACATATCCGAATTGAATGGGGAAGCTTGTTTATCTATTGCCCTTAACATAAGTAAAAGGAAAGACTACCCAAGGGTAGTCTTTCTGGAGGTCCCGAGCGGATTCGAACCGCTGTGGAAGCTTTTGCAGAGCTCTGCCTAGCCACTCGGCCACAGGACCATTTTACGGGAGGCAAAAATAGCGCAAACAAACTAATTTTAAAATTCTAAATCAGAATTACCGAAATTTGTGGCTTATTTATGCCAATATGAACAGAATTCCTGAAAGTGAACTCATCATCAACGCACGTGGTGCCATCTATCACCTGAATTTGCGACCAGAAGAACTGGCCCAAACCATTATAACCGTGGGCGACCCCGATCGTGTTCATGAAGTGAGCAAATATTTTGATTCTATTGAAGGCAAATACAACCATCGAGAATTTGTTACCCATACAGGGACTATTGGAAATACACGCCTATCTGTTGTTTCCACGGGTATTGGAACGGATAATATTGATATTGTATTGAATGAACTAGACGCTTTGGTCAATATTGACTTTGAGACCAGAACTGAAAAAGAAATTAAAACACGATTGAAAATTATTCGTGTTGGCACATCCGGTTCTCTACAGTCTGATATTCCAGTGGACAGTTTTGTAGCCAGCACACACGGATTGGGTATTGACAACCTCATGAACTTTTATCGTCAAGATAATAATGAAGAGGAATATGCCATCGTAGAAGAATTTCGCAATCATACCCAATTGGGTCAACATATTGCCGCGCCTTATATTGCATCTGCTGCGCCCTCTCTTCAAAAAGACTTTGTAGAAGGGTTCCATCATGGCATTACCGTTACCTGTCCCGGTTTTTATGGCCCCCAAGGTAGAGTACTTAGGTTGCCCTTGCAATATCCAGATTTGGTAGACAGACTTCCTACTTATCGTTACGGCAATCACCGAATTACCAATTTTGAGATGGAAACAGCAGCCATCTATGGCCTTGGCAAATTGCTCAAACATTATTGCCTAAGCCTCAGCGCAATAGTAGCCAATAGGGTTGAAAAAGACTTTAGCAAAGACGGCGCAAAAGCCGTCGATCGACTAATCGTAAAAACATTGGAAATATTGTGCGCGAGTAAATAATTATTTTTTTATATGATAAAAAAGAATAATTTTGATTCATGTCCAATATTATTCGGCACGACATATCTATTTACTTACAAGCCATTCAGGTTGCAAAAGAAGTGTACCAGCTTACCAATAGGCTGCCGATACAACAGCAATTTGTACTAACCACTCAGTTAAGAAGATCCATTGTTAGAATTTGTAACTGCCTTGCCAATATATCCAATTCCAACTCCAAATTATCTATAAGAAGAAGCAGCGAGCAGTTTATTTCCGCATATGCAGAAATAAAAACACAGCTGAAAACAGCTTTAACCTTGGAACATTTCAAACCAAGAGACCTAGCCGAATTGGAAGAATCGCTGGACAGTATTTGGCAGTATTGCGAAGCAAACCTGCAATCTTATTATAGCAATTAATTCACTCCATCTTCCTCTTTTCGGCCTAAATTGCACCATGCAATTGCGTTTTTATAAATACCAAGGTACTGGCAACGACTTTATTATTTTAAACAATAGTACTGGCGCTGTTCATCTATCGCAAGCGCAAATTCGTTTTTTATGCGATAGAAAATTTGGGATAGGTGCAGACGGACTGATGCTGCTGAACACTAGAGAAGGCTACGACTTTGAAATGAAATATTACAATGCCGATGGCTCTGAAAGCACTATGTGCGGAAATGGCGGAAGATGCCTCACTCGCTTTGCCTACGATAGTGGAATTCAAAAAGAACAATATTTATTTTTAGCCATTGATGGCCCACATGAAGCGAAAATTGCCAACAATGGTTGGATTCATTTGAAAATGATTGACGTAGATACCGTAGTAAAATATGGCAATGATTTTATATTGAATACTGGATCACCGCATTATATTAAGCAAGTAAATGAATTGGATACTTTAGATGTTTTTTCTGAAGGACAACAAATTCGCTACAGTGAGGAATTTAAAGCAACTGGCATTAATGTGAATTTTGTATGCCAAGCAAACGGATTCATTAAGGTAAGAACTTATGAGCGCGGCGTAGAAGACGAAACCCTTAGTTGCGGAACAGGCGTAACAGCTGCTGCACTTGCCTTTGCAAGCAATAGCAATGGTTTGAATAAAATTAATATTGAAACTAGGGGCGGTAAACTTAAGGTTGAATTCAATAAAATAGGCCCCAATAGTTTTGATAATATATGGCTTTGCGGACCCGCAATATTTGTATTTGAAGGAGAGATTGACTTAACCCTTACCAATTAAATAAAATGATTCAATATTTTAAAA
The DNA here is from genome assembly GCA_031369485.1 of Sphingobacteriia bacterium. Taxonomy (GTDB): domain Bacteria; phylum Bacteroidota; class Bacteroidia; order Chitinophagales; family Chitinophagaceae; genus Sediminibacterium. The sequence continues at coordinate 130,506 of JANMOT010000052.1, forward strand.
ATATAGCTGGTCAAACCATAGAAATTGAAAAAGCCGATCAAGGCGTTTGGGTTAATCTAGTACCTCCCTTTAAAGAAGAAGAATTTATAGAACTCAGTAATGAACTGAATATTCCAATTGAATTCCTTCGCGACTCTTTGGATATTGATGAACGTCCTCGGTATGAAACAGAAGACAATGTAAAATTCATTATCATTAAAACACCCACAGAAAATAATTCTTTTAACGACAGCGATGCCTTTTATATCACCATACCCATCTGTATTATTCTTACCCACAATCAAATTATAACAGTCAACTCGTTCGACAATGGCGCTATTAAAAAGTTTTTAAATACTTTTCAGAAAAGACATCCTGACAAACGCAATATGATGGTACTAAAGGTATTTGAGAAAGTAGTTCAAACTTTTTTAGACTACCTTAAAGAAATCAATCACAATAGAAACCAGTACGAGCAAAGCCTTTACGATAGCAATAGCAATGTTGATTTACTAAAACTAATGCGGGTACAAAAAAGTCTTGTTTATTTTGTTACAGCACTTCGCAGCAATGAAATGCTGATGATGAAAATGGAAAGAACCAATTTTTTGGGGCTCACAGAAGAAGAACGTGAGTTTTTACAAGACTTGATTGTAGACACCAGTCAAGCCTTAGAAATGGCCAATATTTATACCAATATATTAAGCTCTACTATGGATGCTTTTGCAAGTATCATTAGTAATAATTTAAACAATGTGATGAAGCGACTCACTTCTATCACTATTATACTTTCATTACCCATATTAGTAACCAGTATTTATGGAATGAATGTTGATTTACCCTATCAGCGTTCAACACACGCATTTTATATTCCTGTTATTATTTCTCTAGTGATTTCTGTAGTTATTGGAGGATATTTTTATAAGAAAAAATGGTTTTAATCAATGGCTTATTTTAATATACGTGTTTACGGAATTTTACTCGACCAGCAGAACCGCTTACTGGTAAGCGACGAATTTATTAAAGGTAATTATTACACCAAATTACCCGGCGGAGGAATGGAAATAGGTGAAGGAACCAGGGACTGCCTTCAGAGAGAATTTATGGAAGAAACGGGATTGGATATAGTTGTAGGAGAACATTTCTATACCACCGATTTTTATCAAATTTCTGCTTTCAACAACAAAGATCAAATTGTATCTATCTACTATAGGGTTTACGCAAACAATATTACAGGATTAATCACCAGCGATATCCCTTTCAATTTTACGGTAAAACAAACGGCTGATCCCACCAAAGAAGCAGAAGTATTTCGTTGGATATCTTGGCAGGAATTGAGTGCTGAAAGTGTATCGCTTCCGATTGACAAAGTGGTGATTGAATTATTGAAGCGTAATACCTAATCCAGGTTTTCCGCTTAGTTCAACTTTTCCTTGATTGTAATTTACGCCAGTTGCTATATCTTCTGATAACATTAAAGGCCCATCCATATCAATATAATCGAGTTGAGGCAGAAAATGACCAATAGCTGCGGAGCCAATTGTACTTTCATTCATGCTGCCCATCATTACTTTTAATCCCAGCGTACGTGCTTCCAGAATCATTCTGCGGGCGGGAGTTGGGCCACTACATTTGGTAAGTTTAATATTAATGCCATGAAAATGTGCAGCGCATTTTTTTACATCCTGTTCTTTCACGCAACTTTCATCGGCAATTAATGGAAGTACTGATTTTTCAAAAAGTATTTTCATATCATCCCAATTGTCTTTTGCAAGCGGCTGTTCAATAAATTCTACTCCAAGATGTTTTAACAAAGGAATTTTAAGAAGGGCTTCTTCTAAAGTCCACCCCGCATTGGCATCTATTCTGAATGCCGCACTGGTATGTTTGCGAAGTGCTTCCATAATAGCAATATCGTTTGGGGAGCCCAGCTTTATTTTATAAATAGGCCAGGGTTTTGCTTTCATTTTTTCTACCATTTTCTCTATGCTATCAATTCCAATGGTATAATCGCAAAGTGGCAAGTCATTGCGCCACTCGGTATTCCATAACTGATACAAAGGTTTGGCTTTCATTTGTCCATATAAATCCCAACCAGCCATATCAAGTGCAGCTACTAAAAAAGGATTTTGTGGAAATAAGTGATGAAGGTAATGCCAGTAACGTTCAGGATCTATGATGGCAAATTTCTCCACCAACTTTCGCTTCGCCTCTAAATCTTCTATCATTTGTTCCACCGTAATATTGTAATAGGCAATAGCCGGCGCTTCTCCATAGCCTTTAAAAGGGCCTACAGAAAGTTCTACCACCAATGCGGGCTGATGTGTTTTTGTTCTTCCATTCGAAATAGTGAACGGATATTCAAAAGGCAGGTTGATTTGTTTATAATTCAGTTGCAATAGCTAAAATTTATCTGCCAGAAGATTGTATAATTTCCGACAGTTCTTCGTTAAAATCGTTTGACTCCATTAAATCCTCAAGCGGAATATGCATTCTATAACGCCAGTAGTGATTAGGGTTTGCAGGGATATTAATTCGTTCAGATGCAGGATTATCCCTTCGCACTTGTTCATGCATACCCATAAGATCTTGTAATTGGAAAATACTCCAGATGGCAGGAGAAAATAAATGCTGAACTACAATAGCTTTATTAATCCATGCTTCACAATAATAAGGAGCTTCACCCCACTGTCCCAATTCATGGTTATAAAACCGCTGAATGGCTGCCCTATCTTCTTCCCACCATCCACGAATGGTACTCATATCGTGTGTAGAAGGTGTAACCACACTTAAATAAGGGGCGTTATTGGGATGAAAAAATTCTTTAAGTGCATCTTTCGGCATTCGCTGAATTTCAAGACTCAATAATCCAAGTTGTTGCATTATCTCTGGCACACAATCAGGCACCATACCTAAATCTTCTCCGCAAACCATCATATTGGTACTCCGTTTAAGTGCGGGCAATTTTTGTAATGCTTCTTGTTTCCAAAAATCGCTTTGTCTGCGAAAAAAATAATTAATATACAATTCGCGCAATTGTTGTTGTGTATCGTAGGCCAAATATCGAAATGAAGCGGTATGCTCCATATTAAAACGAAAATGAAACTGCTCACCCTTTCCATCTGCATCAAATAGTATGATATTATTAATCAGATTGTATAGGCCTTGTTTAATTTTAAGGTGTTGTTCATCCTGCTCCAAATTCATAAAGTGCTGCTCTACCAAACGCTGTGTTACAAAGGCTGGTTTTAATAGATAACTGTCTGAAGTAGATTTATTTAGAAACATACTTTTCACCAACTCATTATCATAACCAAAAATTTCCCATAGCACTGCATCGGTAATATATGGCTGGGTATAACGACTGTAATTAAACCAGATTCCTTGTTGATTGAACTCATTTATATGCACAGGTAAAGCGGGTACAAAGTGGCCCATAATACCGTCTACAGCATGTAAGGGAATGCTCCATATTCGGAAGAATCCTAAAATATGATCAATTCTAAACGCATCAAAATAGTAGCGCATCTGTTCAAATCGCTGCTTCCACCAAGCAAATCCATCTTCCTGCATTCGTTGCCAATTATAGGTTGGGAATCCCCAATTCTGGCCAGTAATAGCAAAGTCGTCGGGTGGAGCACCTGCTTGAAAATCCATATGATAAAGTGCTGGATGCTGCCAAGTATCGGCTCCATATCTATAAACCCCAATTGCAATATCACCCTTTAGAATAATGCCTTTGTTATGCGCATATTCAGTAGCTTCTTTTAATTGAAGGTGTAAATGATATTGAATAAAATAATGAAAAGCAATTTCAGCATAACTGTCCGCATTTTCACGTGTGAATGCTGCAATATCTGCTGCATTATATTGTTGATGGGCAGGCCATTTATCAAAATCTACTGTTCCATATTTATCACGCAGGTAACAAAATACAGCATAAGAAACCAACCAGTATTTGTTTTGTCCAAAAAATTCTTTAAACCCTTTTGACGCTAAACATTTTTTACCAGCCTGCTTATAGACTTGCTTTGCAAATTCAATTTTTAATTCAATAACCGCATTATAATCCACTTCTGCTAATGCATTTAGTTCCTGACCTATTATGGTTGCTTTTTTTAACGCTGCTTTTTGAGTATTCCCAGCCAGTGCAGAAAGATTCAGGTAAAGAGGATGCAGTGCAAATGCCGAAATAGCTGCATAGGGGTATGAATCTTTCCAGCTATTGGTTGCCATGGTATCATTAATGGGCAAAATCTGTATCAGTTTTAGTCCCACTTTTGCCGACCAATCGGCTAATAGTTTCAGGTCAGCAAATTCTCCTACGCCCAAACTATTGGAAGTTCGAATACTAAAAACAGGAATGGCTAGTCCTGCTCCTTTCCAATTATTATTAGGCAAATAGGTATAGCCATCGTTGATTCGGATACTCTTTTTCTTTTCGGCGGCTTCGTAGACCATCCTATTATTTCCTGCTTCAAACTGTATGAATTTTTTTTGCACAAAATCATAAATACCATACTTGTAAGCAATGGGAAAACTTTGCTTGGTAAAGTCTACTGAAAGCTCAAAATAATCTACCCCTTCTTGCCTATTCATCAACAAGGGATTATCGGTTAACCAGTTGCCCATTTTATCAGCAGATCCAATGATACAGAGGGTTTGGTGTTTGGTTAATAAGGGACTCTTAACGTTAAAAATATGGGTTGATTTTTTGGGATTGAGAACAGTAAATGCCGTAAAATTTTGTTGCAACAGCACAGATTGAAAAGCTGCTGTATAAAAAACATTTTCACAGTAGCCAGCATGATTCCAACTATCAATCAACAATAAATCGTTTTTGGTAGATTTATCAATAGAAAAAAAATGAACTTTTCCTGCGTCTATCACATGAGATCCGTCCTCATTTTTCAATAAATAATTATAATAAACGGGATCAGTTTCTGTGGCATCGAATGGCCATTGAATGGTTACACTCCATCCCTCTTCGTTTAAATATTGAAGTGGAATAGCGTTGTCTAAACTTCCATTTCCTAAAATGGGGTGATTGCCGAGTATAAAAAGATTTTGCCCAAAATTGGTCTTAAACCTTAAATGAAAGCTGATGCTGATGGCATCAACCTTATTGTTTTTTGCGACTGCTTTTTTAGCGGCGGTCTTTTTGGGCATTTTCTTTACAATTACACTGGCCAATTGAACATCAATAGCAGTTGCCTTTTTAGACCCATTTTTTTTCTTTACTGTAGCCAAAGTAGAAATATTTAGATGCGCTAAAATAACAAAACAATATTTAACCCAAGCAGAATGGCTTAAATAGGTACTGTTACGCTACCTTAAACACCTGAAAGAATCATAGCCGCTCCTTTTTCGGCAATCATAATAGTAGCTGCATTGGTATTACCTGAAACAATGGTAGGCATTATAGAAGCATCAATCACCCTTAAACCTTTCACTTTATGAACCCTTAATGTATGATCGGTTACTGCCATTGAATCGACTCCCATTTTGCAGGTACCAACAGGGTGATACAGGGTTTCCAAGGTTTTTCTGATATGAATAATCAAGGCTTCATCACTAGAAAAATCTACAGGAAATCCAATATTTCCTTCGGTATATCTGGCCAAAGCTGGGGCTGTAATAATTTTTATGGACTCCTTAAGGGCATTCACTATTTTTTTAAGGTCACCAGCTTCAGATAGAGCATTGTGATTGATGATGGGATAATCTTTGGGATTAGCAGATTTTAATGCAATGGTCCCCCTACTTTCAGGACGAATTAAAATAGCCATGATCCCAATTCCATCATTGGTTGAAAAGGTTTTTAAATCGTATATATCAGTGCGTTCATCGGCAATACCCAGTGGCACAAAATGAAATTGAATATCTGGCCTTGTTAATTTGGGGCTTGACTTTTGGAATGCGTTGGCTTCGAGGGGACTATTGCCCATGGGACCTTTCTTAAAAAGCAAATATTGCAATAAAGCTTTTGTCATTCTCCAAGGCTTTAAAAAAGCATTGGCAGTTTCGGTATTAGAAGGCGAGCTGATGCCGGTCCAAAAATGGTCTTGTAAATTTTTACCCACACCTTGTAGAGGCACCAATGCATCAATGCCTACACGCTTAAGTTCGGTAGGATCACCAATACCAGAAAGCATTAATATTTGTGGTGACTGTATGGCTCCCGCAGCAACAATTACTTCTTTATTACAGTTAATACGCTCAGAATTGGTATAGGAAGTAGCCACTTCAACCCCAGTGGCGCGACCGTTTTCAATAATTACTCGCTTTACCAATGTATGGGTTTTAACGGTAAGATTTTTCCTTTTCATGGCAGGCTTTAGAAAAGCCACAGCAGTGCTATGTCGCTTATTATTTTTTATGGTGTATTGAAGCAGATGAGCCCCATCCTGCTTGGCACCATTGTAATCTAGTGTTTTTTCCATTCCTATTTCTGCACAGGCATCCACAAAAGCGTGGGCGAAGGGGCTGGGTTCTTTTGCATAGCTAATATGCAATGATCCATCTGTTCCATGGTATTCCGATTGAATATCTTGGTTTAGTTCAGACTTTTTAAAATACGGAAGTACTTCATCATAACTCCATCCGGTATTACCCAAAGCAGCCCATTCGTTGAAATCTTCTTTATTACCTCTTACATAGGCCATAGCATTGGTAGAGCTGCTGCCACCCAATGTTTTACCGCGGGGAATATAGAGTTTGCGTTGATTTAGTTGAGGTTGTGGTTCACCCCAAAACTGCCAATCTACTTCAGTTCTATGCAGTTTGCAATACGCACCGGGTATCTGTATTTCCATTTTTGAATCAGGGCCACCTGCTTCAATTAATAAAACTTTATTTTCCGGATTTTCTGTCAATCTATTTGCTAAAACACATCCTGCAGAACCTGCACCAATAATAATATAGTCATAAGCCATGGGATAAATATAGTGGTTTTGGCGTGTATTTTCTACCTTCGTTGTTTGAACCCATAAATCATTATGCCGCATCCTTTACTTATTTATACCGATGGAGCTGCACGAGGTAATCCAGGGCCAGGCGGATACGGTATTGTATTGATATGGGGAGAAAAAAGAAAAGAAATTTCAGCAGGCTATAGACATACCACTAATAACCGGATGGAGCTTCTAGCGGTTATTACAGCACTTGAACTACTTAGCAAAGAAGATATTCCCGTAACCATTTATACCGATAGTAAATATATAGTGGACAGTGTTCAAAAACGTTGGCTAAACAATTGGATTAAAACCGATTTCAAAGGTGGAAAAAAAAATAGAGATCTTTGGTTGCGATATTACACAATAGCAAAAAAATTCAAGGTGAATTTTATTTGGGTGAAGGGGCATGCTGACAATGCACTTAATAATAGATGTGATGAATTGGCCACAGCGGCGGCAGACGGCAAAAATTTGCTGGTAGACCAAGAATATGAAAATGGAATAAATGATTGACTTACTTAAGCCAGTTTTTTAGTTGCTATTTGCTTACTAAATAAGGCATAAGAACCAAATAAAACGGCGGCAAAAAACATGGTTGAATAAATACTATTGGGATAAAAAGGCAGCCCATCTGCATAACAGGCTAAAAGACCTCCCATATTTTTAGGTCTGTTGAAACCCCCACCTTTTAACCATACCAATCCATTGGAAAAGATAAAATAAACAGTAGGTGCAGTAATAGTAGCGGCAAGAATAGAAGCTATTTTCTTACTATTTACCAAAAAGCCAATGCCAGTCAAGCTAATAAAAAGCAGGTAGTTCACCCATTGTCCTTTGTAGAAGCCACCAATAGTAGAAAGTCCATTTATATGCAACAATTCATAGAGTAAATCAGAGATAAACATGGAAAGTAAGGGCAGAAGAAAGGCTATTTTCTTGTCTTTCACAAATATAGAGCCTGCGAAGAGCGCAACGGCAATTTGGGGAGCAAAACCCAAAGGACGGTCAGGAAAAATTCGGTAAAGAGCAGTAGCAAATACCATTAACCCAAGGGAAATCAAAATATTTTTAGTCAGTTTCATTCGAATAATTTGATTACAAAAGTAGGCGTAAAACCAATAGATTCCTTGCCATTTTTACCCATGATGTGTATAATCTTATAAAGCGGGCACAAATGCCTTAAATATGGTACAAGTTCCAGAGGCTGTAAGGTTATACTCGGCCCCAGTAAGCATGGCTACAGCTTCTCCTCGTTTTAGCGCAAGTTCATTGTTTACTACCATACCGCCAGCCGTAACAATTAGTATTTCTAGTGAGAGGGCATGGCCTGTATAGTTAAAGTCTGCTGATAAATCTATTTTAGCAATTCCAAAGTCGGAAACGGGACAAGGATAATTCATTTCCCCGGGCTGCACGGGTTTACCCAGCATAATATCGGGCAATACTTCTTCAAATAAAGTATGTTTCAACAATTCAGCAACGTCTATATATTTAGGGGTTAATCCAGCCCTAAGCACATTGTCGCTATTGGCCATGAGTTCAATATTTTGGCCCTCCAAATAAGCATGTGGAACACCCGCTTTCTGAAATACGGCTTCACCAGGATTCACTTTAACAATATTGAAAAAATAAATAGAGAAAATACCTCGATCAATATTTTCAGGAATACCAGTTGCTTCATACAGTTTAGCAGCCCACCAAGCAGGGTCTGATTTGGTGATGCTACCATTTAGTTTTTGTCGAATTGATTTTTTTACCAGTGGCATTAGCACTGCGTTTACATCGCACTGATCCATTTCCATAACAAATTGGTACAATGCTTTAATCCCTTCTTTTTTAAAAAGAGGGAGTAATACACTTAGTTCAATATTCATTTCAATGGTATCGGCTAGAACGGATGCTTTTTTAAACCCGTGCAATAACCAAAATTCACTGAGGGCAACCATTACTTCGGGCTTATGGTTGCGATCTTTATAGTTGCGATTGGGCGCATTCAATACAATACCAGCAGCTTCTTCCGCATCAAATCCTTTTTCAGCTTCTGCTTTAGTAGGATGAACTTGAATAGACAACATATCTTTTACATCCAATACTTTAAGCAGATAAGGTAGTTCACCAAATTTATCCTGAACGGAACGGGAAATGGTTAGATCAGCATTTTCATCAATAAGTTTTTTAAGTGATACCCATTCTTGGTTCATTAAAACCGATGAAGGCGCAGAAGGGTGAGCACCCATCCAATATTCGGCGCAGGGTTGTTTGGTTTCATTGGGAATTGCCAATAAGCCAGGAATAAATTCAGCACCACCCCAGGCATAATGCTGCACAACACCTTTCAACTTAAAAATTTTATCTTTAGCCATCATAAACAGGTATTTACTCTTGTTAGTAACGTTGGAATAAGCAATATCTTGTATCATAAAAATAAAATGCAGCAGAATAACCAAGAAACGGGTAGAACGGGCGAAAATATTGCCGCACAACACTTAATAGAGAAAGGATTTGTAATTATTGAACGAAATTGGCGGCATAAGCATTTAGAGGTAGACTTGATTGCGAATAAGGGCAAAATACTTCACTTTATAGAAGTTAAAACCAGGACCTCCTTAAAGTTTGGATATCCTGAAGAAAGCATTAGTAAAGAAAAAATGCAGTTTTTAAAATTCGCATCTGCTGCTTATCAATACCAGCATCCTAATTGGAAATATATTCAATTTGATGTAGTGGCCATTTTACTTCGAGGGCAAAATGCGATTGAAATTTTTATGATAGATGATGTTTACTTCTAACACCAATATTAAAAATGGTATAAAACAAACATCATTGATTTTGGAAGCAGCGCAAAACTTATAAAACAACTCTATGCTGGTACAAATGCAAAGAAAGCATGCTGGCAGAAAAAATAGGCATGAAACTTGCGTAAGTGTGGATACCAATTTTATAATATGAAAAAATTCCAAGCAATTATTCATTTCAATATCAACGATGATTTTATGTCGTTGGTACCCTCCCACCGAACTTATATTAATCATTTAATGAATAAGGGAATTATTGATAGTTATGCGGTAAGTATGGAAACTCAAACTTGTTGGATTACCATGAATACAGACAATAAAGAAGCAGCTGAAAAACATTTGTTTGAATCTCCTTTGCACAAATACTGGAACTTTACAATTGAGGAATTATTTGTTTATGATTCTCAACATTATCGCTTGCCAGCAGTTCAATTGAATTAGGGTTTTAACGTTGTATATTTTATTTGTATGGAACTAATAAGAAAAATTCATTGCTGGTGCTTGCTCACCCAACGAAGTCTTAGTTATTGGCTACAGGAAAATTTTAAAGCGTCATAAAAATATTAGACAACTCTTTTGGCCTTGAAAAAAATGGCGAATGGCTGGTCGGTATTTTTATTAGTTTTTCACATTTAACTCTTGTTGGTAGAATACTTTTATCAAGGTCTTTTCCGTGCGTACATAAAATGTAATACTTCGGGATTTGTCCATAAATACTGTCTGTAACTGAAACTTTTGCACCAAGTGGTTCAGTTGCTTGTCTGCACAAATTTTTATGGGCGAATTTTTTATCCTTTGCATTACAGTCATGATAGAAAACGATATCTGCTACCTCTGGTTTAAATGCCCTTGTTTTTCCATTTGGGGCTGTTACAATTCCCTTACCAAAAGTAATTTTTGTAGTGTCTGTTTCTTGTGGCAATGTTTGAAAAATAATTCCTGCTAATTTAGTCACAGATTCATCATTCTTTGGCAAAAAAGCATCTAAGTAAATTAGTTTAAAGACTTTGTTTTTGCCAAGTTCCTCTGCTGCTTGTGATATTATTGTTCCAGCCATTGAGTGTCCTACCAATATAACTTGTCCGTTTTTACTGTTTGCCACTTGTTTTACTTTTTCAACATACATTTTGAAAGTAACTGATTCAGGGTTTGTAGTATCTTTTCCATGGCCTGGTAAATCAATAGCGATGGTTTTAAATCCTTTTTTTGTCATTTCTGGCACAACTTTATACCAACACCAAGCACCATGCCATGCACCATGAATTAAAATATAAGTTTTGTCTTTATTTTGCGAAAAAGCAAGTGTTCCGAAGAGCAATATCACTATCAGTATTGTAATTTTTTTCATTTTAAAATTTGTTTGATTATCGTTTTATTGCTTTCAGGCAATCGAATAAAGCGAGGGATTTTCACCCTCAGGTTCTCACGGAACCGTGCTTGATGGTCTCCCATCACACGGCTCTTCTTGTTTATCAATCACAAGTTAATAATAACTTATAACCCAACGCTCGGTAATCTTCTACAGTTTATTAGCTACTTGCAAAAACTATCAAATAAATTCTCTTGAATAGATGCAATGGATATTTAATACGCTTCGCAGGTTATCCTATTAACAAAATACAAGAACTATTGCTACAAAACTGGAAACAACCCCAAAACATTAAAATATTAAGAGGGGTCAACCCTGAGAAATCTGGGCAAGCTAACCCAGAATATTATTTTCCTACATTATAAGGGTATTGCTGGGATGCTTACCCATGAACTAAATGAATTTTAAAATCTCCTCAACTAATTTAAAAACAGTGGTTGATGATTCCTCGGTAGCTGGACTTGCATGACTCAAAAGGTTATAGTTTCTTTTAGCTCTTGAAATTGCAAGGTCAATTCTAGGTCTATTAGTTGCTGTATCAATACCACTTAATATTTCGAAAAAATCATCTGTAACTGTTTTGCTTCCTTCTCCGTCATATGTTGAACCTAATGGATTTATGTAGTCAATAATTGTATCATCATATTCATCTCTATGCATCCCACCACCTTGATGGTCTTCAAAATGGAGAATGAGCCAATATTCAAATGCTTGGTTTGAATATGCAACTCCGAAATTATTTGCTGCTGCAATGGTTATTGCATTATTAAAATCATTTGCAGGAAATTGGTCTTTGTCGAAAACACACCAAACCTGGTCATAAGTACATTGCTGATTAAGTGTAATTGCATGATTCACTAACGACGTTGTGTTGTATCCATTACCAATAGCTTTTATTGAAGCAGAAGTAAGTTTAAATTGTCTAAAATATGATGGCTCAGTATTCTTCCCTTCACAAACGATTAGGATTGTAGGCTTCTCAATTTTAGTAGGAGCTGTTCTTTCTAATATAGGCTCAGTCCCTCGTCTCGCTTTTGCTGATGCTAACGCTGCAATGTGTTTTTGCTTAGCTTCAATTTGTGCTGTTTTTTTATCCTTCATTTTCATGCGATAACAGCATTTTAGAATTAATGAAATTGTCAAAATCGCCTAAGAATGGAACAGCTCCATACTTACCTCTAATATAATTGTCTTCAAAATTTTCTGTTTTTCTTACTTCCGATTTAAAGTCAGCAAGAGAAAATAACTTGGAAGCCCCATATTTATCTTTTTCAGTAAACCAAATTTGGTCTCTTCTAAATAAGCCAGAACTTAAAAGATTTGTATCATGCGTATTAAAAATTAATTGTGCATTTTTAGGGTTCAATTCTTTTGAATTGAAAAGCGAAACAATTTTACAAACCAAATTTGGATGAAGCTTTGAATCTAATTCATCGACAATTAGAACTGAGCCATTTTCAATAGTGCTTAGTACAGGTCCTGTCAATGCAAAGAATTTCTTTGTTCCAGATGATTCTTCATCTTCAAGCGAAAACTGAATATCTCCTACATATTTCTTGTTCAAGTCATATTTTCTGTGTGTAGTCAAAACATCAGAAATGAATTCGGCATCTTCCTCTTTCATTTCTTTTTCAATTGATTCTCTTACTTCCTTTGGCATTTGTTTAGGAAGTTTTGAAATGTCCAAAGATTCTAAAGTAATGTCTTTAATACCTAAATCTGCTGCTTTTAATAATTCAAGAATTTGTTCTTTATACTTTGGGCTTTTAGTTCTTCCCATTGTGAAGCCTTGATATCCTTCTTCGTCTAAACCGGAAATAGTTCCTAAACCTTTAAACCAATCTAAAACTTTACCAGCACCTATATCATTAAATTGAGCAGCAACTGATAACATTAATGCATTATCTCTAACTAGGTCTTCCTTAGCCAAAGTAGCCCCTTTGCTAAAGCTTCGTTCATGAATATCAAACTTTTGTTTTTCTCTATAGAATAATTCAATTTCTTTTGTTTTGGGTTTGTGATAAAGCCATTCGGAAAAAATTTTTTCTTTAGTCACTTCAAAGCCATATCTATACATTTCTTTTTTGAAAATAAAAATTACTTCAAACTCACTTGAATCCTTTTCCGATTCCGTTGCTAGTTTAAAAGGTTCAATATTAATCGCATCACCTTTCTGGCTATCTTTTGAAGACTTAATTGCAAAGTCTCTCATGAACATTAATGCTTCCATGAATTTACTTTTGCCACTTGCATTTGCTCCATAGATTACAGCACTTTTTACCATTCTTAAATTAAAGTCTGAATCTGTCTTTATATTCTCATTTTCTCTGGTGTCTTTATCATAGTTAGAAGCAACTAGATTTAAAACTGCCTTTTCTTTGAAGGTTTTAAAGTTGCGAACCGAAAATTGAACTAGCATAATATTTTCGTTTTTTGTAATTATTTTGTAAAAATAGACTTTATTTTTACAAAATACGTGAAATAAGGGCTGTTATTGTTATTTTTAGATACCCAATTACATTTTTTTCAACATTGAAAAAGTGCGGAAGAGACGGGAACGCGCCATTCCCTTTCTGCCCAATACAGTATTGTTTTACAACACTTTTTATTGCCATTTGGTACTCACTTTTTATCCATCACTTATCATTGGTGCTTTATAGCTTAATCCTACCAGTGCCAAGGTTGGAAGATTACAATGGCTGTATTGGCATGACCACCTGAAAAACAACTTGCTGCTGCTGTATAAAATAGTGGGTAGGGGTAAAAAAAACACCCCAATAATTTACCGCTTCAGTTCAATCCCGAGTACTTGGGACTGGTGCTACGCATCCAAGGAAGTCTTAGTTATTAGCACCAGTTTTTTTTATATTTTAGGATATTCAATTCTATCAATTTCGTCAATGAGATATTTATATTTACTCTTCACTTTGTCAGATTTTGTTTTTTTATAAATTGTTGCCAATTCATTAGATAAGTTATTTAACACTTCAAACACTTCTTTTCTTTTGTCAGGAAGAATTGTAAAATGACTTGTCAATAAGTGAAGAATGGATGTCCCCAAGTTAATTTCAAAGCCATTTTTAATTTCTATTATTTTTCCTTCGGTTTCCTTTCTACCGGAAAAAGGTTTTATCAATTTCTCCATTGCTTTAAACGATCGACTATTTCTGAATATATTATAAGATAAGTCGTCAAATACAATTCTAGGGTGTTCTGCTAAATTTGTCTCATAATCATATGCTTTGACCATTGCAGGTCCAAATAACGCTCCATTCTCTTTATGAATTAATTTGTCCACGGAAACTCCGCCACGAATTAATATTTTAAAGTCTCGCCAAAGTCTGTAAGACAACCGACAGATATATTCTATAAGTGACATTGCATACATATCATTTTCGAAACCGATTGACATTACAATACTGTCTGAAAAGTGTGTTATTCTTATTGATGATTCGCTTTTTAGTGCTTTTGAAAATAAACCTTGTATCTCTTTAATGCTGTCAAGTTCTTCTTTGTTGTCATCAGTGATATTTATTTCGGCAAAAAGTTCATTACTTAATATTTCACTTTTCATTGAGTCCAACACAGAAAATATTTTGTCTGTTTAGACTTCATCTGTTTCAGTTTTGGTCACAATATTTCTAAAGCCCAAAATGTCAATAAATAATGTAATTCGTTGTTCGTATGTCGTCATAAAATTGGTACTAACGGTTTCAGGCTATACGGAGTGCGGAATTAATAACCACAAAACTGTCTTGAGCGAAACCCTTTATTAAATGTACTGAACTAAATGGCAAATGCAAAAAAATATTCTGCCGCTGAAAAATTGCATTTGCACCTTGCACGAACTCCGCATTGCTTGTAGCCTGTGTTACTGTGGGTGGGGGGAGTTATTTGTTTAACAAAAGTTCATCACAAAAAAAGACTTTAAGCATGAGTCACCCACAAATTAATACCAACCCGAAAGCTACAAATACACCTACTACAATCTGAACTACATCCCAGTGTGAGCTTAACACCCACGAGTTATCGGGGCAGGTATCGCAGCAAAAATGCCCCAATATCTTCCTTGATAATGGGGCATTTTTAGCGGGCATTTATTCTACTCCGCTCAATGTTATGTGTTCGCCCTTCTTCTCGGTCTGCTACAATGTGGGTCTGTGTCGCACCGCAGAGTGTTGCATGTGCGTTGGCACAAGGCAGGCTCTTTTGCAAGGTTGGCTTTTGTGTGTCGGCTTTGTGCGCCTTGCAAATGTGCCTGACTTGGTGTAACCATCCTGAGTTATTGATTTATTTTGTAGTCAACAATTGCTCAAAGAAAGCACCGATATTATTCTTTCTATCTACAAAATGAAGCTCTAATATCCAATGTCTTTTGTTTCCAAATTTATCTAATTGTAGAATATCGGTATTGTTATCAGGGTGTACATCAAAACACATATCATTGGGGTCGTCAGGTTGTTCGTGTGGGTATTTGCCGATGATGTGCCCGGCAATGGCGTTTCCAAATTCGTAGCCATAGCGTTTTGCAAGGTCGGTTGCGTATATAAAAAATTGGGCACCTGTAAGTTTATTTTGTTTCCAATACCAATCATTCCCTTCTTGCCAGGCTGCTTCTACATCTTTCTTTATTTTTTGTTTTAATGGGTCGTTGCCTAAAACGTATGTTCTTCCAAGGTCAGCTTCCCAACCCTCAAAAACGGGGTGAAAATCGAAAAATAATATATCTCCTTCTTGAATAATAAGATTTGGGGGGTCGGCACTATAAGGTTGTAATGTATTTACGCCTGTTCTTACAATTTTTTTACCCCAATGATTTTCTGTGCCGAAATCTTTTTTGGCAATTTGTACAATTTCATCGCAAAGTTGGTTTTCTGTTTTACCAGCAATGATTAATCCTTTTGCTTCTACTGCACTAAATAATTCAATTGCTTTATTCTGTGCATCAATCATTTTTTGTGTTATCCCGTTCATTATTTTTATTTACTGATTAGTTAGATGGAACGTTTAGTTTTATAAAATTGCTTGTTACAATGGTTGCAAACTCTTCATGTAAACTTGCCAGAGCTGTTTCATGAATAAGTTCAGCGGTGTAATGTTGCCCATCAACTCCTTTTTTATTAAAGGTGGCAGTTGCATCAGCAACAAGATAGGTTTCATAACCTAAGTTACCTGCCATTCTTGTAGTTGTTGAAATACAGTGGTCGGTTGTTAGCCCAACAATTACAAGTGTTTTAATTGCAGCTTTATCAAGTTGAGCCTGTAAGTCAGTACCAATAAAAGCACTGTTTACATTTTTCTTTATTATTGGTTCGCCTTTAACAGGGGTTACTAAATCATTAAATGCGTTACCAGCATTTGTTTCATGCAGCAAAGAAGTTGAAATGGAAGAGCAATGCTGAATATGAAAAACCGGGAGATTGTTTGCTCTCCATATTTTTAATAATTCACTTGCTCTTAATTCTGCATCGGGATTATTGCGTTGCCCTCCCCAATATTCAATATTGGCAAACCCTTTTTGAATATCAACAAGGATTAATGCCGGACGGCCTGCTTTGGTTATGCTCATTTTATAAAATTAATTAAGAGCAAAGCAAGTTGATTTTACTGATAAAATAAAATGCTTAATTTTGATTAACTGATACTTTAATTTGATTACTATGTATATTCAGCAACTTAAAAATTTCCTGATTTTATGTAACACACTCAATTTTAGAAAAGCTGCTGAGCAAATCAATATTGTTCAACCGGCTTTAAGCAGGCAAATACAATTACTGGAAAAGGAAGTGGGTGTTTTATTGCTTAACAGAAACAACCGGACTGTTGCATTAACTGAAGCTGGTTTATTTTTTCAAAAAGAAGTAACAAGAATTTTACAGGATTTAGATAAAACAATTATACGGGCAGCACAATTACACAATGGCGAGGCTGGTGAAGTAAAAGTTACACACTCTAGCTCTGCCATGAATACGGTGGTACCTTCTTTTTTAGTTAAGGTAAAGCTTAAATGGCCAAACCTTAAAACCATTGTGCAGGAAACATCAAACTTTCATCAAATTGAAATGTTACTCACCAGAAAAACCGATATCGGCGTAGCTCCCAATATTATATTACCTGCGGAAGCAAACTCCAGAATTTTATACCGAGAAAATTTTGTATTAATTTTGCCCATTAATCATCCATTAGCAAGAAGGAAATTAACTGATTTATCTGTTTTAAAAAATGAAACATTTATTTTACCGCAACTATCTACAGGTATTGGTTATGTTGAGGCAATTTTACAAATTTGCCGGAGCTTTGGCTTTATCCCTAAAGTGGCACATGAATCGGCCCACTCAATAGCTGTAGTTCGATTAGTAGAAGCTGGCCTTGGTATTTCAATTGAACCCATCTCTTCTGTACGGGGCGTAAATATGAATATTAAACTGATTGAATTAAAAAATATTCCGCAAAAGGCAGAAATGAAACTTTTTTGGTTACGGGAACGTGAAGAAGAGCTAAGTAAGTTTATAGCGATGTTTTGAGATTTAATTTTGCGAATATGCCGTATTTACATTACAATGTTTTTTGTTTCTAAAACAGTTATTACCTAGTGTGCAAACTTATTTCAGGACAAGACATGTGCTGCATGTACGGTGGGTTGATAGGGACTACGTATTGAATGTCTTGTCACTTGAAGATGAACGGAATTTTGATTTAGGGTTGCGTACAACTCTTATAAAAGTATCCTATACCCCCTTTAAAAAAACCTTGATTGAACAGAGGTTATCAAGGGGGTGGCGGTAATGATTTTTTGTTGACCGATCGTTAGTTATCTAAGGTATAAAGTATGGTTTTAGTATTGGGTTGCCAGTAAAATCTGGGTGTTAAATATTTTAGTTGGGTCTCCTTTTTCATTGGTTGGGGTGTTTTATTTCTATAAATATAGTTTTTATTTTAGCTGGAATAAGCATCTTTGGTCAGTTTTTTCTTTCCTGTACATACTATTCCCGTTCTGCTTATTGCAGTTTTGCTTTACAACACTTTTTATTCCCATTTTACCACTTCTCATTTATCCATCCCTAATAATGGGTGGTTTATAGCTTAAGCCTACCAGTAGTAATGTTGGCTTATTGGAATGGCTGCATTGGTTGTAAACTATATTAAATCGTTCTTTTAATCTTACCTGCCATGGTATGATTACTTTTTTAGGACTGTTAAAACACCCGTTAACCGATATAGGGTTGGCTAATTTTTTAGAAGACGCAAAGAAAATGTAATTTAAAAAGAATAGCCGACTGAGAGCCATATTTGGGCGTCTAAATATCCTTTTGATTTGTGGTTGGTATCTGCCTTATAAATAGTTGTATATCTGCCATAGCCTGTACTCGTAAGAATTTCCACAGCAAGTTTATTTTTTGTAATTATAGTACATCCTAAAGAGAGACCACCTCGAATAGAATTGGCAAAAAAATCTTTGGAGGGATATGAAAATAAGTAGTTGTCGCTAAAATATCTACCTTCTGATTGAATATGTCTCTGTAAATTTCCCAAATATACAGCGGAAAAGGGGTTGAGTTTACCCGATTGAAAAGGAAAAAAGTATCTTTTAAATCTCAATTGAATTCCCTTGTATGCATAGTGATCGGTAAATAAGAAATTATTGACTTCCCCCTGCACAAAACTGATTTCTGCGCTGAATTTTTGTGAAAAGACTTTTTCAAATGAAATAGTTGGTTTTTGGGCGAGGAGGTTTAAGAGGTTGGTTTTTACAATGAATGGTTTTGGAAATGATTGGGTATTTTTATTTTGCGAGAAAGCCAAGTTGGCAAATAATAGGAGGGCTATTATTGGAGCGTATTGAATTTTGGTCGTAAAAAATGGCATATTAATTCAGTTAAGAATATTGCATTAAGGGTACAAGATACAACTTAATATTTTTTTTTCTCGAATAGAATAAGAGTTGATTGTTAAATTTTTGGTTCTTGACCCATATAAAATTGAGCAGGAATTTAAAATAATACGCCCCTTGCGAAGCAAGAGGCGTATGTTGCCCTGCACGGATATTTTTCAAACCATTTTATACCAGATTTAACCAGACTCGCTAATCTTTTGACAGCATAAGATTGGCGGGCCTTTTTTATTTATTGGAAAGTAAGCACCCCAGCAATACCCTTATCGTGCAGGGAAATAATATTCTGGGAAAGCTTGCCTTGATTTCCCGGGGTTGACCCCTCTTAAAATTTTAAATGTTTTGGTGTTGCTTCCAGTTTTGTGGTAACAGTTCTTGTATTT